>JBKHXU010000167.1:0-18843 GCA_046565865.1 Gammaproteobacteria bacterium | reverse complement strand
AGACGGTGAAGGCCGCGTTTCAGATCGACAAACCGATGCCGTGGCAAAAGGGCGTGGCACCGAACCAGCCGTCGACCGTATCCAGCATTTTCCCGGGTATTGCCAAGGCATGGTTGGGGTTCGTCGCAGCGCTCGTCGTGCTGCAGATTGGGGTCGCGCTGACATCCTCAAACGACGTGGTGTTTCGGCGCATGCTGGAGGGCAGCATGCCGACCGTCACCGAGCCGTTCACCGTTTCCGAAGAGATGGCCAATCTCGGTTTCGATCTCGATACGGGCGTCGACAACAACTGGATCGGTTTGGATATCGATCTCGTCAATGACGGTACCGGCGAGGTGCGCGAATTCGAACAGGGCGCCGAGTACTACCACGGTTACGACGGTGGCGAGTACTGGTCGGAAGGCAGCCGCCGCAGCCGGGTGGTGTTGTCATTGGTGCCAGCGGGCACGTATCACCTCAACATTCGGCCATCCGGTTTCACCCAGCGTCCATACATATTGACGGTGCGGCGCGACGTCGTCACCTGGTCGAACTTCTGGCTGGCGTTGGTGTTGCTTACCGTCGTGCCCGCCATAGTGTGGTGGCGCACGCGCAGCTTCGAGAAATCGCGTTGGTCGACCAGCGATTTCTCACCGTACTGGTCCGAGGACGATTAAGCGTGATGCAAAAAATTTACATCGTCTTCGGCATCGCCGTATGTGCCGTGTTCGTTTATGCGTCCGGCCTCGGCTGGACCGTTTGGGACTCGGTAAAGTCCGGTCAGTGGAGCCCGCAAGGGCAGAGTCAGCAAGGGTTCAGTCACAAGTAAACTCTAACGATGAGGAGCATGCGATGGAAGCGGTTTTCGGTTTCAAATTGGTATTGAACGCCCTACTGTTTTCGGTCGTGGGCCTCGTGGTGCTCGGCGTCTCGTTTTGGATTTTCGATAAGATTACGCCGGGATTGTTTTGGAAAGAGATCGTCGAGGAGCACAACACGGCGCTGGCGATCGTCACCGGCGCTTTCACCATCGGCATGGCGCTCATTATTGCCTCCGCGATTCATGGCTGAGGGCTAGAGCGGCGCCGTGGCTTATGTGTTGCTGTTTTCGGTTTTCGTCATCGCCACGTGCGGGCTGGTCTATGAGCTGATTTCGGGGGCGCTCGCGAGCTACCTGCTTGGCGACTCGGTCACCCAGTTCTCCACCGTCATCGGCGTCTATCTGTTCTCGATGGGGATCGGCTCGTATCTGTCGAAATACGTTACCCGCAACCTCATTTTCGTTTTCATCGAAGTCGAGATCCTGATCGGTCTCGTCGGCGGCACCTCGGCGGCGCTGTTGTTTGCCGCGTTCGAGCATGTCGCCAGTTTTCGCGTGTTGCTGTATTCGACAGTGGCGATTACCGGCACGCTCGTCGGGCTCGAAATCCCGTTGTTGATGCGCATCCTGAAGTCGCATTTTGAATTCAAAGATCTCATCGCCAAGGTGTTCACCTTCGACTACGTGGGTGCGCTATTGGCCTCATTATTGTTCCCGTTGATTCTCGTACCGCAACTCGGGCTCGTGCGCTCCGGGTTTCTGTTCGGCATCATCAATGTGCTCGTCGGTTTGTGGGCGCTCTACCTATTCCGGCACGAGCTGCCATGGGTGCGCCTGTTGCGCGGCTCGGCGGTGGCCGTGTTGATCGGGCTGGTGCTGGGGTTCGTCTACGCCGAGCGCATCATGTCGTGGGCCGAGACCGCGGCGTATGCCGACAAAATCATTTATGCCAAGCACTCGAAATATCAGCGAATCGTGCTGACCAACGCCGGCGATGACTTGCGGCTTCACCTGAACGGAAATCTGCAGTTCAGTTCGCGCGACGAGTATCGCTATCACGAGGCGCTGGTGCACGTGGGTTTGGCATCACTCGATGCGCCGGAACACGTGCTAATCCTGGGCGGTGGCGACGGGTTGGCCGCGCGCGAGGTATTAAAGTATCCGAGTGTTCAGTCGGTAACGTTGGTCGATCTGGACCCCGATATTACGTCTCTTTTCCGTTCGCACGATACCTTGATACGACTCAACCAGGGCGCATTGGCGTCACCAAAGTTGACCATCGTCAATGCCGATGCGTTTATTTGGCTGCGCGCACCAGGGCGGCGCTACGATTTCATCGTGGTCGATTTGCCGGATCCGACCAACTACTCCATCGGCAAGTTGTACACCAATAGCTTTTATCGCTTGCTATACGCGGCGCTCGAGGACGACGGCGTAGTTGCCGTGCAAAGTACGTCGCCTTACGTAGCGCCGCGCTCGTTCTGGTGTATCGACCGGACATTGCGCTCGGTCGGTTTCGCAACCACGCCGTACCATGCGTACGTGCCGTCGTTCGGCGAATGGGGCTACACGATCGCGACCAAGCGGCCGTTTACCATGCCGACCCGCTTTCCCGACGGCCTCAAGTTCGTCAGCGCCGAAACCGTGCGCCAGATGCTGCACTTTCCTAATGACATGCGCCGCGACGTCGAGGCGGTCAACAAACTGAACAATCAGATCCTGGTGCGTTACTTTGAAGACGAGTGGTCGCGCTACGTCCATCACTAAGCGCGCCG
The DNA here is from genome assembly GCA_046565865.1 of Gammaproteobacteria bacterium. Lineage (GTDB taxonomy): Bacteria > Pseudomonadota > Gammaproteobacteria > Acidiferrobacterales > Sulfurifustaceae > JBKHXU01. Next base: position 16,269 of record JBKHXU010000167.1, on the reverse strand, counting down.
GCGGGCGGCGTGCGTTCTTGAAGGCGCTCGTCGGGGCTACCGGCGCCGCGGGCATCGCGACCGCGGCGTACTTCGGCTTCACGCGCCGTTCGCAATCCATCGATGGGCGGTTGCTCGGCCCGTCGGCACACCTTGGGCATCGGCTGCGCCAGCCGAGCGTCGGCCATTCAGCGGGGCCGGTGGAGACGATAGAAACCGTCATCGTCGGCGGCGGCATCGCCGGCCTGTCCGCAGCGTGGTGGTTGCATCGCAACGGGTACCACGACTTCGTGCTGCTGGAGATCGAGCCGCACGTCGGCGGCAACGCCGCTTACGGCCGCAATGCGGTGAGCGCGTATCCGTGGGGCGCTCACTATCTGCCGTTACCGGGCCGGGATGCGCGGCTCGTGCATCGCCTGTTAGAAGAGATCGGTGTGATCAAAGGCCGCGACGCCGCCGGCCGTCCGATCTACGACGAGTTGCACGTGTGTGCCGATCCCCAAGAGCGGTTGTACCTGCAAGGGCGCTGGCAGGAAGGTGTCTTGCCGCAGATGGCGCTGACCGAGTCGGACCAACGCCAGTACGACGATTTCTTCCGCACCATGGAGCGGTACAAGAATATGCGTGGTCGCGACGGCCGACGCGCCTTTACCATCCCGCTCGATTTGAGTTCGCGCGATCCCGAGCTGCAGGCGCTCGATCGCATCACCATGGCCGATTTCATGGCACGCCGCGGTTGGGACTCCAAATATCTGCGCTGGTACGTGAACTACGGCTGCCGCGACGATTATGGCCTGGGCTTAGATAAGGTGTCGGCCTGGGCCGGCGTTCACTACTTCGCCGCGCGTGATGCCGTGGCGGCCAACGTCGACGGAGGTTCGCTTCTGACCTGGCCGGAAGGCAACGGCTGGCTGGTGGAGCGTCTGCGCGAGCGCGTGGCGCAGCACATTCGCACCGACGCGATGGTGCTCGCCATCGAGAATGGGACCGGCGAAGCGTCGCTCGAGTACGAGGCGGTTACGGCGCGACGAACGACGCGCGTGCGCGCGCGCCACGTCATTTTTACCGCACCGCGTTTCGTCGCCGCGCACGTGATACGTGGCGTGGATGCGAACCGGCACGGCGTGCCGGCCGGGCTTGCATATACGCCGTGGCTGGTTGCCAATATCACGCTGAATCGTCTGCCCGGCGGTCCCGGCGCGCCGTTGTCCTGGGACAATGTTAGCTACCACAGTGATTCTCTCGGCTACATCGTCGCGACGCATCAAGCGCTGCGGGCGTTCCCCAAAAAAACCGTCATCACGTACTACCGACCGCTCGACGCCATCCCGGAACGCGAAGCGCGCTCCATCGCGCTCGCCAACAAGCACGCCGATTGGATCCCGGGCATCGTCGCCGATCTCGAACGCATGCATCGTGGGATAAAAGAAGACATCGCCGCGATCGACATCTGGATCTGGGGCCACGGCATGAGCGGCCCGGGCGTGGGGTTTTTGTGGGGCGCGGCGCGGCGACGCATGCAACAGTCTTTCGGCCGCGTTCATTTCGCACACTCCGACATGAGCGGGATATCGATCTTCGAGGAGGCGCAATACCGCGGCGTGCAGGCGGCCGACCAGGTGTTGCGCGCCGTGGGGCGAAAGGGGAACGCCGACGCCGTATGACGGCACGCGCATCGCCTTGGATCCATTCGCGCTGGCTTGACGGTGCTTTCATCCTCGCACCGCCGTTCTTTGCGGTCGCGTTCGTGCTGGCGTTCCGCGACGCGTTCGGCGATGACAGCGGCGTGCCGCTGTGGGCCTGGGTCGTGTTCATACTCGCGATCGATGTGGCGCACGTGTATAGCACGCTGTATCGCACCTATTTCGACCCGGTCGAGTTCAACGCGCGCCGTACGCTATATACCGTTGTTCCGCTGCTGGCATGGGTCGGCGGCGCGCTGCTGTACGCGGCCGGCCCGGCCGTCTTTTGGCGCGTGCTGGCTTATATCGCGGTGTTTCATTTCGTGCGCCAACAATACGGATTCATGGTGCTCTACGCGCGTCGCGAACGTTCCGTAACGCTGCATCGCTGGATAGATCGTAGCGTGATCTATCTTGCGACGATCTATCCCTTGGTCTACTGGCACACACATCCACGCCAATTTCACTGGTTTATCGAAGGCGATTTCTTCACGTTACCGGCCGCGGTGCATGCGCCGGTGCTGGCGGCGTACCTGCTCAGCCTTGCCGCCTACGCCATCAAGGAAGCGGCGGCTTACCGCGCGAGCGGTCACGTCAACTGGCCGAAGCAGTATGTCGTGATCGGTACTGCGGGCGCCTGGTATGTGGGCATTGTCCTGCTCAACGGCGATATGGCGTTTACCGTCACCAACGTCGTCAGCCACGGCATCCCCTACCTGGCGCTGATCTGGATATACGGCCGCCGCCAGGCACAGGTAACGCCGGCGCGAAGGCTATTCGGCGGTCTGCGGTCGAGCTACGTATTTTCCGTCCCGTTTTTGCCGGTCTTTCTCGGTTTGCTGTTGCTGTTCGCCTATGTGGAAGAGGGTCTATGGCACGGCTTGGTATGGCGCGAGCACTTGTCAGCATTTGTCGGCTTCGCCGATCTTCCCAAGCTCGAGGACTCGGCCGCGCTTGCGCTCGTTGTGTCGCTTCTGGCCGTGCCGCAGCTCACGCACTACATCCTCGATGGATTCATCTGGAAGCTGAAGGCCACGAATCGAAATGGCGGCGTAAGATCGAATGCCGCCAAACCCCGTTCGTCCGCCGATATCCGGCCGCGTTCAAACCGCTGATCCGTCGTTGCCGGCGCTTAAGCGGAAGAGTCGGTGTTACCGCTTCCCACACTCAATGTGTGGATGGTCAAATGACGCATCTTCAATGTGGGTGATGATCGGTATGAATTCGATTGCGCGTGTTGTATCCGCCCTGGTCGTAGTTGCGGTGCTCGCGGCTTGTGGAGGCGGGGGCGGCGAAGGCGGTGGAGGTGGGGATGTAGCAACGGGAAGCTCGGATTTCACCTCGCTCATGACTGCGGATTTGTCCGGTTCGCAGCGCGCCCGGCCCAATGCCACGATGGGAGCGCTGGAAGCGCAGTGATCGACGGAGCGCGAGGCGCCCGCCCAAAACTCAGTTGGCGTCGAGTGCCGGTACTCCTGTCGCCGCAACGGACGCCGGAGTCGGATACCGCAGGCGGTACCACCCAAGCCCAAGGTACTCGTGCAGCGCTCGGCTGCTTCGAATTAGGCCGAAGGCGCTCGGGAAATAATCGGTCGATCGCGTGCTCGGATTGACGGTGGCGAACGCCGTCGGCGCCGCGACGGTTTCCAAACCGACGGCGCGAAACGCCCATTCCGCTCGCGGCATATGCGCGGCGTGCGTGACGAGAAGCGCTTTGCGCACGCCGCTCGCTTCGAGGATGGTTTTGCTGTAGCTCGCGTTTTCGTATGTATTGCGCGATTGGCCCTCGACCCACTTCGGCGCGATCCCAAAATCCTGCTCCAGTGCTTGGCGCATCAGCTCCGCTTCCGGCACCGGTTCGCCGTAGACCGAGCCGCCGCTGACGAGCAGCGGCAAGCGTGTCGCGCGGTGCAGGCGGGCGGCGTAGCGCAGGCGTTCGAGCGTCGCGGCGCTGACCGTATCGCCGCCGTATTCGGGTGTGGCCTCCAAGCGCCCGCCGGCGAGGACGACGATGGCGTCGGCCTGCCAGCCGCTGGTGGGCAGAGGTTTTACGTCGGTCTCGAGTCCCGCGAGCAGCTGTCTGGCGGTGATGGGCAGGCTCAATGCGAACAGCGCGACCACGGCGAGCAGCACCAGCGTGCCGCCAAAGACCGGCCATCGCAGCCGCAATATGAGACCGAGAAGCGCGATGACAATGATGATGCCGGGCGGCAGCAACAGCAGCGCGACGACTTTGGCAACGAGCATTTACTAGGATTCGCCGCGCGCCTGAAGCTCGGCGTGATACGACGACCGCACCAGCGGGCCGCTCGCGACATTGGTGAAGCCGAGCGCCTTGCCGAGCGCGGCGAAGGCGTCGAACTCCGCCGGCGTCACAAAGCGCTCGACCGGCAGGTGATGCCGGCTCGGTTGCAGGTACTGCCCGATGGTGAGCATGTCGCAACCGTGCGCGCGCAGATCGCGCATGACGGTCTCGATCTCATCGTTCGTTTCGCCTAAGCCCACCATGACACCGGACTTCGTCGGAATACCGGGGTAGCGCGCCTTGAAATCGGCGAGCAGTTTTAGCGAGTGCGCGTAATCGGAGCCGGGGCGCGCGGCCTTGTACAGGCGCGGCACGGTCTCCAGGTTGTGATTGAACACGTCCGGCAGCGCCTGACCGAGGATATCGAGCGCGGCCTCGAGGCGCCCGCGAAAATCCGGCACCAACACCTCGATCGAGGTCTGCGGCGTGTGCGCGCGCACGGCGCGGATGCAATCAACAAAGTGCTTGGCGCCGCCGTCGCGCAGGTCATCGCGATCGACCGAGGTGATGACGACGAAGCGCAGTTTCATCGCCGCGATAGCGCGCGCCAGGTTCTCCGGTTCGTCGGCATCGAGCGGCGCCGGGCGCCCATGTGCCACGTCGCAGAACGGGCAGCGGCGGGTACACAGCCGGCCCATGATCATGAAGGTCGCGGTGCCGTGGGCGAAGCACTCGCCCAAGTTCGGGCACGACGCCTCCTCACAAACGGTGTTGAGCTTGTGCTCGCGCAGCAGCGTCTTGAGCCGCCCGACCTCGGGATGGGTCGGCGACTTGGCGCGGATCCACGGCGGCTTGCGCATGGGCTCGCGCGCCACGATCTTGATCGGGATGCGCGCGGTTTTGGCAGCGCCCTTGCCGGCGCGGATGTCGTCAGTGCTCATGGCTCGTCATGGCCGCGTCGCTAAACGTCGGCAGTGAATGTCCGAAATCGATACGTGCAGTATACGCGAACGCCGTCGCCAGCCGCGCATGTAGGGCAGAACCGATGGCGGCCGGGTCGGCATCGGGTACGAAATCGGCGACCTGCGTGACGGCGAGCCCCGGGTAACCGCAGGGGTCGATGGCCGCAAATGGGGTCACGTTCATGCGCACATTGAGCGCGACGCCGTGGTACGACGCGCCGCGGCGGACACGCAGCCCGAGTGCCGCGATTTTGCGTTCCGCGACGTAAACGCCGGGCGCGCCGCTGCGGCGCGCGGCGTCGATGCCGTAATCCGCGAGCAGGTCGATCACCGCTTGCTCGATCGTCGTCACCAGCCGGCGGATACCCCAGCCGCGCCGGGTGAGGTCCATCAGCACGTAGACGACGGGCTGTCCCGGACCGTGGTAGGTCACGTCGCCGCCGCGGTCGGTTGGGATCACCGGGATGCCGTTGGACGCAACCGATTTTGCGTGTGCCTTGAGCCCAAGCGTGTACACCGGCGGGTGTTCCAGCAACCACAGCTCATCCGGCGTGTGCGCATCGCGGCGCTCGGTGAAGTCGCGCATCGCTGTCACGGCGCGCGCATAGTCGACGCGACCGAGCGCGCGCAAGCCGACGCGCGCGGCGAGATCGGTCATTCGACGCGGCCCGCGGCGAACTCGCGTTTGTAGTCTTTGTAGAGCGCCAGCATCTTGGTGTGCACCGACCCCGGTTTGCCGTCCGCCACCGGGCGGTTGTCGAGGCGCGTGATCGGCATGATCTCGCGCATCGAGCTCGTGAGCCAGATCTCGTCGGCATGGTGCAGCGCCGACTCCGGCACCGGCTCCTCGGCGCACGGCACGCCGTGCGCGCGCGCGAGTTCGAGCACCAGATCGCGCGTGATGCCGGGGAGAATGAACGGGCCTTTCGGCGGCGTGATCACGCGACCTTTTTGCACGATGAAGATATTGCTCGCCGCGCCCTCCATCATGAGCCCGTCGCGGATCAATATCGCCTCGGCCGCGCCGTTGTCGATCGCCTCCTGGCGCAGCATGGCGTTGGCGAGCAGCGCCGTGGCCTTGATGTCGCAGCGCAGCCAGCGGATGTCGGAGCGCGTCACTGCCGCGGCGCCCTTGGCCACCATTTCCGGCGTGGGGTAGGTGAGCTTCTGCGCGTAAGCAAATACCGTAGGCGCGACGCCCTTGGGAAACGCGTGATCGCGCGGCGCCACGCCGCGCGTGACCTGTAGATAAACCGCCTGATCGCCGCCGCCGTTGTCGGCCACGAGCCGCGTAAATATTTTCTCCCACTCGGACGCCGGCAGCGGGTTGCGCATCTGCACCGCCGCAAGACTCTGATCGAGCCGCACGAGATGCTGCGGCAGACGGAACGGGCGTCCGCCGTACACCGGGATCACCTCGTAGATGCCGTCGCCGAAGATGAAGCCCCGGTCGAACACGGAGATCTTGGCGTCGGCCGGCGGCAGAAATTCGCCGTTCAGATATACGGTGCGGATGTTATTCATGCAAAGAGCCCTTTAAGTGACTTTTCCCGCGCCAGGACAGGCGTGCGTGGCGTCATGTTTAGTTGCGGGACGGGGCTGCCGGCTAGTGAAACCAGAGCCGAACGCTGTCGAGCGTGCGTTGAAACAATCCACCCGTCCCAATCTCTTGCAGCGCCACCAGCGGGTATTCGCCCAATACCTGCTCTTCGAGCTTGAGCGCCAGCACCCCGAGCTTCTGCCCCTGCTTCACCGGGGCTTGCAGCGCGGCGTCGATCGTGAGCTGCGGGCGCAGTTTGTCGTACCAGCCGCGCGGCAGCGTTACATACAAGTTTTCTGTCACGCCAAGCGCGAGTTGATCGGTCTCGCCCATCCACACACGCGCCTGTGTCGCCGGGCGATTCGCGGCGTACACCAGCCGCGTCTCAAAGGTGCGAAAGCCGTAATCGAGCAACCGCTGCGCGGCGTCGAGCCGGCCGCCGTCGTCGCGCGCGCCCAGCACCGTCGCGATCAGGCGCATGTCGCCGCGCTTGGCCGAGGCGACGAGACAGAAACCGGCGCCGCGCGTATGCCCGGTCTTGACGCCGTCGACGCTGTCGTCGCGCCACAGCAGCGCGTTGCTGTTGTACTGGCGCGCCTTGTGATACGCGTATTGCTTGAGCGCGAACCAGGCATAGTAATCCGGGAAATCGCGGATCAGGGCGCTCGTTATGCGACTCATGTCGCGCGCGGTCGAGATATGCCCCGGCCGGTCGAGCCCGGTGGCGTTGACGAAGTGCGTGCGCGTCATGCCCCACGCCTGTGCGCGTTCGTTCATGAGCGCCGCGAACGCGGCCTCGCTGCCTGCGATATGTTCCGCCAGCGCTACCGCGGCATCGTTGGCCGAGCGCACGACCATGCCCTTCAGCAATTCTTCCACGGTCACCGACTCGCCGGCGCGCAAGTACAGGCGTGAGGCCGGCGCGCTCGCCGCATGCCCGCTCACGCGCACCGGATCGGTCAGGCGCAGCAAGCCTGCGCGCAGGCGCTCGAACGCGAGGTAGGCGGTCATGAGCTTGGTCAGGCTCGCCGGCGGCAGTGGCCGGTCGGCGTGGTGCTCGGTCAGCACCGAACCGCTGTGATGGTCGACCAGGAGCCATGCCTGCGCGTCGAGTGTCGGCGGCGTTTGTGCCTGCGCACTGCCGATGCCGATCCCGGCGCAAACGATCCCGCGCCCGAGCGCGCGCGCCGCGCTACTCGACCACAATGACGGCATCGGTGATGCCTTGGCGCGCCGCCTCGGCGACGAGGTGATCGCCCTGCTCGACGTTGTCGATCGGGCCGAGGCGCACGCGATACAGCGACGGCCCGCCATCGGTCGGCGGCTGGACGTAGACCGGCAGCCCGGCCTGTTCCAGTTTCGTCCGCAGTGCCTGCGCGTTGTCGGCCTGGGTAAACGCGCCGACCTGGACCGCGAGCTTCGGCGCCGCCAGCGCCTCGGCCTGGGGTTCCGCGGCCTCGGCCATGGGGATGATCTGCACCGCGCGCGCCGTGGTCGTCGCCGGCGCGCCGACGTCGATCGCCTCGACCTCGACCAGGCCGGTGCCGGTCGCGAGGATGTCGAGGCGCGCGGCGGCGGCGTAGGACAGGTCGATCACGCGGTTGTGCAAGAACGGGCCGCGGTCGTTGACGCGCACGACCACGCTGCGCCCGTTCTGCAGGTTGCGCACGCGCACGTAACTCGGGATCGGCAGCGTCTTGTGCGCCGCGGTCATGGCGTACATGTCGTAGGCCTCGCCGCTCGAGGTGCGCTTACCGTGGAACTTCTTGCCGTACCACGAGGCGACGCCGCGTTCGCGATAGCCGCGCGCGCTCGCAAGCGGCCGGTAGCCGACGCCGAACACGGTGTACGGTTTGTTGCCGGTGGCGGCGAGTGGTTCGGCCTTTGGCACCGCGTCGGGGATCTTGGAGATGTCGATGTGTGGGCGGTCGTGCGGCCCGTCATCTTCGTAGTAGCCACCGCCGCGCGGCACGCTGCCGCACGCAGCCAGCAACAGCAGACACGACAACAGCGCGACGTTTTTCATGGCTCCTCTTGCAGGCTGCGGCGAATCGCCTGACCGAGCTCGACCACCGCGGCGGCGTAGCGTTTGCTGCGATTATATCGCGTGATCGCGTAAAAATTGGCGTAGCCCAGGCGGTACAGCGGCCCGGCCTCGCCCTCCAGTACCACCAGCGCCGCCCGGCGTTCGCCCGGCTCGGCGTTGGCGAGGAACGCGAACGGCTGCGGGTATACGCCGTGCAGCATCAATTGCCGCACCGACAGCACCGGTTCCAGGCCCAACTCTTCCAGCGCCGCCGCCTCGGGCCTTTCCAGCCGCGCCTCGTCCAGCACCGGTTCGCCGCGCTCCCAGCCGTGCTCGCGCAGGAATTGCGCGACGCTGCCGATGGCGTCGCTGTTGCTCTTGAACAGGTCGCGGCGTTTGTCGCGGTCGAAATCGACGGCGTAGCGGCGGTAGCTGCTCGGCATGAACTGGGGGATGCCGATGGCGCCCGCGTACGAACCGCGCGGGCGCAGCGGATTCAGCTTGTGCTCGCGCGTCAGCAGCAGGAACTCCTTAAGCTCGTCGCGGAAGTAGTCGGCGCGCCGCGGGTAGGCGAACGCGAGCGTGCTCAGCGCGTCGATGATCGGGTAGTCGCCGGTGTTGCGCCCGTACTGAGTCTCGATGCCGATGATAGCGACGATGATCTCGGCCGGGACGCCGTATTCCCGCTCGGCGCGCGCGAGTGCCTTGGCGTGCTCGCGCCAGTATTGTTTGCCGTTGCGCACCTGTTGCGGCGCCAGGAACGAGCGCTGGTACTCGAACCACGGCAGCCCTTCGCGCGGGCGATCCATGGTGGTCACGATTTCGGAGCGGATCCGTACCTTGTCGAACACGCGCTTCAATGCCGGTCGCTTAAAGCTGTGCGTCTGCACCATGTCGTCGATGAAACTCTCGATCTCGGGATAGTCCCGTGTCGTTGCCGCGTGCGCGGACGCCGTGCCCAGCGTCAGCGCGACCAACACGCAGCCGAGGTGCCGGCGGAGGGAGATTTCTCGCTGCGCTCGAAATGACATGCAGACTTAGAACTCCACGATCTTGCGATGCGTCTGGATGCTCATAAGCATGCCGAAGCCGGCCATGAGCGCCAGGATCGAGGTGCCGCCGTAGCTCATCATCGGCAGCGGCACTCCGACGACGGGCAGGATGCCGGCGACCATGCCGATGTTGACGAAGAACTGCAGAAAAAACATCAACGCCAAGCTGCCGGCGAGCAGGCGCGTGAAGGTGTCCTGTGCCAGGAACGCGATCATGAGCGCGCGCCCGGCGATGAAGCCATATAGCCCGATCGCGAGCAGGATACCGATCAACCCGAATTCCTCGGCGTACACGGCGAAGATGAAGTCGGTCGACGACTCCGGCAGATACTCCAAATGTGCCTGGCTGCTGTTGAGCCAACCCTTGCCGTAAAAGCCGCCGGAGCCGATGGCGATCATCGACTGCATGGTGTGATAACCGCTACCGAGCGGATCGGCCGACGGATCGAACAGCGTCAGCACGCGATTGCGCTGGTAGTCGTGCAACTTGTGCCAGACGATGGGCGCCGCCGCGGCCACCAGGCTCGCGGCGATGACGATATAGCGCGTGCGCAATCCGGCCAGAAACAGCACGAACACGCCGGCGCCGACGATGAGCAGGCCGGTGCCCAGGTCGGGTTGTTCGATGACCAGCAGCGCCGGCGCGACGATCATGGCCACGGCCACGCCCAGGCGCGGCAGCGACGGCGGCAAGCTGTCGCGCGCGAGGTACCACGCGAGCATCAGCGGCACCGCGACCTTCATTAACTCCGACGGTTGAAATCGAACCACGCCGAGGCTCAACCAGCGCTGCGCGCCCTTGCTGATGGCGCCGACGCCGAGCACCGCGATCAGCAACACCACGGCGGCGCCGAAGAACCAGGGCGCCCAGCGCTCGATGATTTCTGGCCGCACCTGGGCCACGGCAAACATCACGCCGAAACCGATCGCGAGACGAACGAAGTGATTGAGGGTCACGCCGACATCGCGCGCACTGGCGCTGTACAGGATCGCCAGGCTCAAGCCGGCGAGCGCGAGCAGCGCGACGAAGAGCGACTTGTCGAGATGTAGCCGCTGTAAATTCATTCGTCGTCCTCCGTGGGTTTGGGCGCGGCGACGGCGATGCTCCTGCCCAACACCACCTGATCCATCACCTTGCGCGCGATCGGCGCCGCCGCCGAGCTGCCATGGCCGCCGTTTTCGACGATCACCGCGACCGCCACCTGCGGGTTGTCGACCGGCGCGAACGATATGAACAAGGCGTGGTCGCGGAAGCGCTCCGGCGTCGCGTGTTCGTTGTAGCTTTGGCCCTGGGCAATGCTCTTCACCTGCGCCGTGCCGGTCTTGCCGGCGATGCGGTAGGGCGCGTTGTAACCGATGCCGTAGGCCGTGCCGCGGTTGGTGTGCACCACGTCGCTCAGGTGTTTGATGATCTCGTCGAGGTGTGCGCGGTCTTGCGTCGTGACTTGGCCACTCACGACCGGCGTGATGTCCTGGGTCGCCTTGGTGCGCGGGTCCTGGCGGGCGCGCAGAAGAGTCGGCCTCATGCGCACGCCGCGGTTGGCGAGGGTAGCGATGGCGGACGCGAGCTGCAGCGGCGTCGCCAGCAGCGCGCCCTGGCCGATGCCGGCGATCACGGTGTCACCCGGATACCAAGGTTGTCCGCGCGCTTTCTTCCATTCCGGCGACGGCAGGATGCCGGTCGATTCAGGCGCGAGGTCGATGCCGGTTGGCTTTCCAAAGCCAAACGGACCGAGGAAATCCTTGAGAATGTTCGGACCCAGCGCGACCGCGAGCCGGTAAAAATACACGTCGCACGACTGCACGATCGCGGTATTGAGATCGACGACGCCATGACCGCCCTTTTTCCAGTCGCGAAACAGATGCCGGCTGCCGGGCAGCGAGTAATGGCCGGGACACGGAATCGCGGCGCGGCCGTTGAACGCCGGGCCCGACTCGAGCGCCGCCAGCCCCAGAAACGCCTTCACCGTCGAGCCGGGCGCGTACTGCCCGTTCAGTGCGCGGTTGATGAGCGGTTTGTCGGGGTGCTCGAGCAGCGCCCGGTACGAGGCGGTGTCGATGCCGTTGACGAACGCGTTGGCGTCATACGTCGGCGTGCTGGCGAAGGCGAGCACGCCGCCGGTGCCGGGCTCAATCGCGACCACCGCGCCGCGGCGGTTGCCGAGCGCCTGTTCCGCGATCGTCTGCACCCGCGCGTCAATATTTAAGAATAGATTTTCGCCGGCGACTGGCGCCACTCGTTCGAGTACACGCAGCGCGCGCCCGTGGGCGTTGGTCTCGATCTTTTCGAAGCCGACGCGGCCGAGCAGCGCCGATTCGTACTGAGCCTCGATGCCGAGTTTGCCGATGTGGCGCATCCCGCGATACGCGGTCTTGTCGATGCGATCGAGATCGCTTTCGCTGATGCGCGACACATAACCCATGGCGTGCACGCCGAGTCCGGTCTGCGGATAGTGGCGCTGCAACCGCGCCTCGAGTTCGACGCCGGTCAGGAACGGGCGGCGCACGGCGATGCGCGCCGCCTCATCCTCCGTCAGGTGCGCGCGCAGCGTCATGCTCTCGAACTTCGGCCGCTCGCGCAGCTGCTTGCGAAAGCTTTTCAAATCCGTATCGGTGACGCGCACCAGCTTGCCCAACTCCGCCAGTAGCTCGTCCATGTCGTCGACCTGTTCCGGAATGATTTCGAGCGTATACACGGGGTAGTTTTGCGCCAGCACCACGCCGTTGCGGTCGAGGATCAGGCCGCGCACCGGCTGGATCGGGATCGGTTTGACGCGATTGGCCTGCGACAGCGTGGCGTAGTGGCGGTAGTTGATCACCTGCAAGTACGCGAGCCGTGCCACCAGCAGCAGCAACAACGCTAGCGCGATGCCGGCCGCGACCGCGAGCCGCGCGTTGTACAGGCGCGTCTCGCGCAGGTAGTCCTTGAGCGGGATGTTGAGCACGGCCGTGGCCTAGTGAAATGACCCTAACCCTTCCCCGCTTTGCGGGGAAGGAGAGGGAAGGGGGCGGCGCCGGCTAGTGGCGCTCACGATAACCGCGCGCGCCGGCGCAGGTCGCGCAGCACCACGAACAGCCACGGCCATACCACCATGCCGACGATGCTCGGCGTCCAGTAGCTGACGCCGTGCGGCGCCTCGCCGGTCGCGGCGCGGATCCAAATGACGATCAATTGGTTGATCGCGAGTAGTACCAGCACGCTCACCGCCTGTTGCCAGCGCGGGAACATGCGCAGCTGCGGATGCAGGCGCACGACGATGAAGGCGATGACGGTCTTGGCCAACGCGTGCTGCCCGAGCAGCGAGCCGTACAGCACGTCCATGACGAAACCGAGCAGCCAGCCGGTGCCGACCGACACCCGCTGCGGCGTCGCCATGCACCAGTAGATCAGCGTCAACGCCACCCAGTCGGGAATGAACGGCTGCGCCCACGCCGGGCCCGGCATGATATTGAGCACCACCGCGACCGCGAACGTGGCGACGATGGTGAGCGGGCCGCGGGCTGCCGGCGAGAGACTCACGAGGCGCGTCCGGGCGCAGCCGCCGCCCGCTCCTTCTTCTTGTCGGCGCCGGCGCCCGGCCATACCAACAACACTTGCTTGCTGTGATTGAGACGCGCCGCCGGGCGCGCCGTTATCTCGAGAAACGCCTCGTTCGGGTCGTTGACGATTCGCACCACCTGCGCCACCGGATAGCCCGCCGGGAACGTGCCGCCCATGCCCGAGCTGACCAGCAGATCGCCCTCGCGGATGTCGGCCACCGCCGTGAGATAGGGGACGCGCACCGTGTCCTGATCGCCGGTGCCGGTGACGATGGTGCGCAGTCCGCTGCGGTTGACCAGCACCGGGATCGCATGGCCGGGATCGGTGATGAGCGTCGCCGTGCTCATGTGCTCGGCGACATCGGTGATCTGACCCATGATGCCGTGCGCGTCGATCACCGGCTGGCCGACGTAGACACCGTCGGTGCGGCCGCGCGCGACGATGATGCGGCGCGTGAACGGTTCCAGGCTCACTTCGAGCAGATCGGCGGCGAGCGCGCGATCGGCGACGCGGGTGGCGGAGCCGAGCAGGCCGCGCAGGCGTTCGTTCTCCGCCTCCAGCGCCTCGAACTGCTGCAGCCGCGCCTGCAGCTGCAGGCGCTCGCTTTTGAGTTGTTCGTTGGCGTCGCGCAGCGAGGTGCCGCTGGCGAAGAAACTACTGACACCGTGGTACAGGCCGGCGGGAATGGAGGCCACGAGCTGCACCGGATACAGCAGCGCACGCAGGCCGGCGCGAATCTGCTCCAGATGCTGTCCCCGATGATCCAGCATCATGACGGCGCCCGACAGCGCGGCGAGCAGCACCAGACGCGTGAAAGTGGACGGTCCGCGCAGCGGTTTACCGAATACCGTAATCATGGGGGAGGAAACATCACCGTGTGGCCACGGCGCGCCATGCGCCGTGGGTACCGAAAAAATATCGTCGCGCCGCCGACGCCGTATCGTGCCTCTCGCGTCGTACTGGACTCACCGAATGCTATTCGTGCACAAATACGTCGCTCAACCGCTCCGATTCCATCAGCGCCCGGCCGCAGCCCCGGACCACGCACGTGAGCGGGTCCTCAGTAATAATAATAGGCAACCCGGTCTTCTCGCGCAGCATGCGGTCGATGTCGCGCAGCAGCGCGCCGCCGCCGGTGACGACCAGGCCCTTTTCGGCGATATCGGCGCCGAGCTCGGGCGGGGTTTGTTCCAGCGCGATCTTGATGGCGCTGACGATGCCGGTCAGGCATTCGAGCAGCGCCTGATGGATCTCTTTGCTCGTCACCACCTGCGCGCGCGGCACGCCGTCGGCGATATGCCGACCCTTGATTTCCATCTCGCGCATCTCGCTCGATTCCCAGGCGGTGCCGATCTCTTTCTTCACCTGTTCCGCCGTGGCGTCGCCGATGAGCAGGCCGTACTTGCGCCGGACGTAACCGATAATGGCCTCGTCCATCTTGTCGCCGGCGATGCGTAAGGAGTGGGCGTAGACGATGCCGCCCAAGGAGATCACGCCAACCTCGCTGGTGCCGCCGCCGATATCGAGGATCATCGAGCCGGTCGGGTCCATGATCGGCAGGTCGGCGCCGATGGCGGCCGCCATCGGTTCCTCTATTAGGTATACCTCGCGCGCCCCGGCGCCGATGGCGGACTCGCGGATGGCGCGGCGCTCGACCTGGGTCGAGCCGCACGGCACGCACACGATGATGCGCGGGCTCGGTTGGAACAAGCGGTTCTCGTGCACGCGCTTGATGAAAAACTTCAGCATCTCGCCGGTAACGGTGAAGTCGGCGATCACGCCGTCCTTCATCGGGCGGATCGCCTGGATCGACCCCGGCGTGCGTCCGAGCATTTTCTTGGCCTCGTGGCCGACGGCGAGGATCGAGCGGTTGTTGCGCGCGCCGTACTCCTGGCGGATTGCGACCACTGAGGGCTCGTTGAGAACGATGCCTTTGTCGCGCACGAAGATGAGCGTATTGGCGGTCCCGAGATCGATCGCGAGGTCGCTCGAGAAGAAACCGCGGATGCCTTTGAACATGAAGTTTGTGACCCTAGGTGGTGGTTGACGAATTGGGGCTTGGGTTGCGCCGCGTCGTGTGCGAAACATCAGGCGTCTCGCCTGATTTTCCGGGTTTTTGGACGCGCGTAACTGTAACAACCGTACCCAATGGGTTCAACCAAACAGGGGGATATGATAACGTCCGATACCTGCCGCCGATCGGAATTACCAGCCGTTTGCGAGGCGGCGCGCCACCAACGCCATGTCGCTCGACACCACGCAAGTCCAAAAAATAGCACACCTCGCGCGCCTCGCTATTACGCCGGACGAGGCCAAAACCTTTGCCGAATCGCTGTCGCGGATACTCGGGCTGATCGAGCAGATGAACGCCGTCGATACCAAGAACGTAACCCCAATGGCCCACCCCTCGGACGCGGCGCTGCGGCTGCGCGAGGACGCGGTGACGGAGACCGATCAGCGCGACAAGTTCCAGGCGCTCGCCCCGGCGGTGGAAGCGGGTCTCTACCTCGTGCCGAAGGTTATCGAGTAGCGCATGTTCCAGCTTACCGTCGCCGAGCTCGGCGCCGCGTTGCGCGCCCGCAAGATCTCCAGCGTCGAGCTGACCCAGGCGTTGCTCGATCGCATCAGCCAGTACAAGGCGCTCAACGCCTTCATCACCGTCGACCCCGAACGCTCGCTGGCGCAGGCGCGCGCCGCCGACGCGCGCCTCGCGCAAGGCAACGCCGCGGCGCTCACCGGCATCCCGATCGCGCAAAAAGATATTTTTTGTGCCGACGGTTGGCGCACCACCTGCGGCTCGAAAATCTTGTCGAACTTCACCGCGCCGTACGATGCGACCGTCATCGAAAAATTCAACGCCGCCGGCGCGGTGTGCCTCGGCAAGACCAACATGGACGAGTTTGCGATGGGCTCGTCCAACGAAACCTCGTACTACGGTCCCGTGCAGAATCCGTGGGACACCACGCGCGTTCCCGGCGGCAGTTCCGGCGGTTCGGCCGCGGCCGTGGCCGCGCGCCTCGCGCCGGCGGCCACCGGCACCGACACCGGCGGCTCGATCCGGCAGCCGGCGGCGCTGACCAATCTCACCGGATTGAAACCCTCGTACGGACGCGTGTCGCGCTACGGCATGATCGCGTTCGCTTCGAGCCTCGACCAGGGCGGGCCGATGGCCCAGACCGCCGAGGACGCGGCACTCCTGTTAAATGTCATGGCCGGCTTCGACCCGCGCGACGCGACCTCGG
>JBKHXU010000166.1:0-6602 GCA_046565865.1 Gammaproteobacteria bacterium | reverse complement strand
CGCGTCATTCCCGCCGGGTTATACCAGACCGTACTCGCGTCCTCGGCAATGGCGGCGCCGCCGGCAAAGGCGTTGCCAAGGCCCGCCGGGCTGTTTTCGGCGAGCTGGAAAAAAGCGGCGTGCGCGCCGCCGCTGGCGAGTGTGACGAGGGCCGCGGTGACGGCGGTTGCAACTACAGTGCGGATGGGTGGAACAAAGGCGATGGTGGGCTTCATAACTCCTCCAGTTCTTCTTTCGTCGAATGCGTTAAACAGTACGACTGGGTTGGTCGCGTAATCTACGCTCGCGATCGCGCCGGTGACAATAGCGCCAACGTGCTAGCGCGCACGCAGCTCGGGCTTCGACCAGCCGACGTCAGGGGTGAAGCGTTCGCCATACTCCTGCGACAACCGATACAAGCTATGACCAATGCCGGTCTCGCCGAGGCTCTCGACGTAGCGCATCGGTCCGCCGAGATAGGGCGCGAAACCGGTACCGTAGACCATACCCGCGTCGATCGCGTCGGCATCGGTCACGACGCCTTCGCGCAGGCACGCCATGGCCTCGTTCAGCAGCCGCAGCACCAAGCGTTCGGTGATGGGCACCGGGCCGGCGCGGCGAGCGCGCGCGATCGATAGGGCGCGGCGCCGGCGGCCCTTGCGGTCGTAACGATAGAAGCCTTGCCCGCTTTTTTTACCGAGCTGTCCGCGTTCGACCATGCGCCGCAGCAACTCGGGCACCGGGATCGAGAGCGGCTGCGACAACATCTCCGCGACCGACAGACAAATATCGAGACCGACGGCATCGGCGAGCTCGATCGGCCCCATCGGCATGCCGAACTCCTTGGCGGCGCGGTCGATGTCGGCCGCCGGTACGCCTTCCTCGAGCATGTTCACCGCCTCGAGCAGGTACGGCATTAGGATGCGGTTGACCAGGAACCCGGGGCTGCTTTTCACATCGAGCGGCAGGCGATCGATGGCGACCGTAAAGGCGCGCGCGCGTTCGAGCGCTGCGTCCGCCGTTTGTGCACCGCGCACGATCTCGACCAACTGCATTTTTGCGACCGGATTGAAAAAGTGCAGGCCGACAAGCCGCGAAGGATCTCGCAGCGATTGCGCCAGCGTCTCCAAGGGAATACTGGAGGTGTTGGTCGCGAGCAGCGCATCGGGCCGCACCTGGGCCTCGATGTGGCGGAACAACTCGCGCTTGGGTTCGACGCGCTCGACGATGGCCTCGATCACGAGATCGGCGCGCGCGACGGCGCGGCCGCTCAAATCCGGCAGCAACCGATCCATCGCCTCCTGCACCAGGCGCGGCTCGCGCAGCTGCTTTTTGAAAAATGCATGCGCGCGACCGACCGCGCGCGCCAGGATCGCCGCCTCGCGGTCCTGCAAGCTCACGAAGAAGCCGCGCGCCGCCGCCCACATGGCGATATCGGCGCCCATCACGCCGGCGCCGACGACGTGTACGTGTTGTATCCCATGCGGCCGGGTGCGGCCGCCGCGCTTCAATTCCTCGCCAAGCAGAAACACATGCACGAGATTGCGACTGGTGCGGCCGACCAGCAGCTCGCCGAGCGACAGCGCCTCGCGCTCCTCACCCGCATGCTCGCGCCACAGTTCCAGCATGCGATACGGCGCCGGGTAGTGATCGGGATTGGCGCGCTCGCGCAGCCGGCGCTCCAGCAGCCGCACGATGAGCGGGCGCAGCGGCGACCACCCGGGCAACCGCTGGTACCACGGCGGCACCCGATGCGGCGGGCGTTGCAGCAGCCGCGCCTGCGCCGCGTGTAATAGGTGGCGTTCCGGCACGACCTAATCGACCAGTCCGAGGCGCAACGCCTCTTTCGCGCGCACGGTGCGGCCAGTGAGCATGAGATCGAGCGCCGGCAGGTGGCCGATCAAGGGCGGCAGCCGCACCGTGCCGGCGAAACCCGGATGAATCCCTAAACGGACCTCCGGCAAACCGAGGCGCGTGCTCGCGTCGTCGCGCGCGACCCGATAGCGACACGCGAGCGCCAGCTCCAAACCGCCGCCGAGACAAAACCCGTGGATGACCGCGACCGAGGGGAACGCCAACTCGCCCAGCCGGTTGTAGACGTGTTGCCCGGCGCGCGCGAGTTCGGCGGCGCGCGCGGCGTCGCCAATGCGCTGGAACTCGCGCACGTCGGCGCCGGCGATGAAGCCGCTCGGCTTTCCCGAGCGGATGACGAGGCCCGCAAACGGCAAGGTGGCGATCTCGGCGAGCAGTTGATCCAGCTCGCGCAGCACTTCTTGCGATAACACGTTGGTCGACTGTTCGGCCACATCGAGCGTCAGGAATGCGATCTCGCTGTTCGGTTCAGCGGGGACGATACGACCGGCGCTATCGACCCGGCCGCGTTCCAGGCGCCAATGCCGACGGCGTATAGTCTCGATCGTTTCGGGCGCGCTCGCGGTCATTGTGCCGCCTCGCCCACGCGCACCAGCATCGCCCCACCCTGGCCGCCGCCGATGCAAAGCGTCGCAACGCCGAGCCCGCCGCCCTTTTTCTTGAGCGCCTTCAGCAGATGCAGCACCAACCGCGCGCCGCTGGCGCCGACCGGGTGGCCGCTCGCGATTGCGCCGCCTTCGGGATTCAGCCGCTCGGGGTCCATCGCACCGAGCGGCGCGTCGAGTTGCAATTCGCTACGCGCGTAGTCGGCGCTGTCCCACGCCGCCTGACACGCAAGCACCTGCGCCGCGAACGCCTCGTTGATTTCCATCTGGGTTAAGTCGCTCATGCGCAATTGGTGACGCGTGAGCAACTTCGCCACCGCGTGCACCGGCCCGAGCCCCATCTGCGCCGGATCGACGCCGGCCCAGGTGTGACCCAGCAACTCGCCCAGCACCGGAAGATTGTGTTTGCGCACACCCTCTTCACTGGCGAGCAGCAACATGGCGGCGCCGTCGGTCACTTGCGAGCTATTGCCGGACGTGACCGAGCCGTACTTGCGATCGAACACGGGTTTGAGTTTGGCGAGCTGCGCGAGATCGGTGTCGCGCCGCAGCCCGGTGTCTTCGAGGTAATGCTTGCCGCGCGTGTCGTACAGCGGTTCGATCTCGTCGCCGAATGCGCCGCTATCGAACGCCACCGCCAGCCGTTGATGACTTTGCAGGGCGAAGGCATCCTGCGCCTCGCGCGGGATGCCGAAGCGATGCGCCAGTATTTCCGCCGTCTGGCCCATGGAAAGTTTTACCAGCGGATCGGTGAG
Organism: Gammaproteobacteria bacterium; assembly: GCA_046565865.1. GTDB lineage: Bacteria > Pseudomonadota > Gammaproteobacteria > Acidiferrobacterales > Sulfurifustaceae > JBKHXU01. Next base: position 3,391 of record JBKHXU010000166.1, on the reverse strand, counting down.
ACCGAGCAGCAGCGCGTACACCGGTTGCAGATGTGCCAGCCGAAACCGCGCCAGCGCCTGCAGCCGCGCGGGCACACTGCGCGCGCGCAGCACGCCCGCGAGCCAGGCGGTCATGCCCATATTCCATTGAATCGGCGCGCGACTCATCGCCTCGGTACCGCCGGCCAATACCAGATGCGATTGTCCGAGCGCGATACGCTCATACGCCGACGCCACCGCTTGCAGACCGGAGGCGCAATTGCGCTGCACCGTCTCGGCCGGCACGTGCTGGCCGCAACCGAGGCGCAGGCTCACGATGCGCGCGATGTTGGCCTCGTCCGGTGCCGGAATGACGCAGCCCAAAATGACTTCATCGATAGCACCGGGTGCGAACGGCATGCGCGCGAGCAGCGGCCGGCCGCACGCGACCGCAAGATCGGCGGCGGTGAATGGCCCGGGCTCGTTGCGCGCCTTGAGGAACGGCGTGCGGGCGCCGTCTACGACATACACCTTGGCTTCCGGCATCAACGCCTCCTGACGTCCGAGACGCCGTCATTCCCGCGCGAGCGGGAATCGGGCGATCGAGATTTCAAAAAGCCTACTGGATTCCCGCTGATGCGGGAATGGCAGAGATAATCGACTTCCTTAGCACGTTTCCGAAAGCGGCGAAAGCGCTAAAACGCCTGCGGGTCGAAGGCATCGACCTCAATCACGGCGCGGCGCGCGGCGCGCGCGGCCTCGACCTTCGCCGCTTCATCGTCGGTGAGTAGGCCGCGTGCCTTGGCCGTCGCCAGCAATTCGGCGGCGGGCAGGTCGGCGACGTCGCGCAGCGCATCGAGCTTACGCTCGTGTGCCTCGGCAAGGATGACTTTGCTCAAAGCATCCTCGATTTTACTAAGGGGGCTTACGCCATCGCGCGGAATGAAGATGCCCGCGGTAAGCCGATCACGCGCGGGCGAGGGCGCGAGCACAATCTGCGCCGCGGCGTGCCCCAGCGTGTCGCCCGGCGTGCGAAACGGCAGTCCCCACGGGAACACCACCCCGCGCGCGAGCCAGGCGAGCGGGCGATTCGGCAGATTGCGCAGCAGGCCGTTCAAGCTGCGCTGAATCGTGTGCAGCGCATCGTCGCAGGCCCAGGCGAGCAGCGGCACATCGGCATCCGGCCGGCCTTGATCCTCGAAGCGCTTGATCGCCGCCGAGGCGAGATACAAATGACTGAACGCGTCGGCGAGCCGGCCGGACAGTTTCTCGCGGCGCTTGAGCGCGCCGCCGAGCGAAAGCAGCGCGATCTCGGACAAGAACGCGAACGCCGCACTCATGCGCGTGATTTGCTGCACGTAGCGGTGCGCAGGTCCGTCGACGGGTGTGCGCACGAGACGCGCCGAGGTCAGCCCGATCCACAACGCGCGCACGAAACTACTGATGAAAAAACCGATGTGGCCGAACAACGCCCGGTCGAACGCCTTGCGGCCGGCCGCCGCATCCGGATTGGCGACGGCCTGCATTTCCTTGAACAAATACGGATGACACCGCACCGCACCCTGGCCATAGATAATGAGTGAGCGCGTGAGCACGTTCGCGCCCTCGACGGTGATACTGATCGGCAGCCCCTGATACGCGCGCCCGAGCACGTTGCGCGGACCGAGACAAATGCCCGAGCCGCCGTGGATATCCATGGCGTCATTCACGATGCGGCGCATGCGTTCCGTGAGCTGATACTTCATGATCGCCGACACCACCGCCGGCTCCTGGCCCTGATCGAGCGCGCACAGCGTCAGCTCACGCGCGGCGTCCATGAGATACGTTTGCGCCGCGGTGCGGGCCAGCAACTCCTCGACGCCCTCGAAGCGGCCGATGGGCAACTTGAATTGCTTGCGGATTCGGGCGTACGCGCCGGTGGCGCGGCAGGCGAGCTTGCCGGACCCGGTGCTCAACGCCGGCAGCGAGATGCCACGACCGACCGCGAGCCGCTCCATCAGCATGCGCCAGCCCTGGCCGATACGCTCAACCCCGCCGATGAGCCAATCCATGGGTATAAACACGTCGGTGCCGCGATTGGGACCGTTTTGAAACGGGATGTCCAACGGATTATGGCGCTCGCCGATGATCACGCCGGGCGTGTTCGTAGGAATCAGTGCCAACGTAATCCCGCGCTCGACCTCGCCGCCCAACAAGCGCTCCGGATCGTACAACTTGAACGCGAGCCCGAGCACGGTCGCGACCGGCCCGAGCGTGATGTAACGCTTCTCCCACGTAACGCGCACACCCAGGACGTTCTGGCGGCCCTCGAAGTCGGCGCGACACACGACCCCACGATCCGGCATGCCGCTGGCATCGCTGCCGGCCTCGGGCGACGTAAGCGCGAAGCATGGGATCTCTTCCCCGCGCGCGAGGCGCGGGAGGTAATGGTTTTTCTGGGACTCGGTGCCGTAGTGCAGCAACAACTCCGCCGGCCCGAGCGAGTTCGGCACCATCACCGTCACCGCGGCGGTCACGCTGCGCGAGGCGAGCTTCATGATCACCGCCGAATGCGCCTGCGCGGAAAACTCAAGACCGCCGTACTTCTTCGGAATGATCATCCCGAAAAAGCCATGCGACTTTATATAGGCCCAGACCTCCGGCGGAAGATCGCGCCGGTGATGGGTGATATCCCAGTCGTCCAGCATGCGGCACAACTCCTCGACCGGTCCGTCGAGAAACGCCTGCTCCTCGGCGCTGAGACGCGGCGCCGGCACCGCGAACAATCGGTTCCAACGCGGACACCCGCCGAACAGCTCCCCCTCCCACCACACCGAGCCGGCCTCTAGCGCTTCGCGCTCGGTCGAGGACATGGTGGGAAGTGCGTTGGCGAAAAATTTGAATAACTGATTACTTATTGTGAGCCGGCGCAGCGGATACACATTGAGCAGCAACGCACCAACGACGAACAGCGCCCACGCGACGGATAGCCCGACGGTTTGATCGATGCGCAGATAGGTGAAGATGGCGAGCACTACCAACGCGGTCAACGTCCAAACCCAAAGCGCGGCCCGGACGTAGGCTAACGCTGCGGCAACACCGATGATTCCGGCAATCCAAAGCAAACAGGCCATTGTTCCCTCCGCTCGTCGTTTATCCTAGCGCACCTGCACTCAACGACAGTTGCGCGTGATGTACAAAAGCGATGGCCGCGCATGACTAGCACTCTTAGCTTATCCGATCCGGGGCTTCGTTCTTCGCTACCGTAAGGCCCCGCGAGCGAGCGGGTTCGATGTTTTGGGGAGCCGTGAAGCGCGTCGCCAAGGCTATGGGATCGCGGCGTTCTGCTCACGGGCCCCTCTCGCCGCACTCCAATCCAAAGCCCCAGTCTCGGCCAAACGCGCTCTAGCAGCAATTAACCCTTTTGTCGCAAAATCGTAAACCCCTCGTCAGC
>JBKHXU010000165.1:0-1647 GCA_046565865.1 Gammaproteobacteria bacterium | reverse complement strand
CCGCCGGCGGACGAGCGCATCGCGCGCGCCAAGCCCGCCACCGGATAGCAGGGATTAATCGCTTTAACGTCGGTGTCATCGGTTACCCGAGCATCGATCAGGTGTCACTTGCTCACCGTATACCAATTGTTTTGGATGTCGTGCGCCAGCGTGTTTTTCGTCACCGCGCCGAAGCCGGCGCGCGTCAAGTACTCGCGCGTTTTTTCCTCGCCCCACATGGCGCCCAATCCCTCGCCGCCTTGCGCCAGCGACACCGTCATGCAGTGCATGCAGGAGACGGTGTAGAGCAGGGTGCCGATCGGATGCTCACAGTCCTTGTGCACGTGACTCGTGCCGCTGATGTCCTGCATCAAGTACACGCCGTCCGGTTTTAGCGCGCGATGAATTCCGCGTAGTACGTTGAGTGGCTTCGCTTGATCGTGGATCGCGTCGAACGTGGTGATGAAGTCGAACGCCTCGGGTTCAGCGGTGCGATCGAAATCGCTCAAATCCGCCTCGATGTACTCGAGGTTCGCCAGCCCGGCGTCGCGCGCCGCGGCGCGCGCGTACGCGATCGCCTCGGACGACAAATCCATGCCGACGAAGCGGCTCGCCGGGTAGAGTGCCGCCAGCCGCTGCAGGATGCGACCGCGACCGCAACCGACGTCGAGTACGCGGATGCCCGCGGCGAGCCGCTCGGTCAGGCCTGGCACCAGCGGCAAGATGTGCGATTCGAGCGAGGATAGCACCGACTGCCCGCTGTCCTCGGCCATCACCTCGTGAAACCGCGGATAGCGTGCGTACGGCACGCCGCCGCCGTGCTTGAAGCAATGCACGATGTCGTCCTCGACGCCGGCGAGCACGCCGATGTATTGCGCGAACACCGCGAGGTTGTCGGCGTTGGCCGCGCGCGTCAAAAACGCCGCGTGCTCGTCCGGCAGCCGGTAGCGCCGGCCGTTGGGCTCGTACTCGATCACCCCGGCAGTCACCATCGCGCCCAGCCACTCGCGCACGTAGCGCTCGTTGAGGTTCGCGCGCGCGGCGATCTCGTTCGATGTCGCGAAGTCCTCGCCGCGCAGGCTGTCGAGCAGGCCGGTGCGGTGACCGATCGAGGTCATGAGGCACAGCGCGCCGTCGTTGAGCGCGTTCAGGAAACGCCCGGCAAACGCCTGGGCGCGCTCGGTGTCGAGTTCGACTTTGCTTGCGGGTTGCACCATGACTGTCTCCATAAGGGTGGGTTGCAGTAAGGCGCAAACCTTACCTTTCGGGGCGGGCTTGTATTACAGTCTTTTCCGACAATTACCGGACGAATCCGCCATGTCTGCCGCGCCCCGTCTCACCGTGGCCTTGCTCGCGGTCCCCGAGTCTACCGCCTCGACCCTGCACGGCATGTATGATCTGTTCATGTCCGCGGGACGCGATTGGGACTTCCTCACCCGCGGCGTGCCGGGCGAACAGATGATTCGCCCCGTGGTGGTTTCCGCCGACGGCAAGCGCTTTCGCGCGGTAACCGGGTTGCCGATCGAACCGGATTGCGCGCTCGCCGATTGCCCGCCCGCTGACATCATCGCCGTCCCCGATCTTTTGGTCGCGCCGAACGAAGATATCGGCGGGCGCTATGTCGCCGAGTGCGAATGGCTCAAGGCCCGCTATGCGGGCGGTGCCACG
>JBKHXU010000164.1:0-7051 GCA_046565865.1 Gammaproteobacteria bacterium | reverse complement strand
AAGAAAAGCATGGCGGGCGGGCCGTAAACGCCGTAGCGCCGCTGGATGGCCTTCGATTCCGGATGGTTCGGGTCCGTGACGTCGGCTTGCAGCGCAACGAAGCGGGCGCCGACGAGCTCCCGTACCCGCGGGTCGAGGAACGTGGATTTCTCCATGCGTAAACAGTCGGTGCACCAAGTCGCATAGTAATCGAGCAGTACAGGCTTCCCGGCCGCTTTTGCCTCGGCAAGCCGGGCATCCAACTCGGCGACGGTTCTGACCGGCTGGAACAGCGACGGCGCGCGCGCCGCGTCGCTACTGCCGGCCATCATGCTTGCGCCGGGCGCGAAGCCGGGCAGCGGATTGAATATGTCGCGGTTGCCGTTGAACGCGCCGAGCAGTGCGAGAATGCCCCAAACGAGCAACAGCGTTTCGACCCCTTTCCATGCATAACGCCAGCCGGTTTGGGCTTTGGCCGCACTCACCGCGACGCCGAGGTAGATCGATGTGCCGATCATCAGCGCCGCCCACAGATACAACACCGGCACGTTCGGCAAATAGCCGAGCAGATAAATCGCAACCGCGATCAGCAACACGCCGAACGCATGCTTTACATGATCCATCCAGGCACCGGCGCGCGGCAGCAACCAGCCGGCGCCGACCCCGGCCAATATCAACACCACGCCCTGGCCGTGCGCCAGCGCGAACATGATGCCACCGCCGAGCACCGGGTCTTTGGCGGCGATGGCGGCGCCGAGCGCGCCGATCAGCACCGGCGAGACGCAGGCACCGACGATGAGCGCCGAGACGATTCCCATGACGAACAGGCCGGCATATGTACCGCCGCTGGTGCGCAGTTTGTCCGAGCGCTGTTGCAGCGACGACTGGATGAACGCGGGCATCTGCAGCGTGTACGCGCCGAACATCGCGAGCGCGAGCAGCACTAGGATCACGCTGAACGTGCCGATGGCCCATGGATTCTGGAACTGTGCCTGGAGCTGATCGCCGGTCTTGCCGGCGACGACGCCGGCAACCGTATACGTCACGGCCGTGCCGAACACGTAGGCGTACGACATCAAGCCGCCCTGCCACTTCGTGATCTTTTTCTCGCCGGTGCCGACGATGATGCTCGACAAAATCGGAATCATCGGCAGCACGCATGGCGTAAACGTCAGCAACAGGCCGGCGCCGAAGGCGGCCAGGATCGCGAGCAGAAACGGACTGCGATCAACATTCGCTTCGGCAGGGGCGGGGGTCGGCGCGCTGTCTGAAACGGTTGGCGTTACGCTTGTGCCGCCCGCTGCCAATTTGACGGAAAAGGTCTTGGTCGTTGGCGGATAGCAAATCGTGACGCCTTTTTCCGAGCAGCCCTGGTACGACACCTTTACCGTTACATCGCTCGCCGCGTTGCCGGCGAGCTGAAGCGGCAGTGTCACATCGAGCCCGCGGTGGTACACCTCGGTTGCGCCGAAAAACTCGTCCACCTTTTTCTCACCCGGCGGCAGCGTGTACTTGCCGAGGCGCACGCCTTTGCCCTCGACCTCGAACTTGGTTTTGTCGCGATAGAGATAGCAGCAGTCGGCGATATCGAAGCGCGCGGTCAACGCGCGCTCGCCGCCACTGACGCTGACTCTGAACGCCTGCTCGGGATCGACGACCTCTTGCTGGTCGCTGCCGGGAGTGATGATCTGCGCCAGGTCCTTGAGCGAGCGCACCTCGCGCGGCGCGGACCCCGACGGTGCCGGCGCCGTCTGCGCCGGCAGCGCGACGCTGACTTCCTTCACTTGCGGCGGGTAGCAAACGCCGATCGGTTCGTTACAGCCCTGGGCGGTGATGCGCAGACGTACGTTCGACGCCGGACCGCTGCGCTCGATCGGGACACGCACGCTTACGGACTTAATATAGGTCTCGGTCTCGCCAAAGAACGGATCGTTCTTTTTCTTGCCAGGTGGGATGATCGGCGACTGCACGCGGATGTTCGGGTCCAGCGCCTCGAACTTGAATTTGTCTTTATATAGGTAGTAGCCATCGGCAATGCGCCATGTGGCCTCGATGGTATCCGCGTCGATCGCGCGGGTGGTTAGGGTGAACGCCTTGTCCGGTTCGAGCAACTCATCATCCGGCGCCGCGCGCACGAAGGCCGCGCCGGTTAGCAGCAGCAGGGCAAGAACGATTTTTGTTGTCGTCATGAAGTGGTATCCGGGTTGTCGATCCAGGCGAGGTAGGCGGCCAGCCCGCCGACAAGTGGGACCGCGATGACCTCGGGAAGTTCGTATGAATGCAGCGCGCGAATTCGCTCCTCGACCGCGGCATAGTTGTCGGCCCGTATCTTGATGAGAAGCAAGTGCTCGCTGGCCGACTCGAGGTTCCCGCGCCAGCGATACACCGACTGCATTGCCGGTAGCACGTTGACACAGGCTGCCAGCCGTTCCTTTACTAAGGCCTGGGCGATGCGGCTCGCGACCTCCGTATTGGGGCAGGTTGTCAGTACCAACCGATACGGCAGCACGGCGTCCATGGGTTCCTCGGCGGGTTTACACAAAAGGGCCGCGATTTTAGGCGGCTGGCCTGCAAAGCGACAGCGGCCGCGCCCGGTTGTGACCCGACCGAAGACTAGGCCTCGCATCGGCCACATTACAAAACGCTGTTTCTAACCATCCCTCCCGTTCGGGCCACTGTAAGCCTACCATGCGCCGATAAACTCGACCGTTCCCTCGATTCTGATAGCATCGACCGCCTTTGCGTCTAGCGAACGGACGATGCCGATATCCAATCTCGTTGAACCTCTATGGCGCCCGTGGCGCCGCGTGTCGAAGGCCGAGGTGCCGATGTCGGTGCGCCCGTGGTTGGTCGACACCGCGTCGCTGACCCAACGACTGATCGGCGTGTGCGCCGGCGCGTTTCGGGTCGAGGTCGTCGCCCAAGGCTGGCGCGCGCCGATGCCCAACGAGGCGTTCGCGCTGGATCTTTCCCCCGAGCGTTACGCGCTCGTGCGCGAGGTGCATCTGCGCTGCGGTGAACAACGCTGGGTGTATGCGCGCACGGTGATCCCGCCGAGCACGCTCTCCGGGGCCAACCGGCGCTTGGCGCATTTGAAGTCGCGCTCCCTTGGCGCGATGTTGTTCGCCGATCCCAACACCGAGCGCGGTGAATTCGAGATTGCCTGCATTACGCCGCGCGACTCGCTGTATCCGCGCGCCGTGCGCGCCGTGCGTACGCCGCCGCCCGCACTCTGGGGACGGCGCGCGCGCTTCGTGTTGCGCGGTCAGCCGCTGCTCGTGACTTAGGTATTTCTGCCGGGCGTGCCGGCGCATCCGGGTGCTGAGCGCTGGCATCGCTGAATGACTGCCGCGATGAGACGTAGCCCCCTCCCATCCCCTCCCCCGCGCCGCGGGGGAGGGTTAGGGTGGAGGCGTGTCAAAGACTACGCGCTGCTCATGCGCCTGCATCGGCCGATCGGTATCCTGCTGCTCGCGTGGCCGACGCTATGGGCGCTGTGGTTCGCCGCGCGCGGCGTGCCGAATACGCGTGTGCTGGTCGTGTTCCTGCTCGGCATCGTACTTATGCGCTCCGCCGGATGCGTGGTGAACGACTACGCCGATCGCGAGTTCGATCCGCACGTGGCGCGCACGCGCGATCGGCCGCTCGCCGCCGGGCGCGTGAGCCCGCGCGAGGCGCTGATACTGTTCGCGGTCTTGAGCCTGATCGCGTTCGCGCTGGTGTGGCTGCTCAACTGGCTCACGATTGCGCTCTCCGTCGTCGGCGCCGTGCTCGCCGCGAGCTATCCCTTCTTCAAGCGCTTCACGCATCTGCCGCAGTTTTATCTCGGCGCCGCGTTCGGCTGGGGCATCCCGCTTGCATTCGCGGCGCAGACCGGCGCGGTGCCCGCGCTCGCCTGGGTGTTGTTCGCCGCGAATATTTTCTGGGCCGTGGCCTATGACACTGCGTATGCCATGGTCGATCGCGACGATGATGTGCGCATCGGCGTCAAATCGACGGCGATACTTTTTGGGCGCTACGACCGCGTGTTCATCGGCATCGCGCACGCGCTGACGCTTCTCCTGCTTTGGATCGCGGGAATCATGGCGGCGGCGCCCTTGCTGTATTATGTCGGCCTCGCGGCCGCGGCGTTGATTGCGCTCTATCAGCAATGGCTCATTCGCGATCGCCGGCGCGAGCGGTGCTTTCAGGCGTTTCTCAACAACAACTGGTTCGGCGCGGTCGTCTACGCTGGCCTCGCCGCCGGTTTGGCTTTGGAGCGTTCGACATGAAGGTCTACGGTTCGGTGACGTCGCCCTACGTGCGCAAGGTGCGCATCCTTGCGCTCGAAAAGGGAATCCATTGCGAGTTCGTGGTGGCGGACGCGTGGGGCGCCGACAGCCCGGTGCCAAAACTGAACCCGCTCGGCAAGGTGCCGGTGTTCGAACGCGACGACGGCAAAATTTTGTTCGACTCGCCGCTGATCTGCGAATACCTCGACAGCTTAAAGTCGCCGGCGCTGATTCCCGCGAGCGGCGAGCCGCGCTGGCAGGCGCTGTCGGTACACGCGCTGGCGCAGGGCATGCTCGATGCGACCGTGGCGCGCCTGCTCGAGTCGCGCCGTGCCGAAGCGCAGAAGTCGCTCGAGGTCATCGCGCGCCAGGAACAGAAGATTGCACGTGCCCTGGACTACGCGAGCGGCCTCGTTGCCGGACGCTCGTTCCTGGTTGGCGACAAGTTCGGCTACGCCGATCTGTCCCTCGCGGTGGCGTTGGATTACCTCGACTTCCGCTACGCGCATCCGTGGCGCGACAAGCACGCCGCACTCGGCCGCTGGCTTGCGACGATCAACGATCGGCCGTCGTTCCGCGAGACCATGGCGCCCGGCATGGAGCGGCGTTAACTCATGGACTTCGTCTTCCTGTTCGGGGCGCTGGTAGTCATCCTCATCGGCGCCGAAGGTTTTACCAACGCGCTCGAACACCTGGGCGAGCGTCTCAAAATTTCCGAAGGCGTCACCGGTTCCATCTTTGCCGCCGTCGGCACCGCCATGCCCGAGACCATGGTGCCGATCGTGGCCATTTTTTCGAGCGCCAGTACCCAGGCGGTGCGCGAAGAGGTGGGCGTGGGCGCAATCCTCGGTGCGCCGCTCATGTTGTCGACCATCGCGCTTTTTCTGATGGGTATCTTCGCCGCGCACAAGCGCGGATGGGGCGGCGAGCTCAAGCCCGAACGCACCGGCCTCGCGCGCGACCTGCACTGGTTCCTGCTCGCGTTCGGTTTGAGTGCGCTCGCCATCTTTGTCCCCCACGAATTCGGCGAAGTGCGCGTCGCGATCGCCTTGGCGCTGGTCGCGATCTACTTCATCTATCTCATGTTGACGATCCGCGCGTCGGCGAAACTCGTCGACGAGGGGCACGCGACCGCGGCCGACCACCCGCTGTACCTGGTACAGATGCTCCGCGGGCTGCGTCTGAGGGAAAACCTCGGGCTGGTGCTGTTTCAACTGGCGGCGGCGTTCGGTCTCATCTTCGCCGGTGCGCATGGGTTTGTGCACGGCGTCGAGGGTTTGTCCGAGCTGCTCGGGGTGTCGGCGCTGGTGCTGTCGCTGCTCATCATCCCGATCGCGACCGAGCTGCCGGAGAAGGTCAACAGCGTGCTCTGGATCCGGCGCCGGCGCGACACGCTCGCGTTCGGCAACGTGACCGGGGCGATGGTGTTTCAAGGCAGCCTGCTGCCGGCGATCGGTATCATGCTGACGCCGTGGGAGGCGCGCCCCGAGGTCATCTGGGTGCTGATCCTTACGCTGTTAGCCAGCGTTTATCTCTACCTCATGATGCGCCGAGGGGTGTTGCGACCGTGGCACCTGCTGTTCAACGGTGGGTGCTACCTGGCGTACATCGCAACCGTTGCCATCTGACGGATCGCCGACGTTTCCCTGCGGACCGGCGCCGTTCCTGATCGCCGGCCCGGCGGGGCCGCTCGAAGCGGTGGCCGCGTGCCCCGCGCCCGAGTCGGAACGACCGGCGAGCGTGGTGGTGTTGCATCCGCATTCGCTGCACGGCGGCACGTTGCAAAATAAAGTCGTACACACGGTGGCGCGTAGCTTTACCGAGCTCGGCGCGCGCAGCGTGCGCTTTAACTTTCGCGGTGTCGGCAAGAGCGCCGGCACGTACGCCAACGGTGTCGGCGAGACCGACGACGCGCTCGCGGTGCTGAGCTGGCTGCGCGCGCGCCGGCCAAACGATGCGATTTTCCTCGCCGGCTTTTCGTTCGGTGCGTACGTCGCTCTGCGCGCGGCCGCGTTGTTCCCGCTTGCCGGATTACTCACCATCGCGCCGGCCGTTCACCTCTACGATTTCAGCCAACTCGCGACACCGCGCGTGCCGTGGTTCCTATTCCAGGGCGAGCGCGACGAGATCGTGCCAGCGCCCGCCGTGCGCGAGTGGGCCGCACGGCAGACGCCGCCGCCCACGCTCGTCGCCTTTCCCGACGCCGGGCACTTTTTTCATCAGCGCCTGCACGAGCTGCGCGCTGCCATCACGGAGCACTTCGCGCCGCTCTTGCCGCCCCACTAGCCGTAGTCCTGCTAGAATCCGCTCGCACCGAGCGAGCCTTTTTATGAAAACCATCATTCTGCTCTCGCTATCTAACGTCTTCATGACGTTTGCGTGGTACGCCCACCTCAAGGACCTGCGCGATAAGCCATGGCTCATCGCCGCGCTCGTGAGCTGGGGCATCGCCCTGTTCGAGTACTTACTCCAGGTGCCGGCCAACCGTGCCGGCTACGGCCAGTTCGATCTCGGGCAGTTGAAGATCATGCAGGAGATCATCGCCCTCACCGTGTTCGTGCCGTTCGCGCTGTGGTACATGAAAGAGCCGCTGCGATTGGACTATTTGTGGGCGGCGTTGTGTTTGGTCGGCGCCGCGTACTTCATGTTCCGCGCGCCGGCGCCGGCAGGTGGATGATGGCCGATCCGTTCGAGTTCGCCGCCGCCGAGCGCTATTGCGTCATGGGCAACCCGGTGGCGCACAGCAAGTCGCCGCTGATCCACGCGCAGTTCGCGCATCAGTTGCGCCATCGCATCGAGTA
>JBKHXU010000163.1:0-2031 GCA_046565865.1 Gammaproteobacteria bacterium | reverse complement strand
AGCGCGCTGCTCGAGGCAATGGAAGAACGCCAAGTTACCGCCGATGGCGCGACGCTGAAACTGCCCGAACCGTTCTTCGTCATCGCGACCCAGAATCCGCAACACCTGATCGGCACCTTCCCGTTGCCGGAGTCGCAGCTCGATCGTTTCCTCATGCGCATCGAGCTCGGCTTCCCCGATCGCCAAGCCGAACGCGCGCTGCTCAAGGGCCGCGATCGGCGTGAGATGGTCGAGGATCTCGCGCCCGCGCTCGACGGCGCGACGCTCGTGCAACTGCAACAGCAGGCGGCGCGGGTGCATGCGGCGGACGCATTGCTCGACTATGTGCAAAACCTCCTCGCCGCCACCCGCAGCGGCGGCGGCTTCGGCGCCGGTTTGAGCCCGCGCGCTGGCCTCGCGCTGCTTGGCGCCGCGCGCGCCTGGGCGCTACTCGCCGGGCGCACTATGGTGCTGCCGGAAGACGTGCAAACGGTGGCGCCGGCGGTCATGGGACATCGCCTGCAACCGAGCGACGGCGCCCAGACCGCCGTGGCGCGGTTGCTGCAAGGCGTACCCGTGCCGTAATCGCCCATGTCGCGCACGAGCGTGGTCACCGGCGACGCGGCGTTCGCGGCAAGTTATCGCTCGATCTACATCCTGCCGACGCGCTACGGTCTGTGGTTCGCGGCCATGCTACTGGTGACGCTCGTCGCCGGCATCAATTACTCCAACGGCCTCGCCTACGGCCTCACGTTTTTACTTACCGCACTGGCACTGGTGGCGATGTTGCACGTGCACCGCAACATGCTCGGCGTGCGCCTGCGCGCCGGAAACGTTGCACCGGTATTCGCCGGCGAGGCCGCGGCGTTCAATGTCGTGCTGGAAAACGCCTCGGCATTGCCGCGACTCGGAATCGAGCTTTGGCGCCCGGGCGCACCCGCCGTCGTGATCGACGTACCCGCGCGCGCGAGCGCCACCGCCGTGTTGCCGGTGCCCGCGCCAACGCGCGGGCGGGTGGCGCTGCCGCCGGTGTTTTTGGTCACGCGGTTCCCGCTGTCGCTGTGGCGCGCCTGGACCCGACGCCTACAAACCGGACAGACCGGCATCGTTTATCCGACGCCGGCGCCGCTCGCCGCCCTGCCCCCAAGCTGGGGCCTCGCCGGCGACGGCGGGCATGGTACCGGGACCCACTTCGGCGACGATTTTAAGGGTTTGCGCGAATACCGACGCGGCGACCCGCCGATGCACATCGCCTGGAAGGCGCTCGCCGCTGGCCGCGGTTATCTCACCAAACAATTCAGCGGTGGCCCGCCGGCGGTGTTGTGGCTGGACTGGGCAGTGCTGGCCGGGGTCGAGCCGGAGCAACGCTTGAGTGTTTTATGTCGCGGTGTGCTCGAAGCCGAGCGTAGCGCGCGCCCGTATGGGCTGCGCCTGCCCGGCGTGGAGCTGGGTCCCGACACCGGCGCGGCGCACGCGGCGCGTTGCCTTGAGGCATTGGCGCTGTACCCGCGCTCATGAATACCGTGTCGACACCGCATCGCCCGGCGAGGCGCCGCGCCGAAGACGAGCCGCTGCAACCGCCGGTGCCAATGGCGGCGCTGCACCTGCTGCTAATCGCAGCACTGGCCGCTTACCTGCCCCTGGCAAGCGAGGTGCCGATCTGGGTGTCGGCGGTGTTCGTCGTCGGCGCCGGCTGGCGATACGCCGCCGCGCACCGACTCATCGTCCGCCCTGGGAAAGGCATACGGCTGATCGCGGTGTTGCTCGTGATCGGCGCCACTTACCGCTACTACGGCGGATTGCTCGGGCGCGATCCCGGCGTCGCGTTGCTGCTGGCGTTGACCGGCCTGAAGCTGCTTGAGCTACGCAGTCGGCGCGATTACCTGCTCAGTGCGCTGCTGTTGTATGTCGTGTTGCTCGGTGGATTTCTTTACGGCCATTCGCTGACGCTCGGCCTTTACGGGTTGGCGGCGGCCGGGCTCATCACGGCGGCGCTGTTACAACTCGGCCGCCACGCGCCGCTCGGCGCGCGCGCAACGCTGCGGACGACGG
>JBKHXU010000162.1:0-11287 GCA_046565865.1 Gammaproteobacteria bacterium | reverse complement strand
GTGCGCGACGAGATCATGCAGGATGCGGAAGAATTCGGCGATGCGCGCCGCTCCGCGCTCGTGGAGCGCGAGGCGGCGAAGGCGATCGACGTCACACAGTTGCTGCCGACCGAACCGATCACGGTGATCCTGTCCGAGAAGGGCTGGGTGCGCGCCGCCAAAGGCCACGAGGTCGATCCACGCACGCTCGACTACAAGTCGGGCGATCGTTTCCTGCAAGCCGCGCGCGGCAAGAGCAATCAGCTCGCGATCTTCATCGACTCCACCGGCCGCACCTACTCGCTGCCCGCGCACAAGCTGCCCTCCGCGCGCGGCCACGGCGAGCCACTCGCCGGCAGCTTCAACCCGCCGCCGGGCGCGACCTGGGCCGGCGTCATCATGGGCAGCCCCGAGGATCTTTATCTGTTGGCGAGCGACGCCGGCTACGGTTTCGTCGCCAAGCTCGAAGATCTGATCGCGAACAAGAAGGCCGGCAAAGGCGTGCTCAAGGTGCCGAAGGGCGCGAAGGCGCTGCCGCCGCAGCATGTGCAAGCCATGCAGGAAGATTGGATTGCGGCCGTGACGACACAAGGCCACATGCTCGCGTTCATGGTCGGCGAGCTGCCGCAGATGCCGAAGGGCAAGGGCATCAAAATCATCAATGTGCCGTCGGGTAAGGTTGCTTCGCGAGAGGAATACGTTGCGGGGGTGGCGGTGTATCGCGAGGGACAGAAGTTGGTGTTGCAGACGGGGAAGGGTGAACTGTCGCTGTCCGCTAAGGATATTGAGCGGTATGTGGGGGAGAGGGCGTTGCGGGGGGTTAAGTTGCCGAAGCAACATCAAGATGTGAAGGCTATCGACGCGGTGTAGTTGACGCCGGGTGCGTCGTCATTGCCTGGATGACGATTAGCCCGGCGCCAATCAGGATCATGACATCGGCCATGTTGAAAATCCCGGCGCGCCAGGCGCCGATGCCGAGACTCAGGAAATCAATGACACCGCCGTTGTGTGCCAAGCGGTCCATCAGATTGCCGATACCGCCGCCGGCGACGAGAGCGAGCCCGATGACTGTCGTGGCCGCGGTTGCCCGGAGCACGGCGTAGCCAAGCAGCCCTACCAGCAGAATCGCCACCCCGCCGATGAGCAGCAGCTTGCGCGCCGGTTCGGGCAGCGCTGCGCCCAAGCCGAGAAACGCGCCTCGATTTTCGACGTATTGCAACCGGATCGTATCGTTGGCAAGCGACAATGCCGTGTGTCGCGGCGCGTATGCTTGCGCCAGTGTCTTGGTCGCCCGGTCGCACCCGGTGCATGCGAGCAGTATCAGTACGATGGTGGCAATGCGTCTCAGCGGTTGCATACATTCGCGCCTAAGCAGCGGGATTGAATTTCTCCAGCGTTAAGTCCGTGACCATGCGATAGTGTTTGGTGTTGGCGGTCAACAACGACAGGCCGTGATTCACGGCCGTCGCCGCGATCAGGGCGTCGGCCAGTTGCAGCGAATGCGAGTGGAAGTATTGTTCGACGTAGAACATCGCCTTGTTCGAGATGGTTTCGTCGATCGGAATGATTGTCGCGTTCCAGTCGCGCAATCCCGCGCGCAGCAGGCGCAATTCCTGTTTGTTGCGCAGGCCTTGTACCAGTTCGATATATGTTACGGCCGACAGCGAGAATTCGGCCATCTTGTCCAGCCGCGTCGCGGCGCGGCGGTTGCCGCGAAAGTACCAGATGACCACATCGGTATCGACCAGCATCAATGACGACCGCGGCGCAACTTGCGCACGTAGCCGGCGACGTCGCGCGACGCCTCGTGTTGCCTCCACATGCCGAACAGGGCGGTGGCGCCGGTCTTTTTGGCGGTGCGCGGTTTGCGCAGCGCGACCAGCTTCGCGCGCGGAACGCCGCGATGGGTGATGGTCACTTCCTCGCCGCGCTCGACGGCGTCCAGGATGCGCTTGGTATGGATGCGCAGGTCTTTGGCCGATGTCTTCATCTTGGGAGCCCTAATAGATACACTTCGAAGTGTACACTTTGCTAAGACCTCGGTAAAACATGCGCATCGCCGCCCTAATTGAATACGACGGCTCCCCCTTCAACGGCTGGCAACTGCAAAACAACGGCCGCAGCATTCAAGGTTGCGTCGAAGCCGCGCTGTCGAAGGTTGCCGACGAAACGATCCGCGTCACCGTTGCCGGCCGCACCGACGCCGGCGTGCACGCGGCCGGGCAGGTGATTCATTTCGATACGCAGGTGCAACGCACCAGTCACGCGTGGGTGCGCGGTGCGGTCAGCAATCTGCCGACGGAGGTTGCGCTGCTGTGGGCGAGCGAGGTCGATGCCGAGTTTCATGCACGTTTCTCGGCGACCGGGCGGCACTACGATTACGTGATCCTCAACCGCGCTATACGCCCGACGTATCTCGCGCGGCGTGTCACGCACGAGTACCGGCCGCTCGATGTCGCGCGCATGCAGCAGGCGGCGCAATATCTCGTCGGCACGCACGACTTCAACGCGTTCCGCTCGGTCGAGTGTCAGGCGAAAACGTCGGTGCGCGAGGTGCGCTCGCTGACAGTGGAGCGCCACGGCGACTATGTGCGCCTGCACGCGTATGCCAACGCCTTCTTGCACCACATGGTGCGCAACATCGCCGGCGTGCTGCTCGCGATCGGTGCCGGCGAGCGTGAGCCCGATTGGGCGCAAACGGTGCTGGCGTCGCGCGACCGCACGCAGGGCGGCGTCACGGCGCCGCCCGACGGGCTGTATTTGACCGCCGTCGAATACCCGGAGACGTTCGGAATACCGCGCCTTTCTCGGGGTTTGGGGCTCTGGTAAGCTCGCGCGCCCATGCCCACCCGCGTCAAAATTTGCGGCATCACCCGTGTCGAGGACGCCACGGCCGCGGCCAGCGCCGGCGCCGATGCCATCGGCCTCGTGTTCGATCGGCGCAGCCCGCGCTGTGTCGAGATCGAGCAGGCGCTAGCGATCGCGCGCGAGCTGCCGCCGTTCGTGACGCTCGTGGGTTTGTTCGTCGATGCGACGAGCGCGCGGGTGGAGGAGGTGCTGCGGGACGTGCGGCTCACTCTGTTACAATTTCACGGCGATGAGGCGCCCGATCAGTGCAGCCGCTACGGCCGACCTTATATCAAAGCGATCCGCATGCGCGACGGCGTCGACCTTGCGCACGAGGCGGCGCGATATGCCGATGCGAGCGGATTGCTGCTCGATAGTTTCGTCGCCGACCAAGCCGGTGGATCGGGTACAACCTTCGATTGGGGCCGTGTCCCGCGTGATCTCAGCAGACCCATCGTCCTCGCCGGCGGTCTCACCGTCGATAACGTGCGCGACGCCATCCGCCGCGCGCGCCCGGCCGCGGTCGATGTCAGCAGCGGAGTGGAAGTGAGCAAAGGCATCAAGGATCCGAAAAAGATCGCGGCGTTCATCGCCGCCGTGCGCGAGGCGGCATGAGCTACGTCCTGCCCGACGCGCGCGGCCACTTCGGCGACTACGGCGGCATGTTCGTGGCCGAGACGCTGATGCAACCGCTGATCGAGTTGCGCGAGGCGTACGAACGCCTGCGCAGCGATGCCAAGTTCCAAAACGAATTCGCCGAGGACCTGCGGCTCTATGTCGGTCGGCCGTCGCCGTTGTATCCGGCGAAGCGTCTGACCGCCGCGTGGGGCGGGGCGCGTGTGTACCTAAAGCGCGAGGATTTGAATCACACCGGCGCGCACAAGATCAACAACACCATCGGCCAGGCGCTGCTCGCGCGGCACATGGGCAAGAAGCGCGTGATCGCTGAGACCGGTGCCGGTCAGCACGGTGTGGCGACCGCGACCGGGGCCGCGCGCTTCGGCCTCAAGTGCTCGGTGTACATGGGTTCGGAGGACATGAAGCGCCAAGCGATCAACGTGTATCGCATGAAATTGCTCGGCGCCGAAGTCATCCCCGTTGAGTCCGGCTCGAAGACGCTGAAGGACGCATTGAACGAGGCGTTCCGCGACTGGGTGACGAATGTCGATTCCACGTTCTATATCATCGGTACCGTTGCCGGTCCGCATCCATATCCCTTGCTCGTGCGCGATTTCCAATCCGTCGTCGGGCGCGAGGTGCGCTATCAGATTCGCGAGTTCGAGAATAAATTGCCGGATGCGCTGGTCGCCTGCGTCGGCGGCGGTTCGAACGCGATGGGCCTGTTCTATCCCTTCATCGACGACGCCGAGGTCGCCATGTATGGCGTCGAGGCCGGTGGCGAGGGGATCGAAACCGGCAGGCACGCGGCGACGCTGTGCGCCGGCCGGCCCGGTGTGTTGCACGGCAACCGGACGTACCTATTAGAGACGGCCGAAGGCCAGATCGTCGAGACGCATTCGATCTCCGCCGGTCTCGACTATCCGGGCGTGGGCCCCGAGCACGCGTGGCTCAAAGACGCCGGCCGCGCGAAATATGTCTCGGTCACCGATCGCGCGGCGCTCGATGCGTTTCACGAGTTGACGCGCAGCGAGGGCATCATGCCGGCGCTCGAATCGTCGCACGCGGTGGCGTATGCCAAGCAGCTTGCGCCGCAGCTAAAGCGCAACAAGGCGATCGTGGTCAATCTCTCCGGCCGCGGCGACAAAGACATTCACACCGTCGCCAACCTCGAAGGAATCAAATTCTAATGTCACGCCTCGCCCCCACCTTCGCGGCGCTCAAGAAACAAAAGCGAGCGGCGTTGATTCCGTATGTCATGGCCGGCGATCCGCAGCCGTGGGTGGCGGTGCCGCTGCTGCACGCGCTGGTCGACGCCGGCGCCGACGTCATCGAGCTCGGCGTGCCGTTCTCCGATCCCATGGCCGACGGCCCGGTGATCCAACACGCGGCCGAGCGTTCGCTCAAACACAACGTGACGCTCACGCGCGTGCTCGAGATCGTGCGCGAGTTCCGCGCCAAAGACAGCACCACGCCGATCGTGTTAATGGGCTACCTGAATCCGTTCGAGGCGATGGGCTATCAGGCCTTCGCCGAGCAGGCGGCGAGCGCGGGCGTGGATGGCGTCCTGACCGTCGATTTGCCGCCGGAAGAGGCTGAGCCGTTTGCGGGCACGCTGCGCGCCCACGGCCTAGACCCCATCTTTTTGCTCGCCCCCACGAGCGGGCCGGACCGCATTCGCCGTATCGCCGAGGTCGCTCGGGGATACCTATACTATGTGTCACTGCGAGGGGTCACCGGAGCCAGCCATTTGGACGTGAACGAGGTCAGCCGTCGCCTCAAGACCATCCGCCGGCACACGCATCTGCCGCTCGGGGTCGGCTTTGGCATCAACAGCCCCGAGACCGCGGCCGCGGTCGCGGCGATCGCCGATGCGGTCGTCGTCGGCAGCGCCATCGTCAGCCGCATCGCCGCCAACGCCGACGCGCCCGAGCGCGCGCTCGGCGAGGTACCGGCGTTCGTGCGCAGCCTGCGCACGGCCATGGATCAGGCGCGCGCGCCGCGCGCCGCGTCGGGAGCCTCTGCATGAGCTGGTTCGACAAGCTGCTGCCGCCCAAGATCAAGAGCCAGGGCACGAAGAAAGCGGCGGTACCCGAAGGTTTGTGGCAGAAGTGCCCCGCGTGCGGCGCGGTGCTGTACTCGGCCGAGATCGAAACGAATCTCAACGTCTGCCCCAAGTGCTCGCACCACATGCGCATCAGTGCGCGCCGGCGGCTGGATATCTTTCTCGACCTCGAACCGCGCGAAGAGATCGGCGCCAACTTAGCGCCGGTCGACGTGCTCAAGTTCAAAGACCTGAAAAAATACAAAGATCGTTTGACCGAGGCGCAGCGCGATACCGGCGAGCGCGACGCGCTCGTGGTGATGCAAGGCGCGCTCAAGGGTCTGCCGCTCGTGGCGTGCGCGTTTGAATTCGGATTCATGGGCGGCTCGATGGGTGCGGTCGTCGGCGAGCGCTTCGTGCGCGGCGCGAACGCATGTCTGGAGCAGGGCATCCCGCTCGTGTGCTTCAGTGCCAGCGGCGGCGCACGCATGCAGGAGGGCTTGTTCTCGCTCATGCAAATGGCGAAGACGGCGGCGGTGTTGACGCAGCTCGGCGAGCGCGGCATTCCGTTCATCTCGATCCTGACCGACCCGACCATGGGCGGCGTATCGGCGAGTCTCGCGATGTTGGGCGACGTCATCATCGCCGAGCCAAAAGCATTGATCGGCTTCGCCGGCCCGCGCGTGATCGAACAAACCGTGCGCGAAAAGTTGCCGGAAGGATTCCAGCGTTCGGAATTCCTGCTGGCGCACGGCAACATCGACATGATTCTCGAGCGCCGCGAGCTACGCGATCGCGTGGCGTCGCTGCTGGCGACGCTGACGCGGCAACCTAAAGTCGAACGCGCGCCGGTCGTGCAAGACGACGGCGACATGACCGGACTCTCCTGACGCTGACCCCGCGTACCCTCGCCGACTGGCTGCGCTACATCGAGTCGCTGTACCCGCGCGCGATCGAGCTCGGCCTCGAACGCGTGCACGCCGTACTCGACCGCTGTGAGCTGCGCCGCCCGCCGTTCGCCGTGATCACCGTCGCCGGCACCAATGGCAAGGGTTCGACCGTCGGCTTTTGCGATGCGGCGCTGCGCGCCGGCGGCTATCGCGTCGGCGCCTACACCTCGCCGCATCTCGTGCGCTACAACGAGCGCGTGTGCGTCGCGGGCGAACCCGTGGATGATACGGCGCTGTGCGACGCATTCGCGCGCGTCGAGGCATGTCGTGGCGACATTTCGTTGACCTACTTTGAATTCGGCACGCTCGCGGCGCTGGAGGTGTTTCGCGCGCGCGGCATCGACATCGCGGTGCTCGAGGTCGGCATGGGCGGGCGGCTCGATGCGGTCAACGGTGTCGATCCCGACGTCGCGGTGGTGACCTCGATCGGCATCGATCACACCGCCTGGCTCGGCCCGGACCGCGAGACGATCGCAGTGGAGAAAGCCGGAATATTTCGCGCGCAGCGCCCGGCGGTGTGCAGCGATGCCGATCCGCCCGCCGCCATCGCCGCGGCTGCGGCGCGGGTCGGCGCGGATTTGAAACAGCTCGGGCGCGATTTTCATATCGAGCGCGAGCCGCATGGCTGGACCTTGCGGCAACCCGATAAGGCGCGCGCCGGGCTGCCGTACCCGGTATTGCGCGGTGACCACCAGCTCAACAACGCCGCCGGCGCGTTGGTTGCGCTCGATGCCATCGGCGATCGGTTTCCACTGGCGCAGGCGGCGCTGCGCGCCGGCCTCTTGGGGGCGCGCGTGCAAGGGCGCTTTCAAGTGTGGCCCGGCCAACCGGTGGTGATCCTCGACGTGGCGCACAACCCGGCCGCCGCCGCCGCGCTTGCGCGCGCGTTGACGCAACACAAACTGAGCGGACGCACGCACGCCGTCTTCGGCATGCTGCTCGATAAGGACATCGTCGCCGTGGTCGACGCGATCGCGTCCTGTATCGACCGCTGGTATCTGACCTCGTTGTCCGGTCCGCGGGCGGCGAGCGCCGATCAACTGCAGGCGGCGCTGACACAGGCCGGTGTCAGCCAACCGGTCGAGCGCTTTGCCGAGCCGGCGGCGGCGTTCGCGGCCGCCCGACGTGCCGCGGCGCCGGCCGACCGGATCGTCGTCTTTGGGTCGTTTTATACCGTCGGTGGTATACTGCCGGCGCTCGAAATGACCCCATGACCCAAAAAGATCCCAGCGACTTCGATCCCAAGCATCGCATCATCGGCGCCGTCATCATCGTGTCGCTGGCGGTGATCTTCGTGCCGATGATCCTCGATCGCCCTTCGACGCCGCCGGACACGTCGAGCGTGAGCCAAATCCCGGTGCCGGCGAGCGACGCCGAGAACAAAGTCGTCGTGACGCCGGTGCCGCCGCCGGCGCCCAAGCAGAGTACGCCGGAAAAGCCGATCGTCGATGCCGAACCGCCGAAGCCCGCCGTCATCGCCGAGGCGCCAAAGGCCGCGCCGAAGCCGTCCGCGCCCGCAGCTGACAAACCGGCACCGACGAAGCCCGTCGCTAAAGCGGCGAGCAGCGCGCCGACCAAACCGGCGCCCAAGCCGGAGCCGAAGGCGGCGGAGATCAAAAGCGGCTGGGTGGTGCAGGTGGGCACGTTTTCCAACGCCGGCAACGCCGTGCGTCTCGAAACGCAACTCAAGAAGCATGGTCACGCGGTAAGCCGCGAGCGCATTGCGCGCGACGGCGGCAGCGCCTTGCGTCTGCGCGTCGGACCGTTCAGGGACAAGGCGCTGGCGCAAAAGGCGCAGGGACAGATCGAAAAGGAAACCGGCGTAAAAGGCGTGGTCCTCGCCTATCCGTGATGTCGTTGCCGCGTCGATGAACGCCTTCGACTACATGTTGATCGTGGTATTGGTCACGTTCGCCGTCACCGGCGCGCTACGCGGGTTCGTGCTCGAGGTGTTGTCGCTGGTGTTGTGGCCGTTGGCGGCGTTCGTCGCGTGGTTATTCGCCGACGGCGTAGCGGCGTGGTTCATGGGTGTGATCGCGGACCCGCAACTGCGCACCGTGGCGGCGTTCGTCGCGGTGTTCCTGCTGGTCTTCATCGTCGGCACCATCGTCGTGTTCATTATCCACCGCGCCCTGCCGCTGCGCGGTGCGTTGCGCGCCCCAAACGCAATTATGGGTGCGCTGGTCGGCATTGCACGCGGCGGTGTCATCATCGTCATTGTGTTCCTGGTCGGCGGCATCACCAGTTTGCCGCAGCGGCCGTGGTGGCGAGACTCGGTTTTGGCGCCATACTTTCAAGAGGTGGCGGTCGTGGCGAGCGAGTATCTCCCGCGGGATGTTGCCCGCCACATACGCTACGGCTAGACTTTCACTTTAACTGCACGAGGTTTTCCCCCATGTGCGGCATCATCGGCATTCTGGGCAAGGGCCCGGTCAACCAAGCCATTTATGACGGGCTCACGGTGCTCCAGCACCGTGGACAGGATGCCGCCGGTATCGTCACCAGCGACGGACGGCGCGTGTATCTGCGCAAGGACAACGGCCTGGTGCGCGACGTGTTCCAGCAGCGCCACATGGAGGGGCTCGTCGGCAATATGGGCATCGGTCATGTGCGCTATCCGACCGCCGGCTGCGAGTCGGCGGCCGAGGCGCAGCCGTTTTTCGTAAACTCGCCGTTTGGCCTGGCGCTGGCGCACAACGGTAATCTCACGAATTCGGCGCAGCTCGCGCAAGAGATGTTCCGCGAGGACCTGCGCCACATCAACACCGAGTCCGATTCCGAAATCCTGCTCAACGTCTTCGCGCACGAGCTGTACTCGGTGAGCCGGCTGCGCCTGACGCCGGACGATATTTTCCGTGCGGTGACGGCGGTGCACCGGCGCGTACGCGGCGCGTACGCGGTGGTCGTGCTCATCGTCGGTTTCGGCATCTTGGCGTTTCGCGACCCGCACGGCATCCGTCCGGTGGTATTCGGTCGGCGCGACACCGACAACGGGCCGGAACATATGATCGCCTCCGAATCCGTGGCGCTCGACGTGCTCGGATTCGAGCTCGAACGCGACGTCGGCCCGGGCGAGGCGGTGTTCATCGATATGCAGGGCCAGGTGCATACGCGCCAGTGCGTGGACAACCCCCAGCACACGCCGTGCATTTTTGAGTACGTCTATCTGGCGCGGCCCGATTCGATCATCGACAACATCGCGGTGCACAAGACGCGCCTGCGCATGGGCGAGAAGCTCGCGGCCAAGATCAAGCGCGAGTGGAAGAATCTCGACATCGACGTCGTCATCCCCATCCCCGATACCTCGCGCACCGCCGGCTTACAGATGGCGCACGCGCTCGGCATCAAGTACCGCGAGGGCTTCATCAAGAACCGCTACATCGGCCGCACCTTCATCATGCCGGGGCAAGCGCAGCGTAAGAAGTCGGTGCGCCAGAAGCTCAACGCCATCGACCTCGAATTCAAAGGCAAGAACGTGCTGCTGGTGGACGACTCGATCGTGCGCGGTACGACCTCGGCGCAGATCATCCAGATGGCGCGCGAGGCCGGCGCACGCAAGGTGTACTTCGCCTCGGCCGCGCCGCCGGTGCGCTATCCCAATGTGTACGGCATCGACATGCCGGCGGCAAGCGAGCTGGTCGCGAGCGGCCGCTCGGAAGAGGAAGTGGCGCAGGCGATCGGCGCTGATCGCCTGATCTATCAGGACTTGCCCGACCTCATCGACGCCGCGCGCGAGGGCAACCCGCGCGTGACCGGCTTCGACGCCTCGTGCTTCGACGGCGTCTACGTCACCGGCGACATCAGCCCGGCGTATCTGGAACAGATCGAGCAATGCCGCAACGATGCCGCGAAGACGGCGCGCCAGGACGCGAGCGGGAATGCCAACGACCACATCACCGCGGAGATCCTGACGTTCTCGCGTTAGCCATCGAGGTGGCCAGGGTACGGTCGGACGTTGACAAGCGCCCAGGCCACCGCGTAGTGTTCGGATATGCGCCGATTTGAGCTTTCAGCTTGCGGGCGCTTAACAAATGCAGCTAAAGCGAACCAAACCCGCTCTGGCTGTCCGGCGGGTTTTTTCGTGCCCGCAAATTGGAGGCACTGATGTCAGACGATAGCGAACGTTGGCGCTTTGCGACGCGCGCGGTGCGCGTCGGGCACACGCGTACCGACGAGGGCGAGCAGTCCGAGCCGATCTTCCCGACCTCGAGTTTCGTATTTGCCAGCGCCGCCGAGGCGGCCGCGCGTTTTTCCGGCGACAGCCCGGGGAACATCTATTCGCGTTTCACCAATCCCACGGTGCGCGCCTTCGAGCAGCGGCTGGCGGCGCTCGAGGGTGGCGCGGCGTGCGTGGCGTTTTCCTCGGGCATGGCCGCGGTGCTCGCCACCTGTCTCGGCTTGCTCAAGTCGGGCGATCACATTGTCGCCTCGCGCGCCATCTTCGGCACCACGGTGGTGTTGTTTCAGCAGTACCTGGGGCGCTTCGGCGTCGAGACCACGTTCGTGCCGCTCACGGACTATCGTGCGTGGGAGCAGGCGCTGCGGCCGAACACCAAGTTGTTGTTCCTGGAAACGCCGTCGAACCCGCTGACCGAGATTGCGGACATTCGCCAGCTCGCGGAGTTGGCGCATTCGCGCAATGCCGTGCTCGCGGTCGACAATTGCTTTTGCACGCCGGCGTTGCAGCGCCCGCTCGCGCTCGGCGCCGACATTGTGATCCACTCGGCCACCAAATATCTCGACGGTCAGGGCCGCTGCATCGGCGGTGCCGTCGTCGGCGATGCGCAGCGTGTCGGCAAGGACATTTTCGGCGTGCTGCGCACCGGCGGGGCGACGCTGAGCCCGTTCA
>JBKHXU010000161.1:0-30838 GCA_046565865.1 Gammaproteobacteria bacterium | reverse complement strand
GCCGATAGGTAAGCGATCGGCAATCGATGCCCGAATGATGCACCAATAGTTTTGCCGGATCGCAACCGTGCGCTCGTAAACTTTCCGCCAGCGCCGCGCTGACCGGCAAGAACAGATCGCCGTCGCGGAAGAGATCGTCGTAGCGGTGCGGCGATCGCTTGAGAAGCTCCGTCGCATCGTAACCGCGAAACGCGGTGACAATCGCCCCGTCCCACGCGCCAATGCGGCGCAGGCGTACCGCGATCGTGCCGAGCGGACCGAACTGACAATGAATGACGTCATAGCACCGCGGGCCCAGAGCAGCGATCTGGTCCGTCAGAACAGTCAGACGCAGGCTGAGCGCCATGCGCCCGAAGCGCAGCACGTTCAACGCGCGCGCGTACAACATGGGCGCGCGCCCCAGGCGCGCCCCGGCGCGCGCTACATGGCGCAGTCGCGCACCCATCGACGCCGGCAGATCGAGATAGCGTACGCGCCGGTTCAGACCATAACGTGCCAGCACGTCGGGTGCGTCGGCACCCCGCTCCAAGGCGTAGATCTCAACCTCGTGCCCGCGATCAATCACGCCGAGGATCTGGCGCAGCACGAACGTCTCGGATATCGCTGGGAAACGGCCAACCAAAAAAGCTACGCGCATCGCCGCCTCATCTTGCCACGTTAACGCGTTCGGCGCTGCGCCAGGCGCCGCTCGCCGCATCCCAGCGTTTGATCACGCGCGCGGGCGCGCCCACCGCGATGGCACGTGCGGGGACGTCGGACGTCACGACGCTGTTGGCACCGATAACCGACATCTCGCCGATCGTGACCCCCGGCATGATCACGACGTTTTGTCCAATCCAACAACCGCGTCCGACTGTAACCGCGGCGATGCGGGTCATCGGCTGGTACTTAAAGGGAGTCTCGATACTTTCGAATCCGTGCAGCCCATCGGCGATCAGCACGTTGGCGGCGAACATCACATCGTCCTCGATGACGATCCGATGCATCGCCGCCAGCGTGAGCCCGCCGGTCGAGGTCACCCGATGACCGATGATGATCTGCGGATCAAACCGTTGCGGCGCGCGCTGATCCAGCGGGTGGCGCATGGTTTCGGTCGGGTAATGCGTCTGCGCCACGAGCAGAGATCCCGGACCGATTTTCACATCGTCGCCGATGCGCATGCATTGCGCGTCGTAAATCCGGCGCGGCAGTTCGATTTCCAGATTGCGTGGGGTGTTGGCAAACCGCGGCAAGTCGCTCGCCAGCGCCGCCTGTTGAAACGCGTACCAGCGCCGGGCGATACGCACGGCGAAACGACGCACCGTTATCTTCATGTTCGCGCGGGCTCCCTGCCTCATTATTGGATGCCGCCGAGGATAACGTACGCCGCGCCGGTGAGAAATCAGGAAAGAAATTACTAACAGCGGAAGTGACTCTATTTACCGCCACGAGCATTGGGGTCATGCGCTCGGGTGATATCGCAATTGCGCATCATCAAAACGCCGGGTAGCGTCAGCGACAATCACTGCGCGAGTGGGCGGAACCAACGACGCGCAACATATACCGATAATCAGGAGGCAGCACATGGCGATCCAGTACTACAACGCCGCTCAGGGTGTCCCGTCCACGTCCTCGCAACTCCATTCGCTCTTTACGTCCGATGGCGACGGTTGGCTTATGACCGATGCCGAGCGCTGCGCGCTCGAAACGCTGTTGCGCGAGCTGCAGCCGGAATGCGCGATCGAGATCGGTACCTATCGCGCCGGCAGTCTGCGCGTGCTGTCCAAGCACGCGAAACGCGTGTACAGCATCGACATCGATCCCTCGTGCCGCGAGCGTTATGCCGCCGAGTTTCCGAACGTGGAGTTCATCGTCGGCCAATCGCGCGTGGTACTGCCGCCGTTGCTGATACGCCTGCGCGACGAAGGCGTACATGTCGGCTTCGTGCTGATCGACGCCGATCATACGCGCCGCGGCGTGCGCGATGACATCAACATCGTGCTCGCCGTGCGTCCGACACGACCGCTGTACGTGGTCATGCACGACAGCTTCAATCCGCAGTGCCGCCGCGGCATCCGCGAGGCGGACTGGGCGGAGAATCCATTTGTGCATCTCGTCGAGATGGACTTTATCGCCGGCCGCTTCGTTTCCGACGACGAGCCTGAATCGCACAAGCAAATGTGGTGTGGATTGGCGCTTGCCATACTGTTGCCGCATCCGCGCACCGGAGATCTGATCGTGCATGAGAACGAACGCCTCATGTACCGCACGGCCTATCGAAACTCGGTCCATCTTTTCGAGCATTATTGGAATCCATGGCTTCTGGCCGCCGCACTGCGACGCCGGCTGAAACGTTTATCGTTTCATTTCCGGACGGATCAGCCGGCATGATGACGCGAAGGGAAAATACGTGGCCGACTCAGGTGTATCGCGCATTGTGTACCGGAAACGCGCAAGTAAACTGCGTCGCGGCATGCGCTCACCAGCACGAGCGACACGCGATAACATACTGGAAGACCTATACCGACAAGGAGGTGAGTTCGTAATGCAACACATCCGTAAAATCCTACGTACGGCGCTTCTACTTCTGCCGCTGACGGCGTTGGCAACCGGCTGCGGTGGAGGTGGCGGCGGCGGTGATGGCGGCGGTGGCGGCACATCCGCCTGCGTCTGGGGTAGTTCCAACTGGGGCAGTTGTACCTGGGGAAGCTAAACAGTTACCTAATCTTTTTTTTTCAGCAACTACAAAGTACATGGAGGTTTGACATGGACGGCAACCGGAAACGGTTTTCTTTGGGCTGGTACACGGGCGTGATCCTCGGCATCGCCGCGAGCGGCGCGACGGTCTACGCGGTAACTCTCCCTCACAACTTTACCGACGGCACTACAGCGAGCGCGGCGCAGGTGAATGAAAACTTTCAAGCGCTGCGGGACGCCTTGAACGGCACCGGCTCGTGCGCCGCGGCCAACGCCAGCGACGAGATGGTGCGGGTCGGCGCATTTTGCATCGACAAAAATCCGGCGGCGCTCTACGACGGCGCCGCGGCAACGGCCAACGGTGTGACCAGCATCCCCGCCGGATGCACCACCAATGGTTCGGGCTGCACCGGCATCTACGCCCAAAGCCGCGCTACGCATGCGTCCGGAGCGCTGGCCAAAGGCACGGACGTCTCTTGGGCAATGGCGGCGCGCGCCTGCGCGAATGCCGGCAAACGCCTGCCGACCGCGGGCGAATGGGCCACGGCCCACACCATGGGCGTGACGACTATCAGCGGTGGTGAGTGGGTCGACGGCGCAGCCGGCAACCGAGGTGCTAGCGACACTACGGGAACAACCTTTCCGGCCAGCCACGTACGTGTCGCGACGGGTGGTGGACTGGAGTACTACACCAATTCCAGCGTTGGGTACGATGCGACCGACGCGAGCTTTAGTGACGTCGGATTTCGCTGCGCCCGCTAAGCGCGGTCGATAGGAGCGGCAGCCGCCGGCGAGTCGCGCTCGCCGGCGGGCGCCTGCTTCGGTACGCGCCAGTGTTCAGTATAACGATACGCCGCCATGCGCGGCACAAGGGATTGGAATGGGATCGAAGGGTTGCGACTGTAAAACCGTGGCGCTCCTCGGCGCGCTACTGGTCACGGGATGCGGCGGTGGGTCGGGAGGCGGCGGCAGCTCGGGCGCGGTGCGCGCGAACAACGATACCTACACCGTCGCGCAAGGCGGCAGTCTTGCGGTGGCGGCGCCAGGGGCCCTCGCGAACGACAGCGGCGCGTCGCTATCCGCCGCGTTAGTCAGCAACGTTTCTAACGGCACGCTGACGTTGAATGCAAACGGATCTTTCATGTATCAGCATAACGGCAGCGGCAACAACGACAGTTTCGTATATCGTGCCAGCGATGGGTCCGGCGGCAGCGCTACCGCGACGGTCTCGCTGCTGATCGGAAACCCGATCGCGCAGAATAGCTGCCACACCGTCGCCGTGAATACCAGCTACAGCGGACGACTGTCGGCCAACTCGCAATCGCTGGTGTTCGAGGTCCTGTCGCAGCCGGTCAAGGGCTCGTTGAGCGCGGACGCCGCCGGCAATTTCACCTATGTTCCGCGCAACGGCATGCGCGGGCTCGATCAATTTACGTTCCGCGTGCGCGACGCCGGCGGCCAAACCTCCGACGCGGCGACGGTATCGTTGTTCATTGACGGCGTATTGCGGCTGATGCCTCTCGGCGACTCCATAACCATGGGAACCTACACACCGACATCGCCTTCGAACGATCGAAGCATCGGCTATCGCCTCAAACTTTACAATGACCTGACCGCGACCGCCGCCGGTCGCTACGCCATCGACTTTGTTGGCGGCGAAACCAACGGTGAAGCCTTGATGAGCGATCCGCATCACGAAGGGCACGGCGGATTTGTCGCGCAACAAATCGCGGACGGCATCGGACAATGGCTGAGCAATCAACCGCCGGATATTGTGCTGCTGCATATCGGCACCAACGACATGAGCGGCAATCCCAACGCCAGCGCGGCGCCGGTAAGTTCCATCCTGCAGAACATCGAGAGCTGGGAGCAGGCCAACCATCGTCTTTGGGTATTCGTGGCGCGCATCATCGAGCGCCTCGATGGCCAGAGCGTCACCGCCTACAATGATGACATCGCGGCACGCGTTGCCGCGCGCAACAACAACCGTCTATTCCTGGTCAACCAGCAGACCGGCGCGGGACTTGTGTACGCGACGACGGGCGACATGGCCGATAACCTACATCCGAATCAATCGGGCTATGACAAGATGGCGGACAAATGGCGCGCCGACCTCGTCGCTGCCGGGCTGCTGCCGACTTGTCCTTAATTACAACGCCAGGATGCGTTGTTCGAGGCTGCCGTGGGCGCGACCGGCGAGCACGCCTACGCCTTTCAACCAGGCGCCCCAGCTCACGCGGTCGCGCACCCGCAACAGTCCAAGCGGCGTAAACACCCAATCGTGCAGCGCCTGCCGCACCGGGCGCCACGGCATTCCTTGGCGGGCAAACTTTCGCAGCAACATGACTTCGGAATATCCGTCGGCGACGCACAAACGAAAGGTGCCGCGCAGGCTATGGCGATGGCGATAGTAAATAACGGCGTCGGGCACGAGATGCACGCGCGCACCGGCGAGTTGCGCACGCCACGAATAGTCGAAGTCGTCGAGTCGCGGCAGGGTTTCGTCGAAGTCGCCGACACGCTCGAACAGGCGCCGTGTCAAACCGAATCCACAACCGGGCGCGGACGGGAGAAATCCGAGACAGATGTCCACCCCCTCCTGCCGCTCCGGGTTGGCCGGCCACAGCGCTTGTACCCAGGGCGGATTCAAACGCCGGTCGTCCACGCGGCAGGCGACGAATTCGTGCCGCAACAGCGCCTCGCCCATGGCCGCCACCCAGCCGTGGCCAATTTCATCGTCGACATCGCAGAACGCGAAGCAATCGGCGCGCGCCGCCTGCATACCGATATTGCGCGCGGCGGCACAGCCGCGGCGCGCGCTCGCATCGACAACGCGCAGTTGCGGCAAGCGCCGCCGATAGCGCCGGATGATGCGCAGCGTATCGTCGGTCGATCCGTTGTCGGCCACCACAATTTCCCAGCGGCGATCCCATTGCTGCCGACACAGCGCTTCGAGCTGTCCGGCGAAGGTCGCCTCGGCGTTGAGGCAGGTAATAATGACGCTGAGATCTACCGGCATGCAAGCGGGCGGGTTCACAGGGTGCAAACGTATCAAATCCCGCCGACGCGTTGCAGTGTCGTTGGCGCACGACAGCCGTGTCTATCCTGAGGCGCGTTGTTCGCCGCGCGCGCCGATCCGCGCGCGACTGGGCGCAGGGTCGGCGCTCCGTCGTACTGCGCCCGCACGCGCCATCGCGTGGACGAGTGTTGCTCGCGTACATTCTCGATCCGTTCCTCGACCCGACGAAACCGGTGCCGACCCGCCACACTCATTTCATGGAATCGCGCCTCATGGCGGACGCCTTCTTGAACCGTGGGTATGACGTCGAGGTTACCCAGTTCGACAACCTGGCATTTCGGCCGCGCGCCGAGTACCGCGTGTTGGTTTCTGCGCGCACGAACCTGGAGCGGCTCGCCGATCGCGCGCGCGGCGATCCGTTGACGATCGCGCATCTCGATACCTCTCACTACGTGTACAACAATCGCGCCGCGTACGACCGCGCGCTTGCGCTTCAGCAACGGCGCGGCATAACCAGTCGCAGCATTCGCCTGATCGAAGCGAACGCGGCGATCGAACGCGCGGCGCTCGGAACGGTGCTCGGCAATCGCGACTTTACATTGACCACCTATGCCTATGCCGGCAAGCCGCTGTATGCCCTGCCGGTGCCCGCCGCAGCGCTACCTTGGCTCGACCGCGACTACGCGACCGCGCGCCGCCGCTTTCTGTGGCTCGGCAGTGCCGGCTTTGTGCACAAGGGATTGGATCTCGTGCTGGAGGCGTTCGCCGCGACGCCGGGTCTTGAGCTGACGGTATGCGGTCCGTTGGCCCATGACACGGAGTTTACGGCGCAGTTCGCGCGCGAGCTGTACCGGACACCTAACGTGCAGGCGCACGGTTGGATCGATGTCGGTGGCCCGGGCATGATCGAGATCGCCCGCCGCACCGCTGCCTTCATCTATCCCTCGTGCGCCGAAGGCCAGGCGGGTTCGGCCGTCATTGCGATGCACGCGGGACTTGTCCCTATCGTCACGCCGCAAACCGGCATCGACGTCGGCGACTTTGGGGTGTTGTTGCGCGACAGCGGCACTGCGGCCATCGCCGATGCAGTGCAATACGTCGCCGACCTGCCCATCGCCGAGTTGCGCGATCGCTCCCGGGCTGCCTGGGAATATGCGCAACGCCACCACACCGCGGCGGCGTACCGCGCGGCCTACGACGCCGTGCTGGACGCGGTGCTACCGGCCTGAGGCGCCCGCGCCCGCAACCCGTTTTATCTCGGCAAGCGCGCTGCGCAGCGTGCCCGCCGCACGCGCGGCGCGCGACGGCTCCGGCGCCGGTTCCGGAATCTTGATGTAGTTGAGTGGAAACATATGCCCCATGGGTTTGGGCGTGGGTAGCGCCGCGTCGGACATGAAACACTCGTGGGTAAACCAGCGATAGTCGTCGAACCACGTCCAGCACCCGTTGGCACGATAGTGCACGGCAAGCCGTTCGCCGAGCGCCGCGTCCGTTTCGCACACGTCATAGCGACTGCTAAATCCGCCGATGTAGCGCAGCATCAACCGTTGCGACTTGTTGCTGCAGTAGTTGCCGAACCAAAGCTCGAACCCGAGTTCGTTGCGCAGTGCCCGCACCGCGCGGTACACCTGCACGTGCTCTTCGTGGCCGTACTCGCCCCAGGGATTGTGTGTGTAGACTCGATCGAAGCCCTTCAGTCGCTCCCGCAACGCCGAGACCAATAACGGGTAGTTATCGACATAACGATCGAAATCAGCGCCGGGCAAGGTGTCCGAGCGCCGACGCACATCGAGCCCATATTCGCGCTCCTGTGGATCGTTCCAATCGGCGCCGTTCAGCGCTTCGGACTCCGTCAGCCCAAGCGATTGCACCGCCGGCAGCGGGTAGCCCTCCAGCGCCGCTTGCCGGCCGCGGGTCCAGTCGGGACGACTCGATACCGCCGCATAGCAAAACACGATCGCCGCCGCCGTGTTCAGGACCGAGCTGAACCACAGCGCCTCGTCGTCCGGGTGGGCGACGACTACGGCGATCCGCGGCGCACGGCTGCGCTGCATGTCAATCGCTCCAGCCTTTGACCGCGCGGGCGCAGGTAACGAGCCCGAAGCGCGGTTCGTTGTAACCGAGATCGGCGCGCGGGACGTCCGGTGTCGCCCGCCTCCGCAGTTCACCTGGCCCGAAGACGTGTTCCAACAAGCGCTCGATGCCGGTCGGCGTAAATCGCCAACGCTCGAAAAATTCGGGATAGGCGACGGTTATGTTCGGCGCCGCCGCGCGATCGCCCACAGTGCGACAGACGCGGCAAACGGACCGCGCGTACCGTGTCGTTTTGTCGACGACAGCGCCGCGGTCACCGCCGATCGCCCACGACACCGGCTTGAACGTCGCCGTCGGCCGATGCTGCCCCCGCTTCATCGCCTTCCTCCTGCGCCACTCCATGGCGCACTCACAAACTTCGTCGTCGTTCCGCCAACTTTACCGCAGGCGCGCCGGCGCGTTCGACCGACCATTCGAGCAGTGGGCGCACCACGCCCGGCAGGTCGTGACCCCAATCGCCGCGCGCGGTGCCCGGCCCCATGCCGTCCAACACCGTAAACGATATGACCTGTTGCTCGTCGAACTGCGTTGTATCCGGGGCGCGGGTGTTGAGCGTCACGGTGACGAAGAACGTGCCGGCCGTCAGCAAATTTCCCGGAATCCAGGCGGTCGCAGCGTAATCGCCGCGTTGGCTCGCACGCAGCAGCTCATGCTGAGCGAAGCTTGCGAAAACGAGTGTGCCTTCGTCGTTGTATAGCCAGTAGCTGGGCAACATCACCGGACCCGGCTCGCTCACCGTGTAACGCATCTCGAGCCCTACCTCGTCCTTGATCGGGATCGTCGACACCGTCCGCCCGCTTCCGTTCACGACGCGCGCCGATCGCAGCCGCGCGATACGGCCGCCGGGCGCAGAAACGTCGTCCGACCACTCCTTGCTCGCGGTGCTGCCGAGCCCCGAGTTCATGTACGCGGCGACGACGTCGTGCGGAGAACCGTCCGCCACCACCGTGCCGTCTTTCAGCAGGATGGCCCGACTGCAAAGCGTCGTGATCGCCGGCATGTTGTGCGACACCAGCAATACCGTGCGGCCCTGCTGGTGCACCTGTTTCATCTTATTGATGCACTTCTTCTGAAAATCGGTATCGCCGACCGCCAGCACCTCGTCGACGATCAGAATCTCGGGCTCCAGATGCGCGGCGACAGCGAAGGCCAGACGCACCGCCATGCCGCTCGAATAGCGCTTGACCGGCGTGTCGAGAAATTTCTCGACGCCCGAAAACGCGACGATCTCGTCGAACCGCTGATCCACCTCGCGCTTTTTCATGCCGAGGATCGTGCCGTTGAGATAAATGTTCTCGCGCCCGGTCAATTCGCGATGGAATCCGGTGCCCACTTCGAGCAGGCTCGACACCCGACCGCGGATGGTGCCGCCGCCGCGCGTCGGCGGCGTGATGCGCGTCAGAATTTTGAGCAGCGTCGATTTTCCGGCGCCGTTGCGGCCGATGATGCCCACCACCTCGCCCTCGCGGATATCGAACGATACGTCACGCAGCGCCCAGATAATGTCGGGCCGCGGCTTGTCGTCGGTCGCAATATCTTTGAAATTGTAGAGCGACCGGTATTTGCGATAGTTGCGCACCGGGCTGCGCAGCATGTCGAGCAGCACGCCCCCCAGGCTGTCGCTCACTTGTTCGCGGGTGCCGATGCGAAACACCTTGCTGATGTTGTCGACCTGTATGGCTAACTCGCTCACCGCCCCTCCCTAGATGACGTCGACGAATACGCGCTCCATGCGCCGGAAATAAACCGCCCCCACCGCTAGCATCACCAGGGCCATGCCCAATCCCGGCAGGACGTATTCCCACGGTACCGGCGTCCCCAGCAACGCCGCGCGGAAGCCCTCGATGACCGCCACAATCGGATTCAGCGAGTACCAGAACCGATACGTCTCCGGTATGGCTGACGCCGAGTACAGGATCGGCGCCGAATAAATGAGCATGCGAATAAAAAACGTCATCGCGAATTTCACGTCCCGGAAACGGATCGCCAGCGCCGACAGCCACATGCCGATCGCCGCCGGTATGCATATCATAAAAAGGACGAGCGGCGGCAACAGTAAGAGGTTCCACGTAGGCGCGACGCCGTAGTACACCAGCACCGCGACCAGGATCAGCAGCGAAATCGTGAAATCGACCAGTTTGG
The DNA here is from genome assembly GCA_046565865.1 of Gammaproteobacteria bacterium. Classification (GTDB taxonomy): domain Bacteria; phylum Pseudomonadota; class Gammaproteobacteria; order Acidiferrobacterales; family Sulfurifustaceae; genus JBKHXU01. The sequence goes on along the minus strand of JBKHXU010000161.1, from coordinate 20,907 downwards.
CGAATACCGGCGTCAACGGATAAATTACGCGCGGAAAGTAAACCTTGCCGAGCATGCCCTGCTCCTGAACGAGGCTTTGGCTCGATGCGGTCATCGCCTCCGACATGTACGTCCACGGGATAATGGCGACGGTCGAGAACAACACGTACGGAATGCCATCGGTATCGATGCCCGCGATGCGACCGAAAATGACGGTAAACAGCAGGATTTGAATAAGCGGATTCAGGATCGCCCAGGCGAAGCCGAGTACCGTTTGCGCGTATAGCACCTTGACGTCGCGCAATACGAGAAAGTAAAACAGATCGCGATACTCCTTGATCTCCTTGAGGTTAAACGCCTCCCAGCCGCGGAACGGCCTCAGGTGCGTGGTTGGTAGCTCCATCCGTGCCTCCTCATTCTTATCGTTCATTCACCGCGACCGCCGCCGATTGTGCGTGCGCGCGATACCACTCGACGGTGCGGGCGAGCCCGGTGTCGAGCGGCGTGCGCGGCGTCCAATCGAGTAGCGATGCCGCCGGCGCTAGATCGGCGACCGGCTCCTGCTCCCCGGCGCGATCGGGAACGACGCCGAACTGTGGCCGGATCGCGGGATCGATCAGTCGTCCCAGCCGTTCAACTACGTCGCGCACCGCTACTTGCGTTCCCGACGCGATATCAATCGTCTTGCCGTCAACGCCCGCCATTGTCGCCGCGCGCACGTAACCCTCCACGACGTCGTCGACATACACCCAATCGACCATGCGGCCTCCGCTCATCAAACGCGGCGCCTCGCCGTTCAGAAACGACAATATCGTGTACGGTATGAGCTTCTTCCCATCGCGCTGTCCCGGCCCATAGACCATGAAGAGTCGCAGCGTCACGACCGGGGCGGCGTACAACAGGTGAAACATCCGGCCGTAGGCGCTGGCGGCGAGCTTGGCCGCCGCATACGGCGAGCTTGGCACCGGCCACGCGCTTGTCGGCGCCGGCTCCTCCATCGATCCGGTGAGCACGATGCGCCGGCAGCCGTGCGCGGTGGCGGCCGTCAGCACATTCACGGCGCTCAGCAGATTGGCGCGCAGCGTCGGCAACACCGCCTCTCGGTCGCGCGCGCCGCTGACGCGGCTCGCCAGATGAAACAGCGCCTCCGGCTGCACGCGCTCGATCAACCGCTGCACCGCCAATTCGTCTTCGAGATCGCATGCGTGCCAAACGGCATCGCCCGATGCCGACGGCGCGGTATGGCGATGAATCGCGTGCACCTCGACCTCCTCTTGCAGTAGCCGCTGCACCAGCGCACCGCCGATGAAGCCGAAGGCGCCGGTGACGAGCACCCGCGCGTGCGCGCCGAACGACGCCCGCGTTGCGGTCATAGGCGGCGCCCCTCGCGCAGCAGGTCCGCAGCGTGCAACGCGTGCGCCGCCTGAGCGATCGCCGCGAACGGAACGCGCGCGCGCTCGGCGATATCGAGCAAGCCGTGCCGCCCATCCGATAGGTTGAGCACCCATAACAGCGCCATCTCGGCCGAGCGGGTATCGCCGCTCGCGCCGATGCCGCGGTAAAGCCCGCGCCGGCCGAGCTGCGGCTCGCATTTCGGTTGGGTGTTGATGTAGACCCGATCGTGTTCGAGCACATCGATCACCGCCAAGTACTTCTCCAGCGACTCCGCGAGATAGTGCGGCTGCACCAACTGCATATCATCCGCCGAGGTGTGATACTCCACATAACGGGCGTGCGTGCTGCGCGACAGCGAACCGACCGGCAGATTGAAACCGGGCGAACAATACTGGCGCTCGTCGTAGCCGTACGGATAGAACTCGATGATCTCGTGATCGTCGGTCGTCGTGGCAAGCACATGCATCACGGCGCGATCGATGTCGGCGTTGCCGCGCCGGCTTTTCTTGTAGGTGAAACGGCCGCCGTCGCCGACGCACGTAACCACCAAGCCGTGGCGGATACGCGCGACGTGGGCCTCGTTGCGCGCGAGCCAGGTGATCGAACCGATCGTGCCGGGAATGAACAAAAACCGATACGAATAGCGCCGCTGCGGACGCGCCTGCAGTGCGCGCGCAAGTTCGGTCAACAGCGCGATCCCGGACAGATTGTCGTTGCACAGCGAGGGGTGACACACATGGCACGACAGCAACACCTCGTCGCTGGAGTCGCCGGGCAACAGATACTCGCCGTAACTCAGATGTCCGTCGGCCAGCGTGGCGTCAATGACTACCTCGTATTCGCCGTCCGGCAGCGCCTCGCGCTGGCGCTCGGACAGGCAGAGGCCCCAGGTCTCGTTGTAGTACGACGTGCGATACGGGATCCACTCGGGAGGCTCTGGCAGCGTATGCAGGCGCGCGCGCAGCTGCGCCAGCGGCAGGCGCGCGCACACCGGTTGGCTATAGCTCACCACGTGCAAGTTCGATTTCGCGAAATCGACCACCTTCGTGCCGCTGGGATCGCGAATGTAGGCATCGCGGATGTTCCACTCCTTCGGCACCGTCCAGTCGAACACGCGCGTGCCACTCGGCACTTCGCTGCGTTGCAACGGCATGTAACGACCGATGATGTCGAGCGTGCGCCGCACACCGTTGCCGGTGATGCTGCGGCAGATCGGATACAACTCCTCGATCAAGCGATACATGCGCTCGCCCGTCGCCGGCGCGAGGGGCGATGCGAAGTCCGCTGGGGCGAGCGTCGTGGTCATGACGGTCAGGTTCCGAAATCCGGATAGCCGCGATCGCGGTCGCTAATCACCTGCGGCGGCGCCGGCCAACGGATACCGAATGCGGGATCGTCCCAGCGCACCCCCTTTGCGGCGCTCGGTTCATAGAAGGCCGACATCTGGTAGTACACCTCGGCATTCTCCGTGAGCGTCTCGAAGCCGTGCGCGAAGCCCGGCGGGATGTACAGGCTGCGCCGATTGTCGTCATTGAGTTCGACGGCGAAATGGCGTTTGAACGTTGGCGATTCCGGGCGCAAGTCGATGATGACGTCGAACAGCGCACCGCGTACGCAGCTCACGATCTTGGCCTCTGCATGTGGATCCGCTTGGTAATGCATGCCGCGCAGCGTGTGCCGCGCGCGATTGACGGATACATTGCACTGGCGAATCACCATATCTATCCCCTGCGCTGCGAACTCGCGCGCGCACCAGGTGCGGGCGAAAAGGCCGCGCGCATCGACAACGGGTTCGAGTTCTATGACGAGCGCACCCGCCAACGGCGTCTGCTGGAACCGCATTAGCCGATCTTGACTTCGGGGATCGGCACCACGAACTTGCCGCCCCACTCGCGAATGTGTGCCATTTTGTCCTGGATCTCGTCTTTGATATTCCATGGCAACACGAGCACGTAATCCGGCCGGGTGACGCGAATCTGCTCCGGCGCCAATATCGGCAGACGCGTGCCGGGCAGTAAATGATTCTGTTTGTGCGGACTCACGTCCACCACGTAGTCCAAAAAATCGCCGCGGATACCGCAATAGTTGAGCAACGTGTTGCCCTTGGCCGCGGCGCCGTAACCGACAATGTGCTTGCCCTTGTGCTTGGCGTCGATCAGGAACGTCAGCAGTTTGCGTTTGGTGTCCTTCACCCGCTCCGCGAAGCGCGCGTAGACCTTTATACCGTCGAGCCCGGCCTGGATTTCTTTTTGACGCAACGCGTCGACGCGTTCGCTGACGGCGCGCGAGCCGTCCTCGACATGACGCCCATAGATGCGCAACGAACCGCCGTGCGTCGGCAGCTCTTCGACGTCGAACAAGGTCAGTCCGTGGGCGGCGAAAACCTTTTCGACCGTCAGGAACGAGAAGTACGAAAAATGCTCGTGATAGATCGTATCGAACTGGTTTTCCGCGATAAGCTGCAGCAGGTGCGGAAACTCCATCGTGATGATGCCGTGTTCTTTAAGCGCGATCTTGAGGCCCGTCACGAAATCGTTGAGATCGGGCACATGCGCCAGCACATTGTTGCCGATGAGCAGGTCGGCCTTCTGGCCGGCGGCGGCGAGTTCGCTGGCGGTTCGCGTGCCAAAGAATTTCACTACGCTCGGGATTCCGGCCGCGACCGCCACCTTGGCGACGTTCACCGCGGGTTCCACGCCCAACACCGGTATGCCCTGGCGCTTGAAGTACTGGAGCAGATAGCCGTCGTTCGACGCGATCTCGACCACCTGCCAGTGCTGGTCGATACTGAACCGCTCGATCATGGCCGCGGTGTAGCGCTCGGCGTGCTTGAGCCACGATTCCGAGTACGACGAAAAATAACTGTAGTCGCCGAATATCTGTTGCGGACTTTCGAATTCCTCGAGTTGCACCAACCAGCAACGACCACAGACGTAGGCGTGCAACGGATAGAACGGCTCCATGGCGTGGGCACGCTCGGGTTCGACGTACGCATTCGCCAGCGGCGACATGCCAAGATCGGCAAACGAGCGGGTCAGCGGCGCGCGGCAAAACCGGCACGATGGCGACAGAGTATGGTCCATGGTCGCCCCCCTTAGCCGTTCGCGACCGCGGGCCAGTTGTCGCCGGCGGTCCACCGCAATGACTCGGAGAGCAGGCCGCGGGCGCGAAGCTCCGCCAACATCTTTAGACGAATCAGGCGCGAGTTGCGGAAATCGGTATCGTTGAAACCGAGCTGCGCCAGACCATCCTTGAGCCCGCGCACCGCATCCGCCAGGTCGACCTGCGGCTGATGGCGCGGCGCGAGACGCCGGTACAAATCGAAGTCGACGCGATACGAACGCTTGTCCGGTTGGGCGTTCTTGTTGATGCTGACGCGCACACCCGGCAGCGCGCGGGCGCACGCCTCGGCCAGCTGCAGCACTTGGTAGTTCCACTCGTTCGATCCGGCATTGACCGCAAGAAACGCACCGCCCTGGGTCGGCTCGCGACGCGTGGCCCATTCGATGGCACGCGCCATGTCCTTGATATGGATCAGCGGCCGCCATGGCGTGCCGTCGCTCAAGATCGAAATCTCCTTGTTGGCAATGGCACCGGCGACGAAATCGTTGAGCACGAGATCCAGCCGCAGCCGTTCGCTCATGCCGCATGCGGTGGCGAACCGCAGCGCCGTGACCACAAAGCCGTCGCTGGCCAGCCCGGCCAACGACTGCTCGGTGTGCACCTTGGACCGCGCATAGGCGGTGAGCGGATTGAGCGGATCGCCCTCGCGCCGCGCATCGCCGTAGGCCGTGCCGTACATGCTGCAGCTCGATGCGAACACGAATCGGCTGACGCCGGCGGCCTTGGCGCGCCGCGCGAGATTGACGCTGGCGACAAAGTTCACCTCGTGTGTCACCTGCTCGAAATTACTGCCCATCGGATCGTTCGAGATCGCCGCCAGATGGATGACGGTATCGACGCCCTCCAACACCCGATCCGGTATTGCGCGCACGTCGCCGAACCACTGCACGTCCAGCCGGCGCTCCGGCAGACCGTCGGTCGTAGTCAGACAATGTGCGAAGTAACCCATGTCGAAACCGATGAGCTGCGCCTCGGGATAAGCGGAACGCAATTGATCGGTGAGACACGGACCGATGTAGCCCATGTTGCCGGTAACGAGAATCTTCATGCTGCTCCCCTAATGTCTTCCTTAACGTTGGTATCGATCAAATCGCATACGTAGCGAGCGAACGGCAGGCTGCAGGTGAACCCGGGCGAGACCGCGTTCAACACGTGCAGCGACCGCGCGTCGCCTTCGCATACGAAATCCATGACCAGCCGCCGCTGCGCGATGTCGGCGAGTTGCGCGCGTATCCCGGGTCGGCCCCAGCGCCGATAGTGCTCGAGCTTGACGCCGTCCGCCAGCGCCGCGGCGCGCGCCACCATCCGCGCGCGCGAGGCCTTCGACAGCTCTTCGATCGCGAGGCGCGTGAACGAAAATCCCGAGCGCATCACGAGACTCATCTGGCGCCAGGCGATGTCGAGGAATTCGCTCAAGCGAAAATTCTCCGGACCGCGATATTGCTCGCGCCACAGCGCCGGGATCGCGGTTGGACCGATCTTGACGTGACCGTCTACGGTCAGCGTGAAGTGCACGCCGAGAAACGGATTGCGCAAGTCCGGCACCGGATAGATATGCGTGCGCAATGCCCCCGGCGCCTCGTCCGAATAAAGATACAGTCCTTTGAACGGCAGAATGCGATAGCGCCGGCCGAAGCCGTAGTCACGCGCGATGTGATCCGCGTACAGCCCGGCGGCGTTGACGACATAGCCTGCACGTATCTCGCCGGTGGATGTCAGCACCCGGTCCGGCCGCGCTCCGACATAGCACACGCCATGGTGAATGCGCACGCCGTCAGCGCGCGCATCCTGCTCCAGCGCCTGCACCACGCGCACCGGGTCGACCGACGACGTCGTCGGCGAATACAGAGCGCGTTCGTAGGTCCGCGCGCGCGGCTCGATGCGACGGGCATCGTCGGCAGAGAGGGATTCGAGCGGCACGCCGTTGGCGCGGCCGCGCCGCAGCAGCTCGTCCAACGCCGGCAGTTCGCCGGCGTTTTGCGCCACTACCAGTTTGCCGCAGCGATTGAGCGGTATCGCGCGCGCCTCGCAATAGGCGGTGAGCTCGCGGTTGCCGTCGCGCGTGAAGCGTGCCTTCAGACTGTCGGCGGTGTAGTAAAAACCTGCGTGCAGCACACCGCTGTTGCGCCCGCTCGCGTGCAGCGCGCACGCCGGCTCCTTTTCGATCAGACCGACGCCGCAGTCGCGATACCGGCGCTTCAATTCGCGTGCGACGCTAAGGCCGATGACGCCACCGCCGATGACGAGAAAGTCGTAACGCACTACCACATCCTCCACGGCGGCGCGCCGCTCGACCAGAAATTTTCGAGCACATTCTTATCGCGCAACGAATCCATCGGCTGCCAGAAGCCGGTATGCCGGTAGGCGGCGAGCTTGCCGTCGCGCGCCAGGTGCTCGAGCGGTCCGTGTTCCCACACCGTCGCGTCGCCCTCGATGTAATCGAACACGCCCGGTTCGAGCACGAAAAATCCGCTGTTGACCCAGGCGCCATCGCCGTCCGGCTTTTCCTTGAAGGTGGCGATCTTGTTCGCGCCCTGCTGCAAGCTGAACGCGCCAAAGCGGCCCGGCGGCTGCGCCGCCGTCAAAGTGCACAGCGCCTTTTCCGCCCAATGAAAGCGGACCACCTCGCTGATATTGACGTTGCTGACGCCGTCGCCATAGGTCATGCAGAACGTCTCGTTGTCCAAGTACTCGCGCACCCGCTTCAACCGCCCGCCGGTCATGGTGTTTTCACCGGTATCGACCAGCGTCACCCGCCACGGCTCGGCGCCGTTTTTGTGCACCTGCATTTGGTTGCGCTGCATGTCGAACGTAACGTTGGCGGTATGCAGGTAGTAGCTCGCGAAGTAGTCCTTGATGACGTGGCCCTTGTACCCGAGACAGATGACGAAATCGTTTATGCCGTAGGTCGAGTAAATTTTGAGGATGTGCCAAAGGATCGGTTTGCCGCCGATTTCGACCATCGGCTTTGGCCGCACGCCGCTCTCTTCGCTGATACGTGTACCGAAACCACCCGCGAGGATGACTGCCTTCATTGTGTTGTACCTGCTTCTTCCCTGGACGATCTATGCCGGAACGGACGTCGGCGCCAAACTTACGCGGCGCTTCCTGCATCGCTATGTTTCCGCCCGTGGCTTACGGCCCTGGCGCATTTCGATTGGTGTTGAGCTCGCGGATCACGCCTGCCTCCGGCGCCACTTGGCGTTCCTCGCGCAGCGGGAAGATGCCGCCCTTGCTCTTGTCGCGCGCTACCTGGCATATCAGATCGGGGCCGATGCGCCGCTTCTGTTCCGCGAAGCCGTACACCAGCGCGGTGTCGCACAAAATGTTAATCAGTCGCGGCGTGCCGCCTGTGTAGTAATACACCGCCGCGCACGCCTTGGTGTCGAACAGATTCGGATCACCCCCGGCGGTGCTGACGCGGTGACGCATGTACAGCCATGTCTCTTCCAGACTCAGCGGCTTGAGGTTGTAATCGACAGCGATGCGCTGCGCGAACTGACACAGCTCCGGCAAGCGCAAAATATCGCGCAACCCCGGTTGGCCGACGAGAATGAGCTGCAACACCTGGTCCTTGTCGGCGTTGATATTCGACAGCATGCGCAGCTCTTCCAGCGCTTCCGGACTCAGATTCTGCGCCTCGTCGATGATGAGCACGGTATTGCGGCCCTGGCTGTACTCGCGAATGATGAACTCGGCGAGGGTGTGGTACAGCTCGACCTTTTTCTTGTCCCGGTATTCCAGCCCGAACGCCAACAACACCCATTGCAGCAGCTCGCCGAAGTTTCGATGAGTATTCGATACCAGGCCAACCGTCACCTCGTCGACGATTTCTTCCAGGAGCTTGCGAATCAACGTGGTCTTACCGGAACCAATCTCGCCGGTGATCACGGTGAAGCCGGCCTGATTCATGACACCGTACTGCAGCATGGTCAGCGCCATCCGGTGTTTTTCGCTCAAGTATAGAAACCCGGGATCCGGGAGGAGCGAAAACGGTTTTTCGTCTAGTCCGTAGAATGACTCGTACACGCTGCCTTACCTTGCGCGGTTCCCGCGCTATTGCATCGCCCGATTTAATACCGTGCCGATGAGGTTCTGATTCGCCGCCTGCAACAGCTCCGCCGCGCGCGTTGCCTCCTCGCGCTGCGTCTTACCTTCTTCCACCACGAGCAACGCGCAATCGAGATACGGCGCGAACGCCAGCACGTCGTCGGACGTAAGCACCGGCGGCAGGTCGAAAATCACCAGCCGCGATGGGTAGCGCCGCTTTAGCTCCTGCACCAAGCGCAACATCATCGGCGACGACAGCATCTCGGACGAATTGGTCAGCGGCGCCCCACCCGGCAGCACCACCAGCCGCCGAATCTCGGGATGGACCAGGATGTCTTCGATGGGAATCGCTTCCTGTAAGTAATCGCGCAGGCCAAACTCGACATCAAAACCGAGATAGGTGTGCACGCTCGGTTGGTGCAGATCGGCATCGACCAGCAGCACCGTGTGCGTCGCTTCGAGCGCGAGGCTGATCGCAAGATTGATCGCGGTTACGGTTTTTCCTTCGCGCGGCCCCGGGCTCGTGACCGCGAGCGTGCGCCAGCCTTGGCTGCGCATGCGCTGCGACACTTGCGTACGCAGCACCTTATATGCCTTGGCATAATCGTCGCGCGTATCGCCGGTGATGATACGGTTCTGGCGCAACCAGCCGGGATAGAGACTTACGGTACGGGTGTGTGTGTACGCGATCTCCGCCGGCACCAGCGCACGCCGCTGCACCCCTACACCCTGGCGGTCCTGCCGCGCTTTTTGCAGCGCTTTCGTTATTGAGTCCATGGCGCTTACTTTTTCCTTCGCTCATCCTGAGCGACGTTCATTCACCGTGTCGGGGACTATAACACCCAGGTTATCGACTCGGCATACGGGTTTTTGCTTAATTCCCGACGCGTTGTTGCTGCCAACACACACCGCGTCACGCACTGCGATACGGCGGATCAATTCCGTTCGGTATGTATGGAATCACCGCCAATGGCGGCGCGCGCAGCAGACCCGTCACCGCTTGCGTGCCGCGAATCGTGCGGTCCATATATTCCGCGATGCTGGCATAGCCAATACCACTGCCGATTCCGAGCACCAGTCCGAGCAGCAGAAACGCCTTTCGATTCGGGCGATCGGGCGCGTCCGGCAGTTCCGGCGGTTCGAGCAACGCATAGCGCTCGCCGCGTTGGTCGCGCTCCAGCTCCATCGCCAGATTGGCGCCCATCAGATTTTGTTTCAATTCGCGGTATTTCTTCACCGCGCCTTCGTACTCGCGCTGCAGCGCGAGCCCCTCCTGCTCCACGCGCGGGGTCTGCACCACCCGATCTTCGTACTCGGCAACCTTCTGCGCCGCGCGTGCCTTCTGCTCCTTGGCCGCCTTGAGATTGAGCTCGACCGTATCGAGCTGCGTCTGCAGCGCCACGTATGCCGGATTGTCCGGCCGTATGGAAAAACCCCCCTGCCCGGCCGGCGCCTTCGCCAAACGCCCCTCCAGACCGGAAACGGTTTTTTGCAGCTTCACGACGTCCGGATGATCGGGCGCGTATCTTTCGCGCGCCGCCTCCAAATCGGCCTTGGCCGCCTTGTATTGACTCTCCAGTGCCGCGCGCTCGCCGGAAATACCGGTTTGCACACGCAGGTTGTCGAGTTCACGCTTTAAGCGCATGACGTCCGGATGGTCGGGCGAGTAGATCGATGACGCTCGCAGGTACTCTGTCTGCACTTCCCGCATCCGACCGCCGGGGCTATTGCCCGTGTGCGGCTCGACCAATCCGAGCTGCGACTGTAGCTGGAGCTTGCGCTCCTCCAGGTTGTAAATCGCACGATCGGCCTCTTCCAATTCCTTTTGCGATCGCTCCAACATCTGCATGTTGAGGTTCATGAGCTCGGGAAGGCGGCCGGAGTTCTTCTCCTTGTAGGCCGCGAGCTTGGCCTCAAGGTCGTCAATGTGCGCGCGCAGCTTTTCCTCTTCGTCGCTCAGGAAGCCGGATGCGCGCTCGGCCTTCTGCGTACGGACCGCCCGGTTTTCGTTGATGAACAGCGCCGCAAGCTCCTCGGCGACTTTCTGTGCCACTTCCGGTGAGCGCGCGTCGTACGACACATTGAACGCGATCGTCGCCATGCTGGACGCGCCGCTCTTGGGATCGGTGACGTTGGCGCTGACGGTCTCGATCTTGATGTTTTTGCGCATGCTGTTCGCAATCGCACGCTCCTGTCCGGCCGCGCGCTCCTTGGCGTAGAGATCCGCCTTTTGCGCGATGCCGACCAGGTTCGCCGGCGTCAATACGCGCGTTTCGATGACGCGCATGCGTTGGCTGACGTAGCCGGTGACCGTGGACGGCACGAGATCGGGCGGCACCTCCTGCTGCTCGATGAGCAGTTTGGCGGTCGATCGGTACACCGACGGTAGTAACAACGCCAGCGCCGCCGCGATACCGAATACCGCAAGCGCCGTGCGTACGATCTGCCGTTTGCGACGCCTAAGAATCGCAAGATAATCGCTGAGGTGGGTGGTACGTTCCATGTTCCGCTGCCTCTCGCAAAAATTATAAAGCGTAAGTTACGCCCAAAAACACCGCATTGCTGTCAGCACTATTGCCGTCCACATCGAACTTCTGGCGGCGATACCGATAGCCCGCGCTGATGGCCCAGTGCTCCAACCAATGCCAGCGTAAACTGGGGCCGATCTCGGCGTAACGACGGTCGATCGACGGATCGACACCTTCGAGTACCCGTGTGCGAATCATCTGCCCTTCCAGGACGAAATCAACGAACGGCGAAGTTTTGCGAAGCCAACGAATGCGAAACTGATCGGTTCGCAGACTTTGGCCAATGCCGCTCGGGGCGATGTCGCGGCTGAGGACGGTGTCGAGTTGCGATATCTCCGATTTCTGTTGCAGCTCGGCGCGCATCACTGCGCCACTCGATCCTTCCTCAACGCCGGCCTCGGTTTGATCGGTTTTGCTGCCGCCGATCGCGAACGAACCGCGCAACGTCTCGCTGAACGTGCGGTTGATACCCATCAGCAGTTGCACCGTATCCGACTCGCTGGCGCCGGTCTGCGGTCGATAGCGAATCGCATTCGCGGCCAGCGAGGCGCTATTTTTCTCCGTGAGCTGGTGCGTGTAGCTACCGCTGACGATATGCTCTTTGTAGTCGATCAAACCGGTGCCGTCGGCATTGCGAAAGCCGACATCGGTCAGCCGATATCCGACTCGCATGGAACTGCGTTCGCTGAGCAGCCAATCGAAGTAGGGATTCGCAGCCACGTAGACGCGCCGGACCTCCGTCGAGGTCGACAGACCGACATCAACGTCGCGCAAATCGCCCACGCCGCGGCCCGGCACCACTCGCTCGAACAGCGTGTCGCGCCGGACCTCGCCATCGATGCCGAGGGTACCGCGCTCGGACGTGCGATTGCGCGCGCGCAACGATGCGGCCGTCTCGCTGCGGTCCTCGATGTCACCGCGTTGGTAGCTGGTAAAGGCGCTGTAGGCGTCGAGATCCATCTCGGAGGTCTCGGTATTGCGCTTGAGGTTGAAGCGCGGCGTCAGAATGTAGCCGGAGCTCGACGTATGCGGGCCGGCCGCCAGTTCGACGTTGTCGTCATAGAAAGACGCGAGATCGATCGACGGCTCGAATATCCACTGTGCCGCGACCGACGGCCCGCCGTGCAACAGCGCCACCACGCCGAGTACGGACGCCGCCCGACGCGCGCGCGCGATATCGGAGGTAACTGGTATAGTCATGCGAATCCCTGCGTTATCAGTTGACGTCGGCTACGGAACGACGATAACGTCGCCGCTCCGCAGCGTGATGTTTTGCTCAAGGTGTCTTCCCTTTTTCACCTCGCTGTAGTCGAACGGTATGACGACTTCTTTTCCGCCCTGCTTGCGCAGGACCTTGATCTTGTCCTCCTTGGCGAACGGTGTAAGCCCACCGGCCAAGGTCAATGCCTGCAATACATCGATGTAACGCCCGACCATGTACTCACCGGGCTTGCCGACCCGGCCCGTGACAAAGATTTTTAACCCCTGAATCTTCTTTATCGTGACCGTGACGACGGGATCGGGAATGAATTTGCGCAACCGTTGGCGTATCTCTTGCTCCAGCTGATACGCGGTCTTGCCGGCCGCCTCAACGTTGCCGACCAGCGGGAACGTCAACCAGCCGTCAGGTCGCACGAGCACCTCACGCTGCAAATCCTTCTCGCGCCATACCGATATTTCGAGGATGTCTTCAGGTCCAATCTGATAGTCGCCGCCGGCACTCGCAGACGTGTTTGCCGCGGCAGCAAAATCGCCGAGCGCTAAAAAGGCGATGAGGGCGCCGGCGAGAGCGACACAAGCGGCGTAACACTTCGTGCGTGTGATCCGCGCCGGAAGCGGCGAGCGCCGGGATTCGCTCAGCGGGAAATGATGCAACTCAGAATTATTGGTATGCATTGCTTGTCCCTAAGAGAAATAAAGTTATTGTCCGTGTGCGCTTGCAGTATGTTCGAAGCCTCTCGACAAATCTACCGCACGAACGTCAGGGTTCAGTCGAAGGCGAAACGAAAAGCAGGGGTTTCCCTTAAGGCGTGATATCGCCAAAGCTAACGCGCCTACAATGCCGGAACCACCGAATGCAAGGAACCATAAATGGGGGTCGGCATCGCCAACCTGATTCGCAGCGGCCACGGCCGCCTGGCGGCATTCTCGCAATTGGCGGATGCGATAGTGTTAGCGGGGTCATTGCGCGTTATCGCTTGGGCATTCGGTGTGGAATGGAACGAGGACTGGCTGCTCGCGGCGCTGTGGGCGGTCGGAATGTTCTTGTTGTTTGGTCATCTGCTGGACCTGTATCACACTCACCGCGGCATTGCGGCGCACAAGGAGTTCGCGCGCCTGTGGCTAACATGGATCGTCGTCGTGCTCGGTCTGTTGTTCCTGGGATATACCTCCAAGACTTCGGAGCTCTACTCACGCCGCGTTTTATTGAGTTGGTTCGTCATCACGCCGTTGTTGCTGATTATCTGGCGCGGTTGGCTACAAATCGTGCTGGCGTCGTTGCGTCAGCGAGGCTTGAACACGCGCCAGGTTGCGATTGTCGGCGCGCGTGAGCTCGGGGCGTATCTTGCGCGCACGATCATCGACGCGCCGTGGATGGGACTGCGGCCGGTCGGTTTTTACGACGATCGCAAGCCGGCCGGCGAGCGGCCGCTGGTGCATGAGCCGGTGGAGGTGATCGGCAATCTGGAGATGTTGCTGCGGCATGCACACGAGGGACGCATCGACATCGTATACATCACCCTGCCCATGAGCGCCGAAAAGCGGGTGCAGCAGCTCCTCGCGCGCCTGTCCGATACGACGGCGTCGGTCTACATCATCCCCGATTTCTTCATGTTCGATCTGTTACACGCCAGCTGGGGCACCATCGGCGACCTGCCTGCCGTCAGCATCTCGGAGACGCCCTTCTATGGGGTCGATGGCCTGATCAAGCGCATCGAAGATATCGTGCTCGCCAGCGTACTGTTGGTTGTCGTGGCGATCCCGCTGGTGGTGATCGCGATCGGCGTCAAGCTGTCGTCGCCGGGGCCGATCATCTTCAAGCAACATCGCTACGGTTTGCGCGGCAATAAAATCGAGGTATGGAAATTTCGCAGCATGACCGTGTGCGAGAACGGCGGCGACGTGGTGCAGGCGCGTAAACAGGACCCGCGCGTCACGCGCTTCGGGGCCTTCCTGCGGCGCACGTCGCTCGACGAGCTACCGCAACTCTTCAACGTGCTGCAAGGGCATATGTCGCTCGTCGGTCCCCGGCCGCACGCGGTCAACCATAACGAACAGTATCGGCGCCTGATCGATCGCTACATGCTGCGGCACAAGGTGAAACCCGGCATTACCGGCCTCGCGCAAGTGAACGGCTGGCGCGGCGAAACCGACTCGCTCGATAAGATGCAAAAACGCGTGGAACACGATCTCGCGTACATACATAATTGGTCGCTGTGGCTCGACGTCAAGATCATTTTTCTGACCGCGTTTCGCGCGTTTAACGACAAGAACGCGTACTGAGCGCGACGTTCCGCGGGTTCCTTCCTCCAGCTCGGCTTCCTGCCTCGCGCTGCGGCGGGGTGAATGTCTATCGGGCTCTCGCGAACCCTCGGCCTCAGCGTGTATGATTACGCACCAAACATAGCGATTATGGAGCAAGACGATGACCTACGTGGTCACCGAAAACTGTATCAAGTGCAAATACACCGACTGCGTCGAGGTCTGCCCGGTCGACTGTTTCCACGAAGGCCCGAATTTCCTGGTCATTGATCCCGACGAGTGCATCGACTGCACCCTGTGCGTTCCGGAATGTCCAATCAACGCCATCTTTGCCGAGGATGACTTACCCGAGGACCAGCGGCAATTCCTGTCGCTCAATGCCGAGCTGGCGAAGACGTGGCCGGTAATCACCGAAAAGAAGGACGCCCCCGCCGACGCCCAGGAGTGGGAAAACAAGCCCGGAAAACGCAAATATCTTGAGCGCTGATTCGCTCATCCTCGCTCCCTACGGCGTAGACCCCCTTCCCCTGCTCGCCCACCGGCTGCTCGACCGCCATGCGAGCGAGCTGCCGGACCTCGGACGTCACATCGCACTGTTCCCGCAGCCGACAGCTGCCTCCCGGTTTCGCGCAGCGCTGCTCGCTGCTGCCCGCGCGCGCGGCTTCGAAGCGCTGCTGCCGCCGTGGATCGGCACGCTTTCCGCCTGGCTGAACGCGCAGGCGCCGACGGCGACACCCCTCACGCCGGCGGCGCGCGAGCTGGTATTCCTCGAAGCGCTCGCCCCATTTTCGGGCTTGGTCGAACGCTTCGGTCCTTGGTCGCTCATCGACGGCGTGTTTCCGTTATTCGATGAGCTGACCCGCAACGCCACACCGTTAACCGTCGATCGCGCCGCGATACATCGGCTGCTCGTCGAGGGCTACGGTGCACGCGAATCGTTCGCGCCAATCGAACAAGAGACCGATTGGATGTTTACGCTTTGGCGCACTTGGTCCGAGCACCTGGCGCGGCACGGGTGGCACGACGCGCCGCTCGCGCAGCAGGCGGCATTGGCACGAACACTCGGCGCACTGCCCGCCGGCACGCATGTTTACTTGGCGGCCGACCTTGCGATGCCCGCGACCGAGCGTCAATGGCTGCGTCAACTGATTGAGCGCGGTCAGCTGACGCTGCTGCTCCAGGGACAAGGCACCCCGTCGACGGACTACCATCCGGATCGCCCGCTCGCCGTCGCACTCAATGGGTTGGGCCTATCGCCACCGCCGTCGGCATCAACCGATGCGTACGGCGAGCTGCTCAATAACATCTTCCGCAACGACGGCGCGCCGCTCGGCATGCGCGCCCAGGAATTCGCGGCGCGCCACCCGCGCAGCCCGGCGCATGACCGACTCGCCCTCTATGTCGCCAACGATTTGGAACAAGAAGCCCAGGCCGTCGAGCTACAGGTGCGCCGCTGGCTAATCGCCGGTGCGCGCGACGTCGCGATCGTTACGCCCGATCGCAAACTGGCGCGCCGCGTGCGCGCGCTGCTCGAGCGCGCTAACGTGGCGCTGGCCGACAACGCCGGGTGGGCGCTGTCGACGACCAGCGCCGCGACGGCGCTTGCGCGCTGGCTGGAATGCTGCGAACGGCGCTTCGCTTACGCGCCTTTGCTCGATTTTTTGAAATCACCGTTCGTATCGCTCGGCATGGATAGCGAGTCCTATGTCCGTGCTGTACGCGGCCTCGAACATGACATTATTCGCCGCCATGGGATTCGCAGCGGTCTCCGGCGCTATCTTGCCGCCTGGCGTCGCACCGCCGCCGCGACGAGCGACGCCGGCGTCGATCGGCTACTGGAACGACTTACGCACGCCGCCGAACCGATCCAACGTTTGCTTCGCGATGCGGACACCCACACTCCGGCGGCTTTCCTGGATGCGATCCACGACGGCATGGAACGGCTTAGTTTACTGTCGCCGTTGCAGAACGATCCGGCCGGGCGCGAATTGTTGGCCACCCTCGATCACATGCGCGCGGCCCCAACGCTCCATCGGACGCGCCTGACCTATGCATCATTCCGACACTGGTTGGAGCGAGAACTCGAGCGCCGCCGTTTTCGTCCACCCGCCGTCGACGCCCAGGTTCGTTTGTTGTCGGCGCCGGAAAGCAGCTACTGCCATTTCGACGCTGTTGTCATCGCCGGCTGCACCGCGGATCAGATGCCGGGCAAAACGGCGCCATCCCCGTTTTTTAACGAAACGATACGACGCAACCTCGGTTTGCCCGCGGCCGTTGATCGGATGAGCCAAGCGCTCTATGACTTCCGACGGCTGCTGCAGGCGGCGCCGAAGATATTACTAAGTTATCGACGCTACGAAGGCCGGGAGCCGAAACTACCCAGCCCGTGGATTCAGCGGCTCACGGCATTTCACCAAGCGGCTTACGGCCCGCTCGATGACGACGACCTGACGCGCCTTTTGCGCAACCCCGCCACGCGCCTGGCGCATCGCGAGCAGCCATTGCCCACGGCCGCTACGATGCCGACACCGCGCGTGCCGCCGACACAACTGCCGACGCACTGGACCGCCAGCGCGCACCAGCGCCTGCTCGACTGCCCGTTTCAATTCTACGCGGCGGATGTGCTGCGCCTCGTCGAGCTCGATGTCGTCCCGGAAGAAATCGAACGCTCTCACTACGGCGAACGGGTCCATCGCATTCTGCATGCGTTTCACCACGGCCTGCCCGGTCTTCCCGGCCCCTGGACCGGACCATTGACTGACGCGACACGCGCAGAGGCGGAGCGGCTATTGGACGATATCGCGCGGGCCGTATTTGCCGGCGAAATACAGGAGCACTTCAGTTCCCGCGCCTGGCTCTATCACTGGCAGGCAATAATTCCGGCTTACATCGACTGGTGGGGACACCACTGTGGCGCTGGGTACCACGTTGCGGCGAGCGAGGCGAAGATCGAGCGCACCATATATATAGATAACCGCCCTCTGGTACTGAAAGGACGCATCGACCGTATCGACGACGGCCCGAACGGAAAAGTCATCCTCGACTACAAAACCGGTCAGGTGCCTGACCTAGAATCGACCTTAAACGGCGAACAATGTCAGCTCGGCTTCTATACCTTATTAGTGGATACGGCGGTCGAAGCGGCGATGTTCGTCGGGCTGCGCGAATCTCCGGTAAAAACCGAGCCCACATTGACGGGCACCGAGTTACTCACACTTCGTAACCAGCTGACGGCACGCATTTTATCGATGGCAAGCCGGCTCGCGCAGGGCGCGACGCTGCCGGCATGGGGTGACCGCGCCACCTGCGACCGCTGCTGCTATGAGGGGGTATGTCGCAAAGAGCTATGGGTATCGGACACGCGCCAGCAATAAAAAAGGCGGCCTCGAGGTCGCCTTTGGGGACTTCCGTGTGCCCGGATCGCACTCCGTGCTGCCGCTACATCCCTGTGTCGTAGGTCAGACAGAGGCCGAATCCATGTTGGCGTCCCTGCCATGTCCTCAACTATATGGGAGTCAGGGCGAAAATCAAGGCTTTGCTTTCGCGTATACGACCCGATGCTTCATGCTTTTCGCGCCGAAACATTTACTTACCGATGGTTCCGGCTATTCAAAATTCTGAAAAAATTTTTTAAACCATGATCGCACTCGACCCAGCCCGAAACATCGTCGTTCAGGCCTCGGCCGGTACCGGCAAGACCTGGTTGCTGACCAGCCGGTTGCTTCGTCTGCTGCTGGGCGGTGCCGCCCCCGGATCCGTACTGGCGATAACGTTTACCCGACAAGCGGCTGCCGAAATGCAGCAACGGGTAACCCATCGGTGTTTGAACCTGGCCTTGTGCTCCGCAACAGAGTTGGAAGCGGCATTGCGTGAGCTGGGGGCGCCGCGCACCGACTCGATGCGCGAACGCGCACGCGGGCTGTACGAAGCGCTGCTGTCTGACCCTTATTCTTTTCGGATCATGACATTCCACGCTTTTAGTCAGGAACTGCTGCAGCGTTTTCCGCTGGAGGCGGGCGTACCGCCCGGTTTCGACCTTTGCGAACAGACGGGCGAGCTGGAGCGGGCGGCCTGGGATGCCTTCGAGCAGGAACTCACCCGCCAACCGGACGACCCTTATGCAAAGGCGCTGGATCGACTGCTGCGCGACATCGGCACGCTTCAAGCGACCCGCAGCGGGCTTTTGACGTTTCTGCGCCACCGCAGCGACTGGTGGGCCTACACCGAGGGACAGCCGGATCCGCCGACCTACGCGGCCGATCAGCTTGCGCACCGGCTTGATATCCCAATTTCGGGTCCAGTTCCTACTTTTTTACTCGCCGATCCACAGGTACGCGCCGACCTTGTTCGTTATGCGCAGTTACTTGAGCGCCATCCCACCCCGACCAATGCTGCCACGGTGCAGCGAATCGCCGACGCGCTGTCTAGCGCCGAACACGGCGCTGCGCTCGCCCTCCTCGGCACGGCATTTCTCACGCGCGAGGGGCAGCCGCGCCTGTTGCGTACCGGCGCAACGCTGACGAAGCGCCTGGGAGCCGCCGACGCCGGGCAACTGGAGCGGCTGCATTCCGCGCTCGCGCAACGGGTCCAAGCCGCGATCGCACGCGAGCGGCGACGCGGCACGCTTGAGCTGTCGCGCGCCTGGTACCTCTGCGGGGCACGACTACTGGACCACTTCCAGCGCTTAAAACGCGAGCAGAACCTACTCGATTTCGCCGACCTCGAATGGCTCGCATACCGATTGTTGAGTGCCGAGGATCACGCCGAATGGGTGCAATACAAGCTCGACCGGCGTATCGATCATTTGCTGGTCGATGAGTTTCAAGACACGAACCCCACTCAGTGGCGCCTGCTCCAGCCACTACTCCAGGAACTGGCGGCGGGCAATCCCGAGCGGGCGCGCAGCGCGTTCCTGGTGGGCGATGCGAAACAGAGCATCTACCGCTTTCGCCGCGCCGAACCGCGATTGTTCGATACCGCGCGCGACTGGCTCGTGCAGACGGCAAACGCCGACATCGTCAGCCAGGATGTCTCGTGGCGATCATCGCCTGCGATCCTCGATTTCGTCGACTGGCTGTTCGACGCCACCGCCGGCGAACCGGCATATGCGTTGGAAAATTATCGTGCGCATTCCGCACGTCACGCCGAGCTCTGGGGTCGCGTGGAGTTGCTCCCCCTCATACGACGCGAACAGACCGAGCATGTCGCGCCGACGTTTCGTGATCCGCTTACCGCACCGCGGATAGTGGCCGAGGACGAGCGCCACTACCGCGAAGGCCAGCTCGTCGCGGCCAAGATGGTCGAATTGGTCGGCCGACCGATCGGACACGACGGCCGGCCGCTTCGTTACGGCGACATCATGGTCCTGCTGCGCGACCGCACACACGCACCCGACTACGAGCGCGCGCTGCGCCGTGCCGGCATTCCCTACGCCGGGGCCGATCGCGGCAACTTCGTCCACTGTCTCGAAGTCCGCGACCTGATCCAGTTGCTGACATTGCTGCTGGTGCCCGACGACAACCTGGCGCTCGCCACGGTACTGCGCTCGCCGCTGTTTGACGCGACCCACGAGGATCTGCAGTTACTGGCGCAAGGCGCCGCCGAAACGGCTTGGTACGATCGCTTGCTGGCGCTGTCTCCGCTTTCGACCGCCGGTGCGCTCGCGCGCGCGCAACGGCTTCTGCCGCGCTGGCGCGCCGGCGTCGACCGCGTGCCGGTACACGACCTGCTGGACCGCATCTACTGCGAGGGCGACGTGCTCGCCCGCTATGCCGCGGCCGCGCCGGCACACTTGCAAGATCGCGTCGCGGCGCAACTCAATCGGCTGCTGTCGCTGGCGCTCGACGTTGACGGCGGGCGGTTTCCGAGCCTGGCGCGCTTCATCGATCGGCTACCCGCACTGGCGGCCGACGACTATGAGATGGCGCCGGGCGCCGATACCGGCGATCGCGTTCGGCTCATGACCATCCACGCGGCCAAAGGGCTGGAAGCACCGGTGGTGTTTCTGGTGAACGCGGCGCAGGCGTCCAATAACCGCGATCGCGGGCCGCGCGCACTCATCGAGTGGCCCGCCGGCGCCGCCCGGCCGGACACGTTTCAATTCATCGGGCGCAAAGAGGACATGGACGACGTGAGCGCAGCGATTCGCGACCGTGTCGACGCCGGTAGCCGGCGCGAGGAATCCAATCTGCTGTACGTCGCGCTCACGCGTGCGCAACAAGTGCTATACATCTCCGGCTGTGAATCCGGGCGCGCCAACGGCGATCGGTTTCAGCGTGGCTGGTACGGCTTTATCGAGTCACGGCTCGCGGCGGCGCGCGACCGCCGGCCGTTCGGCACCGCGTTGACG
>JBKHXU010000160.1:0-16611 GCA_046565865.1 Gammaproteobacteria bacterium | reverse complement strand
GCGTCGAGCACCAGCGTGCGCGCCGGCTCGTAACCGCCGATCAACTCGACCACGATCTCGATATCGGAATCGCGCACCACTTCCTCGGCGCGACGAATGGCGATGTGTTGCGTAGCACAGGCACGGGCTTTGGACGGATCGCGCGCGGCTGCCTGCGCCACCTCGATACGCCGGCCGGCGCGGCGCGCGATCTCCTCGCGATTGCGCGCGAGTACGTTGACCGTGCCGCAGCCGACGGTGCCCAAACCCAGGATGCCGATGCGCACCGGCGCGGTCGCGGCCTCCGCGATTTTGTTCTGGGTCGCGGATGATTTCACGGCGGGGGATTTGATCACGCGCGCTTCTCGCTCAATAGCCGATCGCGCCGGAACATCTCGCGCAACGACCGGATCGCCTGGCGCGTGCGGTGTTCGTTTTCGATGAGACTAAAACGTACGTACTCGTCGCCGTACTGACCGAAGCCGATGCCGGGCGACACCGCGACCTTGGCGTCTTGCAGCAACTTTTTGGAAAAATCGAGCGAGCCCATGGCGCGATACGGCTCGGGGATGCGCGCCCACACGAACATGGTCGCTTGCGGTTTGTCCACCAGCCAGCCCGACGAAAACAGACCGTTGCACAGCACGTCGCGACGCTTCTGATACGTCTCGCGAATCTCGGTCAAGCAATCCTGTGGGCCTTCAAGCGCGCGAATCGCCGCCACTTGGATCGGCGTGTACATGCCGTAGTCGAAGTAAGATTTGAGGCGCGCGAGGGCGTAGACGAGCTTTGAGTTGCCACACATGAAGCCGACGCGCCAACCGGGCATGTTGTAGCTCTTCGACAGCGTAAAGAATTCGACCGCGATGTCCTTCGCGCCGGGCACTTGCAGTATCGACGGCGCGACGTAGCCGTCGAACACGATATCGGCGTAGGCGAGATCGTGGATCACGTAGATGCCGTGCTCGCGCGCGATGGCGATGACCTTTTCGAAAAACGACAGCTCAACGCACTGCGCCGTCGGATTGGCCGGAAAGTTCAGCACCAGCATCTTCGGCTTCGGCCACGTTGTCAGAATCGCCTTTTCCAGCTCGGCAAAAAAATCCACGCCCGGCACCAATGGCACGTGACGGATGTCGGCGCCGGCGATGACGAAGCCATAGGTATGGATGGGGTATGCCGGGTTCGGCACCAATACGGCGTCACCCTTGTCCACCGTGGCGAGCGCGAGATGCGCCAGCCCTTCTTTCGAACCGATGGTGACGATCGCCTCGTGGTCGAAATCCAAATCGACGTCGTAGCGCTGCTTGTACCAATTGCAGATCGCGCGCCGCAGACGCGGGATACCGCGCGACACCGAGTAACGCTGGGTGTCTGGACGCTGCGCCGCCTCGCACATTTTTTCCACGATGTGCGGCGGCGTGGCGCCGTCGGGGTTGCCCATGCCGAAGTCGATGATGTCTTCACCGCGCCGACGCGCCTGCGCCTTCAGCTCGTTGACGATGTTAAAGACGTACGGCGGAAGCCGTTGTATGCGGGGAAATTCGTCCATTGTGAGCGCGGCCCGAAGGCCTTTATAGTAACCGCCTAGCGGCGTGATCAAGACTCTATCATTATAGGGTCTGGTCGCGCAGGCTGGAACCGTTTTGCTTGCCTCCGGTCCGCTTGGCACAACCGCTACCCATGAAGATCCAGCTCGACACGTCCGGCGCTCTGAATCGTATCCGCCACTACGGCCCCGGTCGCGTTACGGTGAACCAGACCGTCGCCGAACGCAGCATTGTCGTGCTGCCCGACCGAATCGTGGATTGGCCGCCGCAGGACTTCGCGGCCCTGACCGCCGCGCACTTCGATTTCCTGTGCGCTCTCCGCCCCGAGGTGGTACTGCTCGGCACCGGCGACCGACTCCGATTTCCGTCCGCGGTCCTGACGCGCGCCTTGGCGGAAGCGGCCATTGGCCTGGAGGTGATGGATACCGGCGCGGCATGCCGCACCTACAACGTACTGGCGGGCGAAGGCCGGAACGTGGCGGCGGCGCTGTTAATGCTGTCCGACGTGGGCTGACAGTAACACTCTGAATTCCCGCTTGCGCGGGAATGACGCCGCAATCTAGAACAACGAGTCGACCGAAAAACCGGCCTTTTCGAGAATCACGCGTAGACGCTTCAGCGCCTCAACCTGGATCTGGCGCACGCGCTCGCGCGTGACGCCGATGTCGGCGCCGACCTCTTCCAGCGTCGAAATCTCGCGCCCGTTCAGACCAAAGCGGCGCTCGACCACCTCGCGCTGCTTGTCGTTGAGCTCGTTCAGCCATTTTTCGATCAGCCCTTGCAGGTCTTCGCGTTGCTGCGCCTTTTCCGGATCGAGCGTGCGCTCGTCGGCGATGGCGTCGAGCAGCGAGCGATCGGGATCGTCGTCGAGCGGCGCGTCCACCGACGCCAGTCGCTCGTTCAGACCGAGCATGCCTTTTACGTCGTCGATCGGCTTGTCGAGAAGCTGCGCCACCTCTTCCGGCGTCGGCTCGTGGTCGAGTTTCTGCGACAGGTAGCGCGCCGCGCGCTGATAAATGTTGATTTCTTTCAGCACGTGCACCGGCAGGCGGATGGTACGCGTCTGATTCATGATGCCGCGCTCGATGGTTTGGCGTATCCACCAGGTCGCGTAGGTGGAGAAACGGAATCCGCGTTCCGGGTCGAATTTCTCGACCGCGCGAATCAGGCCGAGATTCCCCTCTTCGATGAGATCGAGCAGCGCCAGCCCACGATTCATATAACGCCGCGCGATCTTCACGACTAAACGCAGATTGCTCTCGATCATGCGCTTGCGCGCCGCGGCATCGCCCTTTTGCGATTTGCGCGCGTAAAACACCTCTTCCTGCGCCGTGAGCAGCGGCGAGAAGCCGATCTCTTTCAGATACAGCCGGGTGGCATCGGCTTGGGAAAAATAAGCGCCATCCTCGTCGCGCGTACCGCGCGCCTCTGCGCGCTCGGCGTCGTCGGGTTCGTCCGCGCGGCTTACCTCGGCGGTTTCCTCGGTTTCGGTTTCGGTCTCCGAGTCCTTTTCGGTGTCCTCGGTATCGCCACCGGGGAGAACGCCGTCGTCGTCGGCCTCGTCCGCGTTGTGTGCGGCGCTCTTTGTATTTTCCTTGACCTTACCTCTTTTGCTCGGACCGGGACTCTTTCGCGGAGGCATTGGATTTACGACTTAGGCAGGTACTGAAGTGGGTCGACCGGAATTCCGCGTCGACGAATCTCGAAATGCAACTTTATCCGATCGGTGCCGGTGCTTCCCATAACGGCGATCTTTTGGCCGGATTTCACTACGTCCCCTTCCTTCACGAACGTCGCTTCGCAATGGGCGTAAGCACTGAGGAAGTCTGCGTTATGCTTGATGATAATAAGCTTTCCGTATCCGCGAAGTCCACTGCCTTGATAGACGACCTTACCAGCGGCGGCGGCACGGATCGTCTGCCCGCTTGCGCCGCCGATGTCGATCCCTTTGCTCGCGCCGGCATCGAAGCGCGCGAGCATCGTACCTTCCGTCGGCCACGTCCACGCGATCGCCGTCATGCGATCAAATGCGTCCTCACGCGGTGCCGGTCGGGCGACGGCCGGCCTTTGCCTCGCCGCTGGTGCGGGGCCGCGGCCGGTGTTCGGATCGGTCAGGCGCAAGCGCTGACCGGGCATTAGTCGAAACGGCGGCAGCAAACGATTCCAGGCGGCCAGATCTTGCATGCGCACGCCGGTCGCAGACGCAATGCCATATAACGTTTCGCCTCTGACCACGGTGTGATAACCCGACGCCATCGCCTGCTTTGCCAGCGGCGCCTTGAGTCGTAGCCGTTGCCCCGGGCGGATGACATACGGCGGCTCGATGTCATTCCAGGCCGCAAGCTCGCGCGCATCGAGCCCGGATTCCCAGGCAATACTGTAGAGGGTGTCGCCGGCGCGAACCTCGCGATGCTCGCGCTCAGGGGCCCGTTGCGGTTTGCTTTGGTCGCGAATCGGCGCGTACGTGCGCACACCGCAACTGGCGGCCGGCGACGCGAGGACGGCGACAGCGAGAAGTGCGCTGGCTAACCGGTGCACGGTCGCCGCGGGGTCAAGACCGATCTCGAATGAGCGGAACGAAGTTGACCAGTTCGAGCCGCTCGCGGGCGAAGCCGACATCGGTCCGCTGCACTACCAGCAATTCCTGAAAGGTCGGGCCGCCGACCGGAATTACCAGCCGTGCGCCGGGCGCAAGCTGTTCCAGCAGCGGCGGCGGCACATCGGCGGGCGCGGCCGCGACCAGGATGCCGTCGTAGGGCGCGTGCTCCGGCCATCCCCAACTACCGTCGGAAAGCTTTACGTGCACGTTCGCAAGACGCAGCTGCGCCAGCGTCTTGCGCGCGCGTTTCGCCAAGGGCTCGAGGCGCTCGACGGTATAGACCTCGTCGGCCAGCTTGCCCAACACCGCCGCTTGATAACCGCAACCAGTCCCAACCTCGAGCACTTTGCGCAAGCGCGTGCCGGCGCGCAGCGCCTGGGTCATGAGCGCGACGATGTACGGCTGCGAAATCGTCTGGCCAAAACCGATGGGGAGCGCGGTGTTTTCGTATGCGCGGCTGGCGAGCGCCTCGTCGATGAACAGATGCCGCGGCAACGTGCGCATGACTTCCAGCACCTCCGCGTCGTGGATGCCCCCCTCGCGCAAACGCTGCACGAGCCGTTCGCGCGTGCGCGAGGACGTCATGCCGATGCCTTGTATGTCCGCCTTCACCGTCACCCCGTGCCGAGCGTGGTCTCGCGTCGTGCGCGGCGAGCTAACGCTCCAACCGCTTCAACCACGACGAAACTTGATCCAACGCAGTATAACGAGTCAGATCGACCTGCAAAGGGGTAATGGCCACACTACCGCGACGTATGGCGTGGAAATCCGTGCCGGGTCCGGCATCGGCTTCCGCGCCCGGCGCGCCGACCCAATACACCGGTCGCCCGTGCGGATCAGCGGCACGCACTACCGGCTCCGCTTTGTGCCGGTGACCGAGGCGCGTGGCTTCGATACCGGTCAGTGCCGTCCACGGCACGTCCGGCACGTTGACGTTGAGGATGGTGTCGGCCGGAAGCGGATCAAGTTCCAGTTGCTTCACCAAGCGCACCGCCATTCGCGCCGCGGTATCAAAATTGTTTCCGTCCGGCCCAACGAGCGAGATCGCGATAGCGGGTCGTCCGAGGAACCTGCCTTCCACCGCCGCGGCGACCGTGCCGGAATATATGACATCGTCGCCGAGATTGGCGCCGCGGTTGATGCCGGCGATGACCATGTCCGGCTCGTGCTCCATCAAGCCGGTGATGGCGAGATGCACGCAGTCGGTCGGCGTGCCGTCGACGTAGACAAACCCGTTCTCGCCCTGCCGTGCGCGTAACGGACGGTCGAGCGTCAACGAATTGCTGGCGCCACTGCGATCGCGATCCGGCGCGACCACCTCCACCTCCGCGATCGTGCGCAGCGCCCGCACCAGACACGCGAGTCCCGGCGCGAGATAGCCGTCGTCGTTACTTACCAGAATGCGCATGGGCTTGGGTCGGACGTTGGTAAAGCCCAGTTAACGTTACTTCGGCCACGGACATAGAGATCAAGGTACACCGAATCGAAAATCGCGCCGTGGACGGCATGCGCAAGAGTCATTTGGCCGGGGCAAAAGCGAAGCGGAGATTTCGCGAATGCACTTAACGTGCATTCGCGCCGCTGGACGCCGGCACATGGATGTACCGGCTGGGGCAATTCGAAACCTTATGAAGTTTCGCCATGGATGGCATGCGAAATTGGTCGGGGCGGCGGGATTTGAACCCACGACCACATCCACCCCAAGGAGGTGCGCTACCAGGCTGCGCTACGCCCCGTTTTGATCAGCCGGGCGGGCCCGGCGCAACGGCGGGCATGATACGCCAGGGACTTCGGGAAAAACAACCAATTGATCAATCGGGACGGTTGAGCAACAGCAGCACGTCTTCGAGCTCTCGAATGAGCGATAGGATCGCCTGCTCACGGGCGCTATCGATCGGCGGCGGATTATCGAGCGCGAGCTTGTTGCGTGCACCGCTGATGGTGAAGCCTTCGATATACAGCAGGTTGCGAATCTGGCGAATCAGCACCACATCATGCCGCTGGTAGTACCGCCGATTACCGCGCCGCTTGACCGGCTTGAGCTGCGG
The DNA here is from genome assembly GCA_046565865.1 of Gammaproteobacteria bacterium. GTDB lineage: Bacteria > Pseudomonadota > Gammaproteobacteria > Acidiferrobacterales > Sulfurifustaceae > JBKHXU01. Next base: position 10,435 of record JBKHXU010000160.1, on the reverse strand, counting down.
AAATTCCTGCTCCCAATATCGAAGGACGTGCGGCTTCACCGCGCACAGGTCGCTCACTTCACCGATGGTGAAGTAGCGTTTGCTGGGTATGGAAGGAAGTTCTAGGTTGTCCGCCGGGTCAAGCATTCACTTCGGCCTGGTTATTGGTCTTATTGGCTTGGGCGATTTTTTCGGGGTGCAGTCGGGCGTTGCGCTCCACCCGCTCCTTCAGTTTGTGACTGGCGCGAAAGGTGACCACCCGCCGCGCCGTAATCGGGATTTCCTCGCCGGTCTTGGGGTTGCGCCCCGGCCGCGAGTTCTTGTGCCGCAGCCCGAAATTGCCGAATCCGGATAGTTTGACGTGCTCCCCGTTCACCAGCGCCGCCCGGATTTTTTCGAAAAACAGCTCGACGAACTCCTTCGCCTCCCGCTTATTGAGCCCGAGCTCGTTAAACAGGCTTTCCGCTAGATCTGCCTTGGTCAACGCCATAATCGTTGTCGTCCTGAATGGTTGTTCTCGACGGGGGCTTTACCGCAGTTGCGCCCCCAGATCGCGTTGTAGAACCGCGATGATTCTCCCAATTATTTCATCCACCTCTGCTTCGTTAAGGGTGCGCGAAGAATCCTGCAAGGTCAAGCCCATCGCCAAACTTTTTCTTCCCGAATCAATACCTTCGCCACGATATTCGTCAAATAGCTCCAACTTTGTCAGCAATTCCCCGGCAGCCGCCGCTGCTCGATCGAGCACCGCCTGCGCCTCAATATCCGCACCCACTACCACCGCCAGGTCGCGCCGAATCGCCGGGAAACGCGAGATTTCCCGAAACCGCGGCATTACCCGGATAGTGAGCGCCGCCAGGCGCAGTTCAAACAACACCACCGGCGCCGTCAGCCCTTGCGACGCGGCCAGCAACGGATGCGCCGTGCCCAGATAACCCACGCACTCTTCCCCGCAATGTATAGCAGCAGTTTGGCCCGGATGCAGCGCCGCATGTCGTCCCCTGGCAAAGCGCACTCCGCGCCCGCCCAAACCGAATAGCGCCTCAATATCGGCCTTCACGTCGTAAAAGTCGGCGGCGCGTGTCGCGGCGCCCCACTGTTCGGGCCATACCGCACCCGTTACCACACCGGCCAGCACCGGCTCCTGCGCCACGTCGTTCCCATCGGGTCGAAACCGACGACCGATCTCGAATAGACGCAGTCGCGACTGCTGCCGATTCTGGTTGTAGGCAACGGTTTGCAGCAGGCCGGGCCAGAGACTTGTGCGCATGACCGCCATTTCGGCGCTGATCGGGTTGGCTAAACGCCAGGGCGTCGTTTCGGGATCGACGGCGCTCTGGAGTTTGGCGTCGACGAAACTGTAGGTGACCACCTCCTGGTAGTCGCGGTCCACGAGCGCGGCGCGCAGCCGCGAAACGTCGATCCGGGTTTCCGGGGCCGGACGCGCGCTGGCGACCCAGGTCGGCAACCGCGCTGGTAGATGTTCGTAGCCCTGCACCCGCGCCAGCTCTTCGATCAGATCGGCCTCGAGCGCCAGGTCGAATCGATACGACGGCGGGCGCGCGCGCCAGCCGCCCGGCATTTTTTGGAGAGTCATCGCCAGGCGTTTCAGCGTCGTTTCGATTTGTTTCGATGGCATCGGTGCACCGAGCAGGCTTTCGACACGACCGGCACGCAGCTCGATACTCGCGGGCTTCGGCAAATGCCGCACGGAACTCGTTTCGACGATCGGGCCGGCCCGACCGCCGGCAATTTGCAACACCAGTTGCGTCGCCCGCTCCAACGCCGTCCGCGCCAACGCCGGGTCGACCCCGCGCTCGAATCGCTGCGACGATTCGGTCTGCAAGCCCAGCGAGCGCGCGCTGCGCGCGACGACCTGAGAGCGAAAATACGCACTTTCGAGAAAAATACTCTGTGTCTGTGCACCAACCCCGGAGTCCGCGCCGCCCATCACACCGGCCAGTGCCAGGGCCCGCGCGTTGTCGGCGATGAGCAAGCTCCCCGCCGGCGGTTGCACGGTCTTGCCATCGAGCAGCACAATCGTCTCGCCTTGAGCCGCCGGCCGCACGGTGATGCCGCCGTCCAGCTTGTCGAGATCGAACGCGTGCATCGGTTGCCCGAGTTCCAGCATCACATAGTTCATGACATCCACAACCGGAAGGATGGTGCGTATGCCGGCGCGACGCAGGCGTTCGCGCATCCATATCGGCGTGCGCGCGTCTGGTCGTATGCCACGAATCACGCGGCCGGTGTAGCGCGGGCAATCGCCGGCGGCGCGGACGCGGACCGTCCGTCGATCTCGGATGGCCACGCGCGTGCGCGGCGTACGACGGGCCTTAAGTTTCGCCCCTGTTAGTGCCGCCACTTCGCGCGCGAGGCCAAGCACACTCAGGCAATCGCCGCGGTTGGGCGTAAGGTCGATCTCGTAAACCCAGTCGCTGCCGAGATATTCTCCGAGCGGCGTACCGGCGCGCGCGGCTGTGTCGAGCACGAGCAAGCCGCTCGCGTCGTCGTCAAGACCCAGCTCCGCCGCGGAACACAACATGCCCTCGGATTCGACGCCCTGGATCGAGGCGCGCTCGATGCGCCTGCCGCCCGCGATAATGGCCCCGACCAGCGCCACCGGCGCGCGCGTTCCCGGCGCAACGTTTGGCGCGCCACAAACGATTTGCAGTTTGCGCTTGTTGCCGACACCCACTTCGCAAACATTCAGTCGTTGCGCCTGCGGATGCGGGGTCAGCGTTTCCACTACACCGACCACAATATTGGCGAGCGGCGGCAACGCCGGCTGAAGCGATGCGACCTCAAGGCCGGCGCGCGTGAGGCGATCAGCCAGCCCTTGAGCGTCGAGCCGCGGCGCGACCCATTCGCGCAACCATTGATCACTGATTTTCATTGGCTGCCGTTAGCGGAACTGCTGCAGGAAGCGGATATCGTTTTCGTAGAACAAGCGCAGATCGTTCACGCCATAGCGCAGCATGGTCAAACGCTCGACGCCAAGACCAAAAGCGAATCCGGTGTAGCGCTCACTGTCGATGCCGACGTGACCGAACACGTTCGGATGCACCATGCCGCAGCCGAGCACCTCCAGCCAACCCGTGTGCTTGCATACCCGGCAACCGCTGCCGCCGCAGATGACGCATCCGATGTCGACTTCGGCCGATGGCTCGGTGAATGGAAAATACGACGGTCGGAAGCGCAGTCGCAGATCGCGCTCAAAAAACTGCGCGAGGAACTCCTGCAACACGCCTTTGAGGTGCGCGAAGCTGACGCCCTCATCGATCATCAACCCTTCGATCTGGTGAAACATCGGGGTGTGCGTCACATCCGAGTCGCAGCGGTACACGCGGCCGGCGGAGATGATGCGCACCGGCGGTTTGTGCTGTTCCATATAACGGATTTGCACCGGCGACGTATGCGTGCGCAGCAATCGATGCGCGTCGAAGTAAAACGTATCGTGCATCGCCCGCGCCGGATGATCGGCCGGGATGTTGAGCGCCTCGAAGTTGTGATAGTCGTCCTCGATCTCGGGGCCTTCGACGCTGGCGAAACCCATGCTGTGCAGAATCGCCTCCATGCGTTCGAGCGTATGCGTAATGGGGTGCGGTCCGCCGACGCGCAATCCACGACCCGGCAACGTCACGTCGATACGCTCGCGGGCGAGCTGCTGATCGCGCGCACTGTGTTCGAGCGCGTCTTTGCGCAGGCGCAAGGTCTCCGTCAACCGCTCCTTGGCATCGTTCACCCATTTGCCGACGCGCGGACGATCTTCCGCCGAGAGCCCACCGAGCCGCTTCAGTTGCTCGGTCAACAGCCCCTTTTTGCCGAGGTACTGCACGCGCAGCGCTTCAACCGCCGCAACGTCAGCGGCGGCCGCGGTGGCTTGCTCGGCCTGCGCCAGCAATTGCGCAAGCTGTTCCTGCAACGAATCAGTACTCACCGACACGTTCGATTCCGAGGTGGAAATAAAAAATAGGGGTGAGCCGGAGATTTCGCGAAGACACTTACCGTGTCTTCGCGCCGGCGAACGCCCGGCCATGGAAGGCCGGGCTGGGGCCCATTGAAGTCGAAACGTATCGCCATGGATGGCAGATACTTGCCCCCAACGGAGAGATTTTCTTATGCCCGATGCGATGGACGACTACGCAGCGAGCGCCGCGCGCGCCTTGTCCGCCAAGGTGGCGAACGTCTTTTTGTCATGCACCGCGATGTCGGCCAGGATCTTGCGGTCGACCTCGATCGCGGCCTTCTTCAAGCCATTCATAAAGCGGCTGTAGGACAACCCGCACTCGCGGGCGCCGGCGTTGATGCGCGCGATCCACAGCGCGCGGAACTCGCGCTTACGCACGCGCCGATCGCGATACGCGTACTGCCCGGCCTTCATCACCGCCTGTTTGGCGGCCTTGATGGTTTTGCGGCGGGCGTTGTAGTAACCCTTGGCGCGGCCTAGAACCTTTTTGTGGCGCGCGTGGGCGGTGACTCCGCGTTTTACACGTGGCATGGCTCAGCCTCCTTACGAGTGCGGCAGCATGCGCGCGATCAGATGACGATCGGACGCATGCACCATGGTCGTGCCGCGCAGGTGACGCTTACGCTTGGCGCTTTTCTTGGTGAGGATGTGGCGCAGATGTGAGCGCGCCCGCTTGAAGCCGCCGCTCGCGGTCTTCTTGAACCGCTTGGCAGCGGCTCGATTGGTCTTCAACTTCGGCATTTCCAATACTCCGCATTCTCGTGCTGACCCGCATTGGCGGCGCACTACAGTTAACGTTTATGGGGACCGATGATCATCACCATCTGCCGACCCTCGAGCCGCGGAAACTGCTCTACGGCTCCGTAGTCCTTCAGGTCGGCCTCGACGCGCTTCAACAACTGCATGCCGAGTTCCTGGTGCGCCATTTCACGACCACGGAACCGCAGTGTGATCTTGGCCTTGTCCCCGTTCTCGAGGAAACGTATCAGGTTGCGTAGTTTGACCTGATAATCTCCAATGTCCGTCCCGGGACGAAACTTAACTTCCTTGACCTGAATCTGCTTCTGCTTTTTCTTGGCCGCATGCCGCCGCTTGCTCTCCTCGTACTGAAACTTGCCGTAGTTCATGATCCGGCAAACGGGCGGGGAGGCTTGCGGGGAAATCTCAACCAAATCGAGCTCCGCTTCTTCGGCCTTACGCAACGCTTCTTGTGTAGGAACGATTCCGATCTGCTGGCCGTCGCTACCGATCAGACGGACGCGCGGGGCGTTGATCCGTCCGTTGATGCGTAACTCTTTATCCAGAGCGATGTTTGACGTCCTCCAAAATATTAACGCCGCGGCCCGCGTGATCGTCCGCGACCTGGGTCGCGGTCTCGAGGGCGAGGCGCTCGGCGAATGCCGCGGGTGTCATGACACCCAAGTCCTCACCCTTACGCGTGCGCACGGCTAGGGTACCGTCGAGCGCCTCACGTTTGCCGATGACGAGCAAATACGGAATGCGCTGCAACGTATGTTCGCGGATTTTAAAGCCAATTTTTTCGTTTCTCAAGTCAGTTTCGATCCGCAGGCCGAGATTGCGCAATGTCTTCGCAATCGCGTTCGCCGCCTCATGCTGTTGATCCGTAATGGTCATTACCACGGCTTGGACCGGGGCCAGCCAAGGCGGGAATGCGCCCGCGTATTCCTCTATAAGTATGCCGATGAAACGTTCGAGCGAGCCCAGAATGGCCCGATGCAGCATGACGGGGACGCGCTTGGACCCGTCTTCAGCGACATAGGTCGCGCCCAGCCGTTCGGGCATGGAGAAATCCACTTGGATGGTCCCGCACTGCCATACTCGGCCCAGGCTGTCCTTGAGCGAGAACTCGATCTTGGGGCCATAAAACGCCCCCTCCCCCGGCTGCAGGTCCCACTTAAGACCCTTGGCGTTGAGCGCATGCTCCAACGCGTGCTCGGCCTTGTCCCAAATGGCATCCGACCCGATGCGATTCGCCGGGCGCGTGGACAGCCGATACTGGATGTCGCTAAAGCCGAAGTGGCGATACACCTGATGCAGCAAGTCGATGAACGCCGACACCTCGCCTAGCATCTGATCTTCAGTACAGAAGATATGTGCGTCGTCCTGCACGAAATGGCGCAGCCGCAGCAGGCCATGCAGTGCCCCCGACTGTTCGTTCCGATGGCACGAGCCGAACTCCGCCAACCGCAACGGCAGATCGCGATAGCTCTTTAGGCCCTGGTTATAAATTTGAATGTGGGCCGGGCAGTTCATCGGTTTCACGGCGTACAGCCGTTTCTCCGATTCGGTCACGAACATCTCGTTGTGAAACTTTTCCCAGTGCCCGGACTTTTCCCACAGCGACCGATCGATGAGCTGGGGCGTGCGAATTTCCTTATAGCCGTGCTCACGCAGCAGCCCGCTGATGTAGTGCACGATCGTCTGATACACGCGCCAGCCGTGGTCGTGCCAGAACACCATGCCCGGCGCCTCTTCCTGCATGTGAAACAGATCGAGGCTGCGCCCAAGCTTGCGATGATCACGCTTCTCGGCCTCGGCGATGCGATGCAGATACGCATCGAGCGCATCTTTGTTCGGCCACGCCGTGCCGTAGATGCGCTGCAACATTTCATTGCGCGGGTCGCCGCGCCAGTAGGCGCCGGCCACCTTGGTGAGCTTGAACGCCTTGAGCTTGCCCGTGCTCGGCACGTGCGGGCCGCGGCATAGATCGATGAACTCGCCCTGGCGGTAAAGCGAAATATTTTCGTTAGCCGGGATCGCCTCGATGATGCGCGCCTTGTACTCCTCGCCCTGCTTGCGGAAAAACGCGATGGCCTCGTTGCGCGGCATGACACTGCGGTTCACCGGATGATCGCGCTTGGCGATCTCCTGCATGCGCGCCTCGATGCGTGCCAAGTCCTCGTCCGTAAAACCACGCGGGAACACAAAGTCGTAGTAGAACCCGTCTTCGATAACGGGGCCGATCGTCACTTGCGCCTCGGGGAACAGCTCTTTCACCGCGTGCGCCAGGAGATGCGCCGTGGAGTGCCGCAACACTTCGACACCATCGGCATCACGGTCGGTGACGATGGCGATGCGCGCGTCGCGATCGACGATGTGCGACGTATCGACCAGCTTGCCGTCGACGCGCCCGGCGAGCGCGGCCTTGGCCAGCCCCGGACCGATGTCGGCGGCGATCTCAGCAATCGTCAGCGGATTGGGATAACTGCGTTGACTGCCATCCGGCAGGGTAATGACGGGCATCGAAGACCCCTCAGTCAGTGGCGACCTCTACGAGCGGCCGCATGGGCTTACACGGGCATTGCGTGAAACGGCTAGCGCGTGACCTCGAAAAAATTGGTAGGCGCGAGTGGGATCGAACCACCGACCACTACCATGTCAAGGTAGTGCTCTACCACTGAGCTACGCGCCTGTTCATCCGCCCACCGCCGTGACGGCCAATGCGGCGACGGGCGGGAGGCCGCGAAACGTAACACAGCCGCCCACCGCCGAACAAGCGCGGACTGTCAGCGAATCTTGGTGGTCTCGTTGCCGCGCGCGTGCATGGTCGCTATGGCGCGATTTTGCTGGTCGAGGTATTTGAGCCACAGATGAATGGCGTCCGCGTACGGCACCGTGCCCACGTCGCGCATTACCTGCTTGCCCTCGCTGCTCATTACGAAATCGCGGAACCGCTTTACCTCGGGGTCGTCGCTTTGCATGTGCGTGACCATATATAAAGGACGATAGAGCAGATACTCACCGCTCTTGATGTTCGCGTAGGTCGGCTCCTTGCCGTTGAGCTTGAGAATCTTCGCCTTGCCGGCCAGCTTGCGCGCGCTGGATATCCCGGTGGTGCCGATGCCGTTGGGATTCTCCGGGATGGCGCGCTCCAGCGGTCCGGTCGAATCGACCACGTGCGTCGCGACGAACTCGATGTCGTAGTCGTTGAATACGAGCTCGCGCAGCGTGCGCCCGACACCGGAGATTTTCCCCTTGCGCACGTAGAGCTCGAGCGGCGCGTCCTTACCGCCCAACTGCTTCCAGTTCGTGATCTTGCCGAGATACACAGCGCGCAGCTGATCGAGACTGATGCCGTCGACGGGGTTGTCCTTGTGCACGATGACGGCGAGCGCATCCCAGCCCACCGGCGTCAGCTGCACCCGCCGCTCCTCCGGGACCGTGCTCATCGTCTGTGGATTGTCGAGCACATGCCGGCAAGTACCGCCTATCTTGACCTCGCCCGAAGCGACCTGACGAATGCCCTTGGTCGCGCCGCCGCCGCGCAGATCGATCTCGATGCCGGTTTTCTTCTTATACGCCGCGGCCATTTCGGCCATAAAGGCGCTTTTCGAAATGCCGCAGCCGGCCCAGGTAAGTGTCGGCGACGCCGCGTGCGCGGTGCACAAAAGGCAAAGTGTAGTTAGCAAAGAGACGACGACGCTTTTCATACATAACCTCTCATAAAAACGAACCAGGGTTTGGCGCCGTCCCGGGCAGAAAACGAGTCACGTAGGGTTGAGTATAGTGCGGCCGCTGGGGGTTGCCGGCCGCGGCAGGCGGACCGGGCATTTCGCTGAAAAATCACCACCCACGGTGTTTTTTCAACTCGCTCGCCACGGCACGCCCCTACGGCACCTGGCAGATCGCTGCAAGAAGCCGCTAGCGCCGACCCCCGGCCAATAGGCCGAAACTGCGGTCGCGCAGGGTGCGGATTTTGTCGCGCAACGCCGCGGCCTGCTCGAATTCCAGGTTGCGCGCGTGCTGATGCATTTGCTTTTCGAGACGGTTCAGTAGCTTGGCCAGGGCGTCGGCCGACATGGCCGCGTAGGCCGCGGCGTCCTCGGCCGCTTCGAGCTGCCCCCTCGCCCCGCGCCCGCTCTTTGTCGGGTAACGCTGTGAATGCACGCCGTCGATGATCTCCTTCACCGCCTTCACCACGCCGCGCGGCGTGATGCCGTGGGCCGCGTTGTAGGCCAATTGTTTTTGGCGGCGGCGTTCGGTTTCGTCGAGCGCAGCGCGCATGGAGTCGGTAATGCGATCGGCGTAGAGGATCACACGTCCGTTGATGTGCCGTGCGGCGCGGCCGATCGTTTGAATCAGCGAACGCGTTGAGCGCAGAAAACCTTCTTTGTCGGCGTCGAGGATCGCGACCAATGACACCTCGGGCAGATCCAAACCCTCGCGCAATAAATTGATGCCGACCAGTACGTCGAACACGCCGGCACGCAAGTCACGAATGATCTCGGCGCGCTCGACGGTCTCGATATCCGAATGCAGATAACGCACTTTGACGTCGTGTTCGAACAAGTATTCGGTCAGGTCCTCGGCCATGCGCTTGGTCAGCGTGGTGACCAGCACGCGCTCGTTCGCCGCGACGCGCAGGCGTATTTCGGAAAGCAGATCGTCGACCTGCGCCGCCACCGGCCGCACCTCCACGTCGGGATCGACGAGCCCGGTCGGGCGCACCACTTGGTCGATCACCGTCTGCGTGCGCGTGCTTTCATACGGGCCTGGCGTCGCCGACACGAAGATCGTCTGCGGCATGAGCCGCTCGAACTCCTCAAAGCGCAGCGGCCGGTTGTCGAGCGCCGACGGCAGGCGGAACCCGTATTCCACCAGCGTCTCTTTACGCGAGCGGTCACCCTTGTACATGCCGCCGAGCTGCGGAATGGTGACGTGGCTCTCATCGATGATCATGAGCGCGTTGTCCGGCAGGTAATCGATTAAGGTCGGCGGTGGCTCGCCCGGTTTGCGGCCGGAGAGATAGCGCGAGTAATTTTCGATGCCAGCGCAGTAACCCACCTCGCGCATCATTTCGAGATCGTACAGCGTGCGGCTCTGCAGCCGCTGCGCCTCCACCAGTTTGCCCGCATCGTGCAGCTCGGCCAGGCGCACGCGCAGGTCTTCCTTGATCTGGTCAATGGCCTTGAGCAGCGTCTCACGGCCGGTGACGTAGTGGGTCTTGGGATAGATCGTCGCGCGCGTCAGCGGTTCGGAAGTCTCGCCGGTGAGTGGGTCAAATTCGGTAAGGCTTTCGATATCGTCGCCGAACAACTCGACGCGCACCGCCAGGCGCTCCGACTCGGCGGGGAAGATATCGATGACGTCGCCGTGCACGCGAAACGTGCCGCGCTTGAGTTCAATGTCGTTGCGCGTGTACTGCATCTCGGCCAGGCGCTTCAGGATTGCGCGCTGCTCCATCACCGCGCCGCGCTTCAAGTGCAGGATCATGTCGTGATACGCAACCGGGTCACCCAAGCCATAAATCGCGGACACGGTCGCGACGATGATGGCGTCGGGCCGCTCCAGCAACGCCTTGGTCGCGGACAGCCGCATCTGCTCGATGTGCTCGTTGATCGAGGCGTCCTTCTCTATAAAGGTATCGCTCGACGGCACGTAGGCCTCGGGCTGGTAGTAGTCGTAATACGACACGAAATACTCGACCGCGTTCTTCGGAAAGAAGTCGCGGAACTCGGCGTACAG
>JBKHXU010000159.1:0-30488 GCA_046565865.1 Gammaproteobacteria bacterium | reverse complement strand
GCCTGCGCCGGTAGATCGAGCGCATACAGCCAGTTGTTGTCGTGCGGTTCGAGCACGATCTGGTAGCGGACCGGCGCCGCGCGCGGCACCAGCGCGGTATCGGCGCCAAGCGGCGGCAGCGCTTATCAGCACGGCGCTGTTACAGCTCGGGCGCCACGCGCCGCTCGGTGCGCGCGCGACGCTGCGAATTTCGGCGACGCTGCTCGTTCAGGCGCTGCCGATCATGCTGGTGCTGTATTTTCTATTTCCGCGTTTAAGCGGCGCGCTCTGGGGCATGCCGGCGCCGGATGCCAGCGGCCGGACCGGGATGTCGGAGGTGATGCGCCCGGGGAGCGTGCAGCGCTTGGTGGAGTCCGCCGAACCCGCGTTTCGCGCGAGCATGGTCGGCCCGCCGCCGCCTGCGGCCGCGCTCTATTGGCGTGACCTCGTACTATGGGACACCGACGGCGAGACCTGGCGCGCCGGGCTGCCGCCGCTTGGCGCCGATACCGCGCTGGTGCCGCGCGCGGCGCCGGTCCGCTATCAGATCGTGCTCGAACCGCACGACAACAATTGGCTGTATGCGCTCGATCTACCGGCGCAGGCGCCATCCGACGCGCGCCTCGTGCCGGGGCATGTGCTGCTGCGGCGCCAACCGCTACACGAGCGTTTTAGTTACGAGGTCGTGTCCTACCCGCAATATCAGACGGGCACACTGGCCGAGCTGGAACGGGCGCGGGCGCTGCGGCTACCGCGCGCAACGAGCGAGCGCGTGCGTGCGCTGGCCGATGGTTGGCGCACGGCGGCGCCGGGTGCCGACGATGTGGTACGGGCGGCGCTCAACCATTTTCGCACCGAGCCCTTCGTGTACACATTGAATCCACCACTGCTCGGGCGCGATCCGGTCGATGCGTTTTTGTTCGAGACGCGGCGCGGATTCTGCGAGCACTACGCGAGCGCGTTCGTAACCCTCATGCGCGCCGCCGGCATCCCGAGCCGCGTGGTCGCGGGGTACCAGGGCGGAACGTACAACCCGGCGGGCAACTACTTCATCGTGCGCCAGGCCGACGCGCACGCGTGGGCCGAGGTGTGGCTACCGGGGCGCGGCTGGCAGCGCGTGGATCCGACCGCGGCGGTGGCGCCGGAACGCATCGAGCACGGCATCGATGGCGTGCGTCGGTTGCAGGCGCAAGGCGTCGATGCCAATGCATTGTCGGCGGAGATGCTGCAACGTTTGGTCGCGCTCGGTTGGTTCGAGCATGCGTGGCTGCGCACGCGCCTGGTGTGGGACTACGCCAACCTTTCCTGGTACCGCTGGGTCAGCGGTTACGACGATGCGCGGCGCGCGCAGCTGCTCGCGCGGCTGCGCCTATCGGACCACGCGCTGCTGGCGATGGTGCTCGGCGTGGGGGTATGTATTGTCCTGTATGCGTTGTATCACGGCCGGCGGCGCGAGCCTCACGACCCGGCGGCGCGCGCGTACGCGCGGTTTTGCCGCAAGTGTGCCGCCATCGGCGTCGCGCGGTTACCGGCCGAAGGACCGCTCGCATTTGCCGAGCGCTGCCGACAAGCGCGACCCGATCTCGCTGCGGCGATAGCGGATATCACGCGCCATTACATTGCGCTGCGTTACGCCTCGGCGCCGACGCGCGATCATTTACCCGCGCTGACACGCGCGGTGCGCGACTTCGGGCCGGCGGCGTAACTTACTTTCCGATACAAAAGCTCGCGAAGATTCGTTCCAGCAAATCTTCCGGCGTGACCGCGCCGGTGATCTCGCCGAGTGCTTGCTGCGCGCGACGCAGTTCTTCGGCCACTAACTCCCCCGCCTTGTGCTGCGCAAGCTGCGCGTGCGCCTGATCGACGTGCGCGTGGGCGCGCCCGATCGCCTCTAGGTGGCGCCGGCGTGCGATGAATGTTCCTTCGCCGGCCGGTTGGTAGCCCATGCATTGCTTTAAGTGTTCGCGCAATGCATCGATGCCGGCGCCGCTCGTGGCCGAGATGGCGATTGCCGGTTCGGGCCCGGGCACGACACCGGGCGCGCGCCCGGTGAGATCGATCTTGTTGTACACGAGCGTGCACGGGATCGACGGCGGCAGTTGCGCGCGTTCGTGCGCGTGCGTCGTCGCTGGCGCGCGATCATCGAGCACCAGCAGCACGCGGTCCGCGCGCGTCATCGCCGCGCGTGCGCGGGCCATGCCCTCACGCTCGATCGCGTCGTCGCTGGCGCGCAGGCCCGCGGTGTCGAGCACGTGCAGCGGCAGGCCGTCGATGTTGAGCGGCGCGCGCACGATATCGCGCGTGGTGCCGGGCGTGTCGCTGACGATGGCGGTATCGGTGCCGGACAGCGCGTTGAGCAGGCTCGACTTGCCGACGTTGGGCGCGCCGACGAGCACGACGGTCATGCCGCTGTTGAGCAGCACGCCTTGGTGCGCGGCGTCGTTGAGCGCGTTGAGCGACTGCGTGAGCGTTTCGAGCGCGTTTGCGATGCGGGCGTCGGCAAGAAAGTCGATCTCCTCTTCCGGAAAGTCGATCGCGGCTTCGATGTACATGCGCAACCGCGTCAGCTCCTCGACCAGCGCGTGCACGCGGCGCGAAAACTCGCCCTCGAGCGAACGCAACGCGCCGCGCGCGGCGGCTTCGGATTGCGCGCTGATGAGATCGGCGATCGCTTCGAGCTGCGCCAGGTCGAGCTTGCCGTTTAAAAACGCGCGCTCGGAAAATTCCCCGGGCCGCGCCAGGCGCGCGCCGAGCGCGACGATGCGTTGGATCAGCAGATCGACCACGATCGGCGCGCCGTGCGCGTGCAACTCGAGCACGTCTTCGCCGGTGAATGAATGCGGCGCGGGGAAATACAGCGCGATGCCGTGATCGATGGTCTGGCCGGCGGCGTCGCGGAAGCGGCCATAGTGCGCGCGCCGTGGCGATGGCAAGTCACCGAGCAGCGCGCGGGCGATCGTGGGTGCGTTGGAGCCGGAGACGCGAACGACGGCGACGCCGCCGATGCCGGGCGGGGTGGCGAGCGCGACGATGGTAGGCGCGGTCGCCACGGCGGCGTTACTTGGTCTGGCCCTCGATCATGCGCGTGATCTGCCACTGCTGCGCGATGGAGAGAATGTTATTCACCACCCAGTACAGCACCAGGCCCGCGGGGAAGAACACGAAGAATACGGTGAATGCGACCGGCAGAATCATGAACACTTTCTTTTGCACCGGATCGATCGGTTGCGGGTTGAGCCATTGTTGGATGTACATGGTCACACCCATGATCAACGGCAACACGTAGTACGGGTCGGGGCTCGACAGATCGCGCAGCCACAGCACGAACGGCGCTTGGCGCATCTCGACGCTTTCCAGCAGCACCCAATAGAGCGCGATGAACACCGGAATCTGGATCAGGATCGGCAGGCAGCCGCCGAGCGGATTGATCTTTTCGGTTTTGTACAGCTCCATCATCGCCTGATTCAACTTCTGCCGATCGTCGCCATAGCGCTCCTTGATCGCGGCCAACTTCGGCTGCACTTTTTTCATGTGCGCCATCGATTTGTAGCTCGCGGCCGAGAGCGGATAGAAGGCGAGCTTGATCAGCAGCGTCAGGATCACGATCGCCCAGCCCCAGTTGCCGACCCAACCATGAATCCAATCGAGGATCCAAAACAGCGGCGCCGAGATAACCGTGAGCCAGCCATAATCGACGGTAAGCTCCAACCCATCGGCGAGTTTCTCGAGCCGTCGATGCTCTTTCGGGCCGGCGTATAGGCGGGTCGTCAAGGTGCCGCTCGCGCCGGGCGCCACCTCAACCGGCGTCAATCCCTTGAGACCGATAACGTAGCGTTGCCCCGGCAGCACCTCGGTATAGAACTCGCTCTTGGCATCCGGCGCCGGCAACCACGCGCCGACGAAGTAATGCTGCAGCATCGCCACCCAACCGCCGGTGGTCTCGCGCTTGAACGGCTTCGCCGCCATGTCGCTGAGCGAAATCTTTTGGTACTTCTCGTCCGGTGTGTAGTACGCACCGCCGGTGTACGTCGGCACCGCGAAGATGCCCGGCTCGTCCACGTGCGAGCGCACGAACTGCGCGTAGAGATAACCGGCCCACGGTTGCGCGCCACGGTTGTCGACGCGGAACTCGGTGTCGATGACGTAGCTGTCGCGGTGGAAAATGTAGGTCTTGGTATAGCGCGTGCCGTCGGGCGCGCGCCAGGTGAGCGGTACGCGCAGTTGCTGCGCGGTGTCCGCCATGCGGTATTCGGTGTTAGCGGCGTCGAAGCGCGTGTGGTGCGTGGGGTAGGCGCGGCCATGACCGATGAGGCCGGAACGCGCGACCAGCAGCTCGTCCTTGCCGTCCTTGAGCAGCGCGAACGGCTCGTTCGGCTTGTCGACCGACACCGGGTGCTTCAGTAAGTACAGGGCGCGTAGGTCGCCGCCCAGGGTATCGATCTCGGCGCGCACGAGATCGGTCACGACCACGACGCGTTGGCCGCGGCCCAAAACCTCCGTTCCCGATATAGCCGAGGCGACCGGCGCCGCGCCCGCGGCGGGCGGCGGTGTCGGCACGGCGGCGTCGGGCGCACCCGCGGGCGCCGGGGCGGTCGCGGCTATGGGCGCCGGCGCGGGGGCACGCTCTTGCTCCCACGCCTGCCATAGCATCAACAGGATCAAGCCCAGGGCGAAATAAAGAATGATGCGGGGATTATCCATGGTGGTCGCATTCGTGATGGGTTGCACGCGGCACCGGATCGACGCCGCCCCGCTGCCAGGGATGGCAGCGCGCGAGGCGGCGCAGCGCCAACAGCAGGCCGCGCCCGACGCCGTGTGTCGCGATGGCGTCGGCGGCGTATTCGGAGCACGTGGGATAAAAGCGGCAGTGCCGGCCGATCAAGGGACTGATCCAGTAGCGGTACCCGCGCACCAGGGAGATTAGGAAGGTCTGCATAGTTCCGAAATGTTTTGCAGCAACTTTATCAGCGATCGTTTGAGTTCAAGATTGGGGGCGGCGGCCGCGGGGCCGTTGGCGACTACCACGATATCGATACCCGGCAGATCCGATTTTGCCACACGGAACGATTCGCGGATTTGGCGCTTGATTCGATTACGGACAACAGCCCGCGGCGAGGTGCGGCGGGATACGGTAACGCCCAAACGGGCGTGGCTCGCGTCGTTCGCCCGGGCCGCCACCGTGAAGTACGCGTCGCGCGTCCGCCGTCCGCCGCGCAGCACCGCCTCGAAATCGCTTGGCCGAAGCAGCCGCTGAGATCGTGGGAGCCCGAAGCGGGCGGGCGACACCTGTCAGGCGCTAAGGCGGTGCCGACCTTTCGCGCGGCGGGCCTTAAGCACGGCGCGCCCGCCGACGGTGCGCATGCGCGCGCGAAAGCCGTGCGTGCGTTTGCGTTTCAACACGCTCGGTTGATAGGTGCGTTTCATTTGTCGGCCTCGCTTTGCGTAACCCGGTTGTCCGGGTCGGGGTATCAGGGGGCGGCAACTTACTGCCTTTAATTCATCATTGTCAATAACGCAGCGCCGGGTTTAGCGCTTAAACGCCGCCGCCGAGTGGCTGTGGATAACGACACGCCGACCCGCTAGACTGCCCGTCCCCGTTTTGATTACCCGAATCATCCATCGTGACGCCTGCCAAGCTCTGGGAGAAGTGCCTCGGTCGGCTTGAAGAAGAGCTGTCGGCACAGCAGTTCAACACCTGGATACGGCCGCTGCAGGCCGTGCACGAAGGTGAGCAGATCCGGCTGCTGGCGCCGAACCGTTTCGTGATGGAGTGGGTGCGCGAGCGGTTCCACAACCGCATCAGCGAACTGGTCAAGGAGTACGGTAACGGTAACGCCTGCCAGGTCTCGCTCGAGGTCGGATCGAGCCAGATTCGGCGTGCGAGCGACGCGACTGGCGTACCGCGTCCGGTGCTGGATCCGAGCAAGCGCCGCGCGGCGGTTTTGGGTCGGCTCAATCCCGACTTCAGTTTCGCAACCCATGTCGAGGGTAAATCGAACCAGGTCGCGCGTGCCGCCGCACGCCAAGTCGGTGAGAATCCGGGCGTGGCCTATAACCCGTTGTTCATCTACGGCGGGGTGGGGCTCGGCAAGACGCATCTCATGCAGGCCGCGGGCAACCATATGCTGACCCACCGCCCGGAGGCAAATATCGCGTACGTGCACTCGGAACGATTCGTGGCGGATATGGTAAAGGCGCTGCAGCACAACACCATTAATGACTTCAAACGACTTTACCGGGGACTCGATGCGCTGCTCATTGACGATATCCAGTTTTTTGTCGGTAAAGAGCGCTCGCAGGAAGAATTTTTCCATACTTTCAATGCCTTAGTAGAGTCTGGGCGCCAAGTCATTATTACAGCCGATCGGTTTCCAAAAGAGTTAACTGGGGTCGAAGAACGGCTAATCTCCCGGTTCGCTTCCGGGCTAACGGTGTCCATCGAGCCGCCAGAGCTGGAAACACGGGTGGCCATCTTGATTAATAAGGCGCGGCAAGAGGGCGCGGCGCTGCAAGAGGATGTAGCGTTTTTTATCGCTAAGCGGGTGCGCTCCAATGTGCGGGAATTGGAGGGTGCATTGCGACGGGTACTAGCTAGCGCATCCTTCACAGGGAGACCGCTCGATGTCGCGCTTGTTAGCGATAGCCTGAAGGATTTACTTAGCTTTCAGGAACGGTTGGTCACTATGAACAATATCCAGAAAACCGTGGCCGAGTATTTCAAGATTCGCATCGCCGACCTGCACTCAAAAAGCCGTTCGCGCCAAGTCACGCGACCTCGACAAATCGCCATGGCGCTGTCGAAGGAGCTGACCGACCACAGCCTCCCGGAGATAGGGGAGGCATTCGGTGGGCGCGATCACACGACGGTGCTGCACGCGTGTCGTAAGGTGGCAGAACTCAGCAGCAAGGATCCGCGGGTTCAAGAGGATTACAATAATCTGCTTCGAACACTTACCACGTAACTAGCCTGTGGGTAAGGTGGGGATAAGGGAGCGCGTCTTGGGGACAAGGTTTCGCACGTTCGCGTACGCGGGGTTATCCGACCGCTGTCCACAAGGCTGCCAGCCTTTGTGCACAGAGTTTACGGTGACTGGCGATACGGAAAAGCCAAAGTAGAGTTTCACTATCCACAACAAAGGCTGCCCCTAATAGTCATTACCATAAACTACAAACTATTTCTTTTAACGAACTTAAACCAAGATGCAGATCACAATACCGCGCGATGAGTTACTGAAGCCCGTTAGCTTGGTGGCGGGTGTAGTGGAGCGACGGCAGACATTGCCGATTCTGTCCTTTATCAAGGTGCGCCAAGCCGGTGGACGACTGACGCTTACAGGTACCGATCTTGAGATTGAGATGAGCGCGGATGTCGCGGTGGGGGACGGCGAGGCCGAGTTCACCGTGCCGGCACGAAAGCTTTTTGATATTTGCCGGGCGCTGCCCGAGGGCAGCAGCATAACGCTTGCCAAGCAAGGCGAGAGGATCTTGCTCAAGGCCGGCAAGAGCCGCTTTACGTTGCAGACCCTGGCGGCGAAGGATTTTCCGGTGATCGACACGACGGCTTGGGAGTTAGCGCTCACTGCGAAACAGGTCGTTCTGAAAACGTTGTTTGAGCGCACACAGTTTTGTATGGCGCAGCAGGACGTCCGTTATTATTTAAATGGCCTGTGTCTGGAATTTGGAACGACAGTAACCCGTGCTGTCGCTACCGATGGCCACCGGATGGCGATAAGCGAAACCGATGCAGCCAGCGCCATCGGTGCTCGCCAGATCGTTGTACCGCGTAAAGGCATCCACGAAATGGCGCGCTTGTTGGACATGAGCGATGAGGTGGTTGAAGTGCAACTTGCACCAAACCACCTGCGGTTGCGCACCAACGGCGGCGTCATATTCACTACCAAGTTGATTGATGGACGCTTTCCCGACTACACCAAGGTCGTACCAGCGAGCCTAAGCAAGACGGTTGGACTTGATCGTATGGTGTTTCGAGAGGCGCTTGGTCGAGTCGCTATCCTTTCAAACGAAAAGTATCGGGGGGTTCGACTAAATCTCGATAGTGGAACTTTGAGTGTGAGCGCACACAACCCGGAACAAGAAGAGGCTGTGGAGGAAATGGACGCTGACTACCGCGGCGAGGGTCTCGAAATTGGGTTCAATGTTAATTATTTAATGGAGGCGGTTAACGCCGTCACTTCGGACAGGATCCAACTGGGCCTCAATGACGCCAATAGTAGCTGTGTGTTGTGGGCCCCAAATGACGATACGACCCGATACATCATTATGCCAATGCGGCTATAGGGCAGGTTATTGTTCCACGTGGAGCCACTTCTAACAGTTCCACGTGGAACAGACGATTATCAGCGACGGATAAGGCAATGACTTCTAAACCAACCCCCCAACCCGCAGCCTACGACTCCTCCAGCATTCAGGTGCTAAAGGGCCTGGAGGCGGTACGTAAACGTCCCGGTATGTACATCGGTGATACCGACGACGGGACCGGGTTACACCACATGGTTTTTGAGGCAGTCGATAACTCCATCGATGAAGCACTCGCCGGCTTTTGTACTGATATCAAAGTCATTATCCACAGCGACGACTCGATCACCGTTGCCGATAACGGGCGTGGAATCCCTACCGGGATAATTCCCGAGGAGGGCCGGTCGGCGGCGGAAGTCATCATGACCGTGCTCCACGCCGGCGGAAAATTCGACCAGAACTCGTACAAGGTTTCCGGCGGACTGCATGGCGTGGGTATTTCTGTGGTGAACGCGCTATCCGAGACGCTGGATCTCACGATTCGGCGCGAAGGTAAAGTGCACCGCCAGCGGTATCGGCTCGGCGAGCCGGAAGCGCCGCTAGCTGTGATCGGTCAAACATCCGAGACAGGTACCGAGGTACATTTCCAGCCCAGCGCGTCGATTTTTACCAATACGGTCTTCCAATACGATGTGCTTGCGAAGCGGCTACGCGAACTGTCCTTCCTCAATCCCGGTATTCGCATCACGCTTCGGGACGAGCGCACCGCCAAGGAAGACGTGTTCGAGTATCGCGGCGGCATCGCCGCGTTCGTCGAGCATTTAAATCGAAGCAAAACCGTGTTGCATCCCAAGCCAATCTACATCTCGGCCGAACGCGGCAAGATTGTTGTCGAGTTATGTATGCAGTGGAACGACTCCTATCAGGAGAATATCTACTGCTACACCAACAACATCCCGCAGCGCGATGGTGGTACCCATATCGCCGGCTTGCGCGCGGCCATGACGCGCACGCTTAACCATTACATCGAGACCACCGGCCTCGGCAAAAAGGAAAAGGTCGTCACGACCGGCGATGACGCACGCGAAGGGTTGACGGCAGTGCTGTCGGTTAAGGTACCGGATCCCAAGTTCTCCTCGCAGACGAAAGACAAGCTTGTTTCGTCGGAAGTCAAGGGCGTTGTGGAATCGGTCGTCAACGAGAAGCTCGAGGAATTCCTGCTCGAGAACCCACAAGACGCGCGCGCGATCGCCAGCAAGATCATCGAAGCCGCGCGGGCGCGCGAAGCCGCGCGCAAGGCGCGCGAGATGACGCGGCGCAAGGGGGCGCTGGATCTCGCGGGCCTGCCCGGCAAATTGGCCGACTGCCAGGAACGTGACCCGGCATTGTGCGAGCTTTACATTGTCGAGGGCGATTCGGCCGGTGGTTCCGCCAAGCAGGCGCGCGACCGTAAATTCCAGGCCGTGCTGCCACTCAAAGGCAAAATTTTGAACGTGGAGCGAGCGCGCTTTGATCGCATGTTGTCGTCCGCCGAAGTTGCTACGTTGATCACCGCGCTCGGAACGGGAATAGGCGAAAACGAGTTTGATATCAGTAAGTTACGATATCATCGCGTGATCATCATGACCGACGCCGACGTCGACGGCGCGCATATTCGTACACTATTGCTGACGTTCTTCTATCGCCAGATGGGTGCCCTGATCAGTCGCGGCCATGTCTATATCGCCCAGCCGCCGCTCTACAAAGTGAAGCAGGGCAAACAAGAGCGCTACATCAAAGACGACGCGGAACTTCAGAACTACCTGCTCGAAACTGCGCTCGACGGCGCCAGCTTGAGACTGGCGAACGGCGAGGCGCTAAGTGGTAATGAGCTTGGGGTCTTGTGCCGCGAGTATCTGTCCGTGCAGTCGTCACTCAAGCGCCTGTCTCGGCGCTATGACCTGCGCGTCATTCAAAAATTGGGCTACCTTCGCACGGTTAACGCCGCATTGCTCAAAGACAAGACCGCGACACAGACGCTCGCCGGCGAGTTGCAGGCGCGCCTCGTCGACACCACCAGCGGCGCGGCGTACGTGGTTAGCGTAGCCGCCAGTCCGCGCGATCAATTGCACGAGCTTCATGTCGCGCGTACCGAGCATGGCACGACGACCCACGCACGCATCGACATCGAGTTTTTTGCATCGGCTGAGTACATGAGTATGCGCTCACTCTACGAGCGCCTGGGGAAATTGTTGGAAGGCGGCGCCACGGTTCACCGAGGAGAGCGTTCCGAGCGTGTCGCGGGTTTTGATGCAGCGCTGGACTGGTTGCTTGCCGAGGCACGTCGCGGCCAAAGCATTCAACGCTACAAGGGTCTCGGCGAGATGAACCCGGAACAGCTTTGGGAGACGACCATGGACCCGGCGGTGCGCCGTCTGCTGCGCGTCAATGCGGACGACGACGTCGCGGCCGGCGAGGTCTTCAGCACCCTAATGGGGGATCAGGTCGAACCGCGGCGCGAGTTCATCGAGAAGAACGCGCTGCTCGTGAGCAACCTGGATATCTAGTTTCTAGTGCAGCGTGCGCGGCACGCTCAGGGTGAACGCCGGGATCTGTGCGTCGAAGCGCGTGCCGTCATCGGCCACCATTTGGTAGCTGCCGCGCATTACCCCAACCGGCGTTTCCAAAATCGTCCCACTGGTATATTCGAAGCTCGTCCCCGGGGCCAAGTATGGTTGCTCGCCCACGACGCCCTCGCCGCGCACTTCCTGCGTTTTCTCATTGGCGTCGGTGATCACCCAATGGCGCGTGAGTAACTTGGCGGGGATGGATCCGGAGTTGGTGATCGTTATGGTATACGCGAACACGTAACGGTTGTTCTCCGGCGCCGACTGCGCCGGTATGTACGCAGTTCGCACCACGATCTCGATGTGATGTTTGTCGGAAGTCATCGGGTAAACGCTCTCTTTTGTATTGTGCATGGCCGTCTGTAAATTTGCACCCTAGGAACCGACAGGCTGTCCCTGCTCGCACGGGACGGTAACGAACGCGGGCGGATCGACATCCAGGCGCGCCGCGGTCAACGTAGCACCCCACACGCATCCGCTGTCGAGACCGAGCACGTTATCTCCCGAATACAGTCCGAGGGTCGACCAATGGCCGAAGACGATGCGCGTCGAGCGGCTAAGGCGCCCCGGCAGCTTGAACCAAGGAACCCACGGCTCGCGTTGGGTCCCGGGCGCACCCTTGTGCACGAGATTGATACGCCCCAATGGGTCGCTATAGCGTAGCCGGGTGCAGACGTTAACGATAAAGCGCAGTCGGTCATAGCCTTCAAGCGTGTCGTCCCAGCGATCCGGCACATCCCCGTACATGCGCGCATACAGCTCGATGTGCCGTGGACTGGATAGCACCGCCTCCACCTCGGCCGCGAGCGCACGCGCGTTGCCGATGCCCCACTGCGGCACCAATCCGGCATGCACCAGCGCCCAGCCGCGCGCGGTATCAACATGCAACAACGGTCGACGACGCAACCAATCGAGCAGCGGCTCGCGATCGGCCGCGCCCAGGATCGGCGCCAGCGTGTCGCGCCGTGCGATCGGCCGCGCACCGTTGGCGACGGCCAGCAGATGCAGGTCGTGATTGCCGAGCACGGTGACCGCACGCGCACCAAGACCGGCAACGAAGCGCAACACCTCGAGCGAGCGCGGCCCGCGGTTCACGAGGTCGCCGGTAAACCAGAGCTCGTCGTACCGCGGATCGAAC
This sequence comes from Gammaproteobacteria bacterium, assembly GCA_046565865.1. Taxonomy (GTDB): domain Bacteria; phylum Pseudomonadota; class Gammaproteobacteria; order Acidiferrobacterales; family Sulfurifustaceae; genus JBKHXU01. The sequence continues at coordinate 18,509 of JBKHXU010000159.1, read as the reverse complement.
CGCAGCTTGGCCAACAGCGCCTGCAGCGCGTCGAACTGGCCTTGCACGTCGCCGATCGCGTAAAGCGCCATCAGCGCGGCGCGAGACGATCGCGCATCGTATCGGTCGCGCGCACCAGCGCGGCGGCGATGCCGGGTTCGGCCGCTGAGTGCCCGGCGTCGGCGACCACCTCGAGCGTGGCGCTCGGCCATGCGCGGTGCAGATCCCACGCGTTTGCCAGCGGACATACGATGTCGTAGCGGCCGTGCACGATGATGCCAGGGATGTCGCGTAACCGCGTGGCATCAGCGAGTAGCTGGTTCGGTTTGAGGAACGTGTCGTGCGCGAAGTAATGACACTCGATGCGCGCCAGGGACAGCGCCGTATGCGGCGATGCAAAAAAATCCACCACCGCCTGGTTCGGCCGCAGCGTTGCGGTGCGCCCCTCCCATACCGACCACGCCCGCGCACATTCCATGCGCGCCGTTTCGTCGGTCCCGGTCAGCCGCCGGTAGTGCGCGCGAAGCAAATCATCGCGCTCGGGATGGGGAATCGGTGCGATGAATTCTTCCCAGTAGTCCGGGAACACGCGATTGGCACCCTCTTGATAGAACCAACGGATTTCCCACGGCCGGCACAGAAAAATTCCGCGCAATACGAGTCCATGCACGCGCTCCGGATGGCGCTCGGCGTAAGCCAGCGCCAGCGTCGAACCCCACGAGCCGCCGAACAGCAGCCAGCGGTCGACACCGAGCAGCGTGCGGATGCGCTCGATGTCGGCGACCAAGTCCCAGGTCGTGTTGTGTTCGAGCGCCGCGTGCGGCGTCGAGCGCCCGGCCCCGCGCTGGTCGAACAGCACGATGCGATACGCCGCGGGATCGAACAAGCGCCGGTGATACGGTTCGCAACCCGCGCCCGGACCGCCATGAAGAAACAACACCGGTATGCCGGTGGGGTTGCCGCACTCTTCGATGTACAACACATGCGGCGGGTCCACCGGCAAGCGGTGCGTGCGGTACGGTTCGATCGCGGGATAGGTCGGTTGCATGCAGCCCGAGTATACGCGCGCGCCTTGCGCGTGGTTCAGCTCAAGCCGAGGCGTTCCCAAATGACGCACGCGGCGCCGGCGCGGTTCAGTGTATAGAAGTGCAGCCCCGGGGCGCCGCCGGCGAGCAAGCGGTCGCACAGATCGGTCGTCACATCGAGCCCGAAGGCGCGCAGCGAATCCAGGTCATCGCCGAATGACTCCAAGCGCTTGCGGATCCAGCGCGGAATCTCGGCGCCGCACATCTCGGAAAAACGCGCCAGTTGCTTGTAGTTCGTGATCGGCATGATGCCCGGCACGATCGGTGCTTGAATCCCCAGCGCCTCGCAATCATCGACCATGCGAAAGTAGGCATCGGGATTATAGAAATATTGCGTCAGCGCCGAATCGGCACCGCTGTCAAACTTGCGTTTCAGAAAGCGCAGGTCGTCCGCCGGGCTATCGCTGCGCGGATGCGTCTCCGGGTATGCCGCGACTTCGATGTGGAAATGATCGCCGGTCTCGGCGCGGATGAGCTCGACCAGCTGATAGGCGTAGCGGAACTCGCCGCCGGCCGCCATTCCCGACGGCGTATCGCCGCCGAGCGCGACGATGCGATCGATGCCGAGCGCGCGATACGCGACGAGCTGTTCGCGTATGCCTTCGCGCGTCCCGCCGATGCAGGAGATATGCGGCGCCACCGCGAGTCCCTGCCGCCTGATCTCCGCTACGGTTTCGTAGGTTCCGGCGCGGGTGCTGCCGCCGGCGCCGTAGGTGACGGAAAAGAACGCAGGCTTGAGCTGCGCCAGCTGACGCGTCGTCTCGCGCAACTTGGCGCGTGCCTCGTCGGTCTTCGGCGGAAAGAACTCGAAGCTAAACGCGCGCGAATACTTTTTTTGCGACTCCATCGGCGGCAAGCGGCCGCGGCGGCTCGACTAATAGCGGTAGTGATCGGCCTTGAACGGGCCGTCCACCGGCACGCCGATGTATTTGGATTGCTTGTCGGTCAGCCGCGTCAGATGCGCGCCGATCTTGGACAGATGCAGGCGCGCGACCTTTTCATCGAGCTGCTTCGGCAGCACGTACACCTTCTTTTCGTAGCGCGCGTGTTGCGTGTACAGCTCGATCTGCGCCATCACCTGATTGGTGAATGACGCCGACATGACGAAGCTCGGGTGTCCGGTGGCGCAGCCGAGATTCACCAGCCGTCCCTTGGCGAGCACGATGATTTTCTTGCCGTCCGGGAAGATGACGTGATCGACCTGCGGCTTGATCTCTTCCCACTTGTACTTGGCGAGCGAGGCGATGTCGATCTCGGAATCGAAGTGACCGATGTTGCAAACGATCGCCTCGTTTTTCATGCGCGCCATGTGATCGTGAGTGATGACGTCGAGGTTGCCGGTCGCCGTCACGAAAATGTCGGCCTTGTCGCACGCCTCGTCCATGGTGACGACGCGATAGCCTTCCATCGCCGCCTGCAGCGCATTGATAGGATCGATCTCGGTGACCCAGACGGTGGCGCCCATGCCGCGGAACGCCTGCGCGCAGCCCTTGCCGACATCGCCGTAGCCGGCGACGCAGCAGATCTTGCCGGCGATCATGACGTCGGTGGCGCGCTTGATGCCGTCGATGAGCGACTCGCGGCAACCATAAAGATTATCGAACTTGCTCTTGGTGACCGAATCGTTGACGTTCATCGCCGGGAACAGCAACTGGCCCTGCTGCTGCATTTGATACAACCGGTGCACGCCCGTCGTCGTCTCTTCGGTGACGCCGCGAATGCCCTTGGCGATGCGCGTCCACTTATCGGGCGACTTGGCGATGCTCTTCTTTACCAAAGCCAGAAACACGCCCCACTCCTCGGGATCATCGGGCGCGGCGTTCGGCACGGCGCGCGCGGCCTCGAACTCGGCGCCCTTGTGCACCAGCATGGTGGCGTCGCCACCGTCGTCGAGGATCATGTTCGGGCCCTTGCCGTCAGGCCAGGTGAGCGCTTGCTCCGTGCACCACCAATACTCCTCCAGCGTCTCGCCCTTCCAGGCGTATACCGGTACCCCGCGCGCGGCGATCGCCGCCGCCGCGTGGTCTTGGGTGGAAAAGATATTGCACGACGCCCAGCGCACCTCGGCGCCCAACGCGGTAAGCGTCTCGATTAGCACCGCGGTCTGGATCGTCATGTGTAGCGATCCCGAAATGCGCGCGCCCTTGAGCGGCTGCTTCGCACCGTACTCCTCGCGCAGCGCCATCAAACCCGGCATCTCGCTTTCGGCGATCGATATCTCTTTGCGCCCCCATTCGGCGAGCCCGATGTCGGCGACTTTATAGTCCGGGGTCACTTGTTCCAGCGGTCGACTCATTGTTCTCGTTCCCTCTTTATGCGGTCTTCATTTTTTTGTTGCCGAGCGCCTGGCGCAACGCCTCGGCCTTGTCGGTGCGTTCCCAGGTAAAACCGGCCTCGGTGCGGCCAAAGTGGCCATACGCCGCGGTCGGGGTGTACACCGGCCGCAGCAGATCGAGCATCTGGATGATGGCCTTCGGCCGCAGATCGAAATGCTCGCGCACCAGTTCCACAATGCGCGCATCCGGCACGTGTCCGGTGCCGAAGGTCTCGACATGGATCGACACCGGCTTGGCGACGCCGATGGCGTAGGCGATCTGAATCTCGCAGCGATCGGCGAGCCCCGCCGCGACGATATTTTTCGCGACATAACGGCCGGCATACGCGGCCGAGCGATCGACTTTCGATGGATCTTTGCCTGAAAACGCGCCGCCACCGTGGCGTGCCATGCCGCCGTAGGTGTCGACGATGATTTTGCGCCCGGTCAGACCGCAGTCGCCGACCGGACCGCCGATGATGAAGCTACCGGTGGGATTAATAAAGTATTTGGTGCCTTTGTCCAACCACTCGCTCGGCAGGACCGGCTTTACGATCTCTTCAATCACCGCTTCCTTCAACGTCTCATACTTCACCTCGGGCGCGTGCTGGGTCGACAACACGACGGCGTCGATACCGGCCGGCCGGCCATCGGTATAGCGCACAGTGACTTGCGATTTGGCGTCCGGGCGCAGCCAGGGCAGCTTGCCGTTTTTGCGCACCTCCGCCTGGCGCTTAACCAAGCGGTGCGCCAGCGTGATCGGCATCGGCATGAGCACATCGGTCTCGTTCGTGGCATAGCCGAACATGAGACCCTGGTCGCCGGCGCCCTGCTCCAGGTCGAGCCCCTTGCCCTCGTCCACACCTTGTGCAATGTCGGGCGACTGTTTACCGATCGCAGTCACGACCCCGCACGACTCGCCGTCGAAGCCCATCTCGGCGCGGTAACCGATGTTGCGGATGGCGCCGCGCGCGACGCCTTCGATGTCGACATATGCGCTGGTGGTGATCTCACCGGCGACGACGACCAGGCCGTTTTTCACCAGTGTCTCGCACGCGACGCGTCCGAAGCGGTCTTCGCGCAGAATCGCGTCTAGAATCGCATCGGAAATCTGGTCCGCGACTTTGTCCGGATGGCCCTCGGAGACGGACTCCGAGGTGAAGAGATAGGTGTCTCCCATTCTTTTACGCTCCCGCGTCGATATGCCCAAAAGGGCGCTCAGTCTAACAAGAACGAATTAAGATTGGCATTAATCCCATGATATCCGCCATTTGGCCCGGGACACTGTCGACTCATGTGCGTACCATTGCGCTATGTCTGCCACCTCACCGCCAATGCCGCCGCGCGCGCTCATACGACTCGTTAGCCGCGCCTGCGCGGATTACGACATGATTCGGCCGGGCGACCGGTTGCTGCTCGGGCTGTCCGGCGGCAAGGATAGTTTGTCGCTGCTGCATGTGCTGCTCGCGCTCAAAGCCAAGGCCCCGATTCCATTTGAGATCGGCGCCGCGACCGTCGACCCCGGTATCGAGGGTTTCGATCCGTCGCACCTAAAATCCTACGTGCCAACGCTCGGCGTACCGTACTTTTACCGAAAGCAAGACATCGTCGGGCGGGCGCGCAAAAACATGCGTGGCGACTCGTTTTGCGCCTACTGCGCACGCATGCGCCGCGGGGTGCTTTATGCCACCGCCCGCGAACACGGGTATAACGTTGTCGTATTGGCGCAGCACCTGGACGACCTCGCCGAGTCGCTGATGATGAGTCTGTTCCACGGCGGCCGGTTAAAGACTATGAAGGCCCACTACCGAATCGACGCCGGGGATTTACGCCTGATACGTCCTTTGGTGTACGTGCGCGAACGCCAGACTCGTGCCTATGCGGCCGCCTCCGGACTGCCCGTCGTTGCCGATAATTGTCCGGCGTGTTTTCGAATGCCAACTCGGCGGTTGCACTTCAAAACGTTGTTGGCCGAGCAGGAGCGGCTGCATCCACGGCTATTTGCAAGCTTGTTGTCATCCATGCGCCCACTTATGCGCGATCAGAACCACAAAGCAGACATACAATTCCCACCCAGATCGAACATGTGGTCATCCACAGGGCAGATTGACGGTGCTACTGGCGCTGCAGCGAACAATAACCAGTAACATGTAAACGTTATGTCAAGTACATACCGTTAAAACGCTTAAATCCCGTTAGATACATCCACATCCATCCGTTGCCTTCAATTTCCCAAAAAATTACCCCACAGGTGGTGCTTCGCCGCTGGCGCACAGCCGCATGGGTGGTCCTGTTGCGGCTGCTGGCGGCATTGCCGCTCGCCGCCTCCCGGGCGATGGGTCGTGTACTGGGTTTCCTGCTTTATGTCACCAACGCCAAGCGTCGCCGCATTGCGCGGGTCAATCTCGCGCTGTGTTTCCCCAACCTAGCGCCCGAGGCGCGGCGGCGCCTGTTGCGGCGTCACTTTCGCTTTGCGGGACAGGCGTATGTCGATGTTGGGTTTCTCGCGTGGGCCGGCGAGTCGCGCTTTCGCCGCGCGGTGCGGCTGCATGGCATCGAGCACCTAGCCGATGCCCGTGCTGCGGGTCGTCGCGTCATTCTGCTCGCCCCGCATTGCGTCGGCATGAACGTCGGCGGCATCGCCGTCGCCCGCCACTACGCAGTGTTTTCCATGGTGAAACCCCAACGCGATCCGCTGGTGAACTGGCTGCTCAACAAGGCGCGGTCGCGTTATGGCTCGCCGCTGATTGCCCGGGAGCAAGGATTGCGACGCGTGGTGCGCGCGCTCGAACAGGATCAGCTGTTCTACTACTTACCGGACGAGGATTTGGGCCCGAGACACTCGGTGTTCGCACCCTTCTTCGGCGTTCCCACCGCGACGTTGGACATGCTCGGCCGGCTTGCGCGGCTCACCAATGCCGCGGTCGTGCCATGCTTTACGCGGCTCGCGGCCGGCGGCTACGACGTCTATCTGCAACCGCCGCTCCCCCGCTTTCCTTCGGGCGACGCGGTGACGGACGCGGCGCACATGAATCGGGTGATCGAATCCGAAATCCGCGCCGCGCCGGAGCAGTACATGTGGACGTTCAAGCTATTCAAAACCCGCCCGCACGGCGCGCCTTCGCCTTATGAATAGCCTTTTGCGGCCACTGCGCCATGCGCCGACATGGATCGGTCTGGCGCTGTTGCGGGTGCTGGCGGTGTTGCCGCTACCTGTGCTCGCGGCGTTGGGGCGTGGGTTGGGTCTTTTGCTTTACGCACTGCACGCCAGTCGCCGCCACGTCGTGCGCGTCAACGTGGCGCGCTGCTTTCCCGGCCTTACGCAGCGCGCGCAGGAGCGGCTGGTGCGCGGTCATTTCAAGGCGTTCGGTCAGGCGCTGGTTGATATCGCGCTCGCGTGGTGGGCGAGCGGCGCGCGCCTCAAACGGCTGGTGCGCTTCAAGGGGCGCGAGCACTACGATCGCGCGCTCGGGGCCGGGCGCCCTGTCATTCTGCTCGCGCCCCACTTCGTCGGTCTCGAAATCGGCGGCATGCGGCTATCGATGGAGCGGCCGATGGTAACGATGTTCCGCCACCCGGCGAACGAGCTGTTGCGCCGCGTCATGCAGCGCGCCCGCGCGCGATTTGGACTGCGGCTGGTCGAGCACAACCGCCCGCTGACGGCCCTGGTGCGCCAGGTCAAAGCGGGCGTGCCGCTTTATTACCTGCCCGACCAAGACGCCGGCCGGCGCAACGGCGTCTTCGCGCCGTTCTTCGGGATTCCGACGGCGACGTTCCCGGTGTTGGGCCGACTGGCGCAGTTGGCCGACGCGGTTGTGATCCCGTGCGTCACGCGTCAGCTTCCACGCGGCCGCGGATACGAGATCATGTTCGCGGCGCCGCTCGCCGATTTTCCGAGCGGCGACACCAAGGTCGATACCGAGCGCATGAACCGCGCCATCGAGCAGGCGGTACGGGAGATCCCCGAACAGTATTTCTGGGTGCACAAGCGCTTCAAGACACGCCCGCGCGGCGAGGCGTCGTTCTATTGAGGCGAGTTTTTCCGCAGGCGCTTCAGAAAAACCGTCATCTCCTTCGCCGCCTGTTTGTCGCCCTTCGTCTCGGCGGCGCGGATGCCGTCGGTGTAGGCCCGTGCCGCGGCCTCGATGTCGCCGGTCGCCGCGAGCGATTGGCCCAACAGTTTCCACGCCGCCGAGTAGCTCGGGTCGTGCACCAGTGCCCGCTGCAGATGCGGGATGGCCTGCGCCGGTTGGTTTTGTTTCGCGTATTCGGCGCCGAGCCCGTAGCGCAACAGTGCCGTGTCCTGGCCCCGCGCCAGCAGCGCCTCGAGATTGTCGATCAGCGCCATGGCGCCGTCATTCTTTCGGCAACTTGGGGTTGATGCCGAGATTTTTCAGTTTGCGGTAGAGATGGGTGCGCTCCATCTCCGACAGCCGCGCGACCTCGGCGACGTTGCCGTTGGTGCGCGCCAGGTGATGCTCAAGGTACGCCTTCTCGAATTGATCGCGCGCGCTGCGCAGCGGTAGCGCGAACAGCGGATTCGCGCCCTGATCGACCGGGCGCGGTTTGCCGCCGAGCGCCTGTTCCACCTCGGCCTCGGCGATTTCGTCGCCGCGATTCAGAATCAACAAGCGCTGCACGACATTCTTCAGCTCGCGAATGTTGCCGGGCCAGGTGTAGTTGCGCAGCGCGTTGAGCGCGCCGACGGTGAAGCGCCGATACGTCATCCGTTCGTTATCGACCAACCAGTCGAGATAGAAGTTGACCAGTTCGGGCACATCCTCGGCGTGCTCGCGCAGGCTCGGGATGCGCAGCGGCACCACGTTCAGCCGATAGTACAGGTCCTCGCGAAACCTCCCGTCGGCCACGGCATCGGCCAAGCGCGCGTCGCTGATGGAAATGATGCGCGCCTCCATCGCCAGCGGCGTGCGTCCACCGACGCGCATGTAGCGCCGTTCCTGCAGCGCGTGCAGCAGCTGCAGTTGCGTCGTCGCCGCCAGCTCGCCGATGTCGTTCAGCAGCAAAGTGCCGTTGCCCGCCTGCTCGAAGCTGCCGGCAACGACGTCATCGCCTTGCTCGTTGCCGAACAGTTTTACCGCCACGTTCGCGGTCGGCACCGCGCCGAGGCTGACCTCCACCAGCGGCCGCTCGGCGCGCGTGCTGTGCTGATGCAGATAGCGCCCGGCACCGGCACGCCCGCTGCCCGGCTCGCCGATGATGAGCACCCAGGCATCGGTCGCGGCGACGCGTTCCACGTCTTCACGCAACTGCTGCATCACGCGGCTCTTGCCGATCAGGAACGACTCCGGTTCGGCGCGATGCTTGAGCCGGACGTTCTCGCGCTTCAACCGGTCGGCCGCGATCGCGCGCTCGACCGTGACCAGCAGCTTGCCCATCGACACCGGTTTCTCGATGAAGTCGTACGCACCAAGGCGCGTCGCCTCGACCGCGGTCTCGACCGTGCCGTGGCCCGACATCATCACCACCGGCACTTCGGGTCGCCCGCTCTGGCACCATTCCTTGAGCAAGGTGATGCCGTCGGTGCCCGGCATCCAGATGTCGAGTAGGACCAAGTCCGGCCGTTGCTTGGCGTACAGCGCCCGCGCGGCGTCGGCGTTCTCGGCGGTGGCGACGCGATAGTGCTCGTCTTCGAGGATCTCCTGCACCAACCGGCGGATGTCCGGCTCGTCGTCGACCACCAAGATGTAACCTGGATTCATGACTGTTTCCTGCGTGCGCGTCCGGCCACGGGCGCGACCGCGACCGTGCCGCCGCCGGCGCGATCGATGTTCAGCACCGGCAGGCGGATCGTGATGCGCGCCCCGCCGCCCTTGGGATTCTCGGCATGGATCGAGCCGTTATGCTCTTCGACGATGCGCTTGACGATCGCGAGCCCAAGTCCCGTGCCCTTGGTTTTGCTCGTCACGTACGGTTCGAACAAGCGTGCCATCAGCTCCGGCGGCACACCCGGGCCGTTGTCGTGCAGCGTCAACTCCACATACCGCTGTTCGTGTTCGATCAACGTGCGGGTGGCGACGCGCACCAGCGGCTTCGGCTGCCCGGCGAGCGCATCGCGCGCGTTGAGCAGAAGGTTGTGCAACACCTGGCGCAAGCGCCCGGCGTCGGCCGCCAGCCGCGGCAGCTCGGCATCGAGCTCGAGCTTGAGCAGCACCGGCGCGCCGCGCTCGCCGCTCGCCGACTCATCCGCGCGCAGCGGCACGACATCGTCGCCCGTCGGCCCGCGCTCGGCGCGATACAGCTCGACGACGTCGCGAATGAGGTCATTGAGATCGAGCGGCTCGGTCTGCAATTGCGCCGGCCGCGCGTAATCGGCAAACGCGTTCACCAGCGACTTCAGCGCCTCGACTTGCTCGACGATCGTGCGCGTGGCGCGATCCAGTGTCGCGCGTTCGCCCTCATCCAGCACATGCAGGTACTTGTGGCGGATGCGCTCGGCCGAGAGCTGAATCGGCGTCAGCGGGTTTTTGATTTCGTGCGCCATGCGCCGCGCCACCTCGCCCCACGCCGCCGCGCGCTGCGCCTGCATCAGCGCCGTGACGTCGTCGAACACGACCACGTAGCCCCCATGGCGCCCGCGCAAACCGGGCAGCGACGTGGCGCGCAGAATGAGCATGCGTTTGATGCCCGACGCCACCACCAGCGTTACTTCCGCCTGCCACTCGCTGCGTCCGCCGCTGGCGGCGGCGCGCATGGCGTCGATGAAGGGCGCAAGATGCGGATATTGCTGCGCCAGCGTCGCCAGCGATTTACCTTTGCTCGCCGGCAATTCCGTCTCGAGGATGTGCGCCGCCGCCGCGTTCGCGGTGCGCAGGATCTCACGCGCGTCGAACGTGATCACGCCGGACGACAGATGCGTCAACACCGTCTCCAGGTAGGTGCGCTGCAAATCGGCCTCGCGGCTGGCGCGCTGAATTTGCGATTGCGCGCGGTGGATGCGCCGTGTCATGTCGTTGAACGAGTCGACCAGGATGCCGATCTCGTCGTGCGACGTCACCGGAATGCGCTTTTTGTAATCGCCGAGCGCGACCGCGCGCGTCGCCGCCGCCAGTTCGCGGATCGGTTCGACCACGCGCCGTGCCGAAAAGATCGCGGCCCAAACGCTGATCAGCATGGTAAGCAGCGCCACCAGCGACAGCGTCAGCGTGAAACTGAACTTGAGCGGCGCGCGCAGGTACACGAGCTTCTCGTACTCGGCATACGCGGTCTGCACGCTCTCGCCGAGCTTGGCATAGCGCGACGGCAGCGCCTGCAATACTTGCAGCATACGCAGCGGCGCGCCGACCTCGCGCGCATACACCGGCACCACCACGCGCAGCCGCAGGCCGCTGGTCGCGCCGGCATCGAGGTTGGCATACACCTGGCCCTGACGAACCTGCGCCAGCACCGCGTCACTCGGCCGGTCGGGCAACAGCGTGCCGCCGTCGGGGATTTCCTGGCTGGAGCCGATGATGCGACCGTCTTGCGCGAACAGCGTGAGCTCGTTCACCCCGTGTGCCTCGCGCAGATAGTTGAGCGCCGGCAATGCGGTGCGATCCGTCGTCGACTCGAGTTCGCTCGCCATGTCGTTCGCGCTTTTGACCAAATCTTGGCGGATGGCGTCGAGTGAGGCGCGCCCGAGCAGCAGCGCGTCGTCGAGCGCGCGCTCGATGCGCACATCGAACCAATTGTCGATGCCGCGGTTGAGGGTTTGGATCGAGAAGAAGAACACCATCGCCACCGGCAACACTGCCAGCGCCACGAACATGCCGAGCAACCGCAGCGTCAGGCGCGAGCCCATGGCGCGCGCGCGATACTGGCGATACAGGTGATACAAATTGACCAAAATCAGCGCCAACAGCAGCGCCACACCAGCGACGTTGATCACCAGCAGCGCCGAGTACATGCGCCCGAACATCGCCGAGTTCTGCGCCGCCGCGCTCATCATGAACAACGCGATCGCGAGCAGCGCCGACAGCGCCGCAAGCGGCACTACGCCGGTCAGATACCGCTTGGTCACGGTTGTACCGTCCACATCGTCCATCCGCTGTTCAAGTCCCATGCACGCGCCGTGTACGCCACCGGCCGCAATACCGGCGGCAGCGCTTCTATATCCAAGTGTACGCGCACGCCGACGCGATAATCGCCGGAACCCTCGAGCGGCGGGTCGAGCGCCAGGCTTTCGTCGAGGCTGCCGACGGCGGCGAGCGCCTCGGCCAACGCCTGAAAGCTGGCCCGTGTCGGTTCCCCCGGCCCGCGGCGCGTCACCAAATACTGGCCGGCGAGGGCGTGATAACGCAGCTCGCGGCGCGCGCTGAAGCTGCGCGCGATCTGATCCCAAATCAGCGCCCGCCGCCGGTGCAACCGCACCTCAACGACGAACTCGAGCGGGATGCCGTTGTTGAGCGCCTCTTCCACCTTCGGCGTCAGCGCGATCTCGGCGGTTCCGCTCACGATCAACTGGTTTGGGCCCAAGCGTGCTTGCACGCTGGCGACACGCAGACCTTCGGCCATGCCCGGCTCCATCAGGCCCATGACGCTGACCAGTGCCAGTGCCCAGGCGCGCCCGCGGCCGGGTTGTCGCGCCGGCATCCGACTAACGTTTGCGTACAGCGGCATAATAGAACCCGTCCATGGTGTCGTCGCCGGGCACGATCTGCCACTCGATGCCCAAGGTTCCGGCATCAAGCGATGCGCGCACGGCAGTCGGGTGCTCGACCACGAACGCCTCCATTTGTTGTGAGTTTTCTACGGGCAATACCGAACAGGTCGCATACAACAGCTTACCGCCCGGCCGCAGGCACGGCCACACGCCGCGCAGGATTTGGGCCTGTGTCGCGCTAAGGGCCGGCAGGTCCGAAGACTGTCGGCGCAGCTTGATATCGGGGTGGCGGCGGATGACGCCGGTGGCGGAACAGGGGGCGTCGACCAGTATCGCGTCGAACGGGCGGCCGTCCCACCAGTCGCCCGGCCGGGCGGCGTCGCCCTCGATGAGCGTGGCGCTGAGGCGCAGGCGCGCGAAGTTCTCGCGCACGCGCGACAGGCGCGCCGCGTCGATGTCGACACCGACGAGATCGAGATCCGGGCGGCGCTCGAGCAGGTGCGCCGCCTTGCCGCCCGGGGCCACGCAGGCATCCAACACCCGCGCGCCGGCCGGCGGATCCAGGAGCGGCGCCGCCCACTGCGCGGCCGCGTCTTGCACCGACACCCAGCCGTCGTCGAACCGGGGCAGGTCCGTGACCGGCACCGGCTCGGCGAGCGCGATGGCGCTTTCGTGCGGCGCCCGTCCGGCGGCTTCGATGCCGGCGGCGCGCAGCAGCGCCAAGTAATCGTCGATGTTGGTCGCGCGCCGATTCACGCGCAACACCATCGGCGGGCGCTCGTTGTTGGCGGCGAGGACGGTTTGCCAGCGCCCGGGGTAGGCGGCGGCGATCGCATCGATCAGCCAGCGCGGATGGCTGTAGCGCGCGACCTCGTTCGCGGCAACGGCGGCGGCGACGCGCTCCGGTTCGCGCAGCACGCCGCGCAGACAGGCGTTGAGCAGGCCCTTGGCCCATGACTTGCCGAGCATGTCGGCGGCGCCGACGGTGGCGTCGACCGCCGCGTGCGCGGCCACGCGCATGTGCCGCAGTTGATAGATGCCGACCAAGAGCAGCGCGTGCAGGTCGGCATCCTTGCGCTTGAGCGGTTTGTGCAGAAAGAGTTCGCTCACGCACTGTAATGCGTGATACCAACGCAGCGTGCCGTACGTGAGCTCCTGGATCAACGCCGACGCCGGCGCGCCCGCCGAGCGCTGCGCCAGCGCCACATCGAGAAAGCGTCGTGCGATCACGACATCGCACACGGCTTGGGCGGCGATGGCGCGGGCGTGAACCGCATCGCGCGGGGTCGTCATGCGAACGGCGAGCGCCGGGCTACGTGTCGCCGAAACGGTCGCCGACGTTGAGGCGGCGTCCGTTCACGAACGCCACGGCGTCCACCGGTTTGGCCCCGGGCGCCTGTAGGCGCGTGAGCGTGAGCACGCCGTCGCCGGTGGTGACATGGATGCCGTTGCGATCGGCGCCGACGATGGTACCGGCCGGTTCGTCGGAGCGCGTACCGGGATCGAGTGGCCCGACGTCCCACAATCGCAGCAACTCGCCGCGCCACGTGGTAGTCGCGACCGGGGTCGGATTAAGCGCGCGGATCTTGCGATGCAGCGTCAACGCGGGTTGGCGCCAGTCGACGCCTGCTTCAGCCTTGGTCAGTTTGGGCGCATAGCACGCGCGCGCGTTGTCCTGCGGTTGCGGTTGCGCGCCGCGCTCGATCGCCGCCAGGGTCTGTACCAACAACTCGGCGCCCAGTGTCGCCAGCCGGTCGTGCAGCGACGCCGCAGTGTCGGTGGCAGCGATTGGCACGCGCGCCTGGGCATACACGGGGCCGGTGTCGAGACCGGCCTCCATCTGCATAATGCTGATACCGGTCTCCGTGTCGCCGGCCTCGATCGCGCGTGCAATCGGCGCCGCCCCGCGCCAACGCGGCAGCAGCGAGGCGTGGACATTGATGCAACCGCGCGGCGGAATCGCAAGGATCGCGGGCGGCAGCAGCAATCCATATGCGACGACGATAAGCGCCTCGGCATTCAAGGCGGCGAGCGCCTCCGCCTCGGCGCGCAACGTGGTCGGTTGGCGCAACGGCAGCGCATGCGTCAACGCGTACTGTTTGACCGCCGACGCGGTCTCGCGTCGGCCGCGGCCCGCAGGGCGATCGGGTTGGGTATAGACCGCGGCAATGGCGTGCCCTGCTGCGCGCAAGGCGTCGAGCGCGGGGACGGCGAAGGCAGGGGTACCGGCGTAGACGAGGCGCAAGGATGTATGTGACGCTCTAAAAATCGCATCGTGCAATTTTTAGGCGCGTAACGCAAAAGCGACCGCGAGCGGTCACATTGCCAAGCGTTGGTGCTTCTCGAGTTTCTTGCGGATGCGCTGTTGCTTCAGGCGCGAGACGTAATCGACGAACACCTTGCCGTCGAGATGGTCGATCTCGTGTTGAATGCAGGTCGCGAGCAGCCCGCTCGCCTCGAGCTCGAACGACTGACCGTCGAGACCGAGCGCCCGTACCCGTACATGGCCGGCGCGCGTCACCGGCTCGAAGATGCCGGGCACCGACAAACAGCCTTCTTCGATCGTCTGCTCGCCGTCGCGGGCGATGATCTGCGGATTGATAAATACCTTGAGCTGGTCGCGGCTCTCGGAGATATCGATAACGATCACGCGGCTGGCGACGCCGATTTGGATCGCGGCCAGCCCGATGCCCGGCGCTTGATACATCGTTTCCGCCATATCGGCGACCAGTTGGCGCACCTCGTCCGTGATCGCCTCGACCGGGGCCGCCACGCGGCGTAGTCGCGGATCGGGATAGTGCAAAATCGGACGCAGGGCCATGGTGACGTTTACTCTAAATCGGTTTAACAGTGCGCGCGAAGGATGCTGATCGGCAACAGCTTTCGACCGGTATCGCCGCTTGGCGTTCCAAAAAAACATGGACTACACTCGGGCTAGTTTATATCAAAAGCGGAGCCACCCCTTGTCCGTCCCCGGCCGCGGTCTGTTGCGCATTCTTATTATACTGCTCGCCCTCACCCCCGGCTGGCTCAGCGCCGATGAGGTCCAGCTCAAACCCGATCACCCGGAGCGCTATACGGTCGTCAAGGGCGATACGCTGTGGGACATTGCCGCGCGTTTCTTGAAGAGCCCATGGCATTGGGCGCGCGTGTGGCGCATTAACGAGGCGATCAAGAATCCGCATCTGATCTATCCCGGCGATGTGATCGTGCTGCGGTATGTCGATGGGCAGCCGGAGCTGACCGTGCTGCGTAGCGAGAAGTTACCGGTGGGCGAAGCGCCGACAACCGAACCGAGCGCCGCGCCGGTTGAGTCCGGCACCGCCGTACCCGTAGCGGCGGATCGCAATACCAATCGCCTGTCCCCGCGGGTGCACGCGACATCGCTGGAGCGTGCGATTCCGACGATACCGCCGAACGCCATTCTCCCGTTCCTGACCCAACCGCTGGCCGTCGGCGACAACGAACTCGAACGCGCCGGCTATGTCACCGTCGGCCTCGACAACCGCATCGCCCTCGGCAATCAGAGCGAGTTTTACGCGCGCGGAGTGAAGGCCGCCGACAGCGAGTACTTTCAAATTTTCCGTCCGGGCAAGGCGCTGAAGCACCCCGAGACCGGTGAGATTCTGGCGTACGAAGCGACCTATCTCGGTGATGCGCGCCTGCTCGACGCCGGCGATCCGACCAAGATGGTGGTGACATCCGTCAAGCAGGAAATTCTGCCGACCGATCGCTTATTGGCGGCGCCACCGCGCGCCGCGCTGCCGTATTACTTTCCGCACGCGCCGAGCAAGCCGGTAAACGGGCGCGTGATCTCGGCGCTGAACGCCGTGGCCGAGATCGGTTCTTACACCGTCGTGGCGGTGAGCCTCGGTACGCGCGAAGGCATCGAAGAGGGCCACGTCCTGCGCATCATGCGCCACGTCGGCTCGCATAAGGATCCGGTCACGCGCGACCGTTATGCGCTGCCGGACGAGGAGTCGGCGCTGTTGCTGGTGTTCCGTACGTTCGAGAAAGTGAGCTACGGCCTCATCATGAACGCCACCCGGCCGGTGCACATGAACGACGCGGTGGTACAGCCGTAAATCGCCGGCCGCCGTTGCCCGACGGCGGCGTTGCGGGGATGATGCGGTCGATGGCTGACGTCGATCGCGATTCCTCCCTTTATTGGCTCGCGTTTTTGCGCCTCCCCGGTCTCGGGACCCGCGGCCGCCATGCCCTGCTCGCTCACTATCAGCGCCCCGAGGCGGTGTTCGCCGCTCGCCGCACCGACATCGATCATGTGCTGGCGAGCGCCGAGCTGACGCTGCGTGGCGACCGCGAACCGTTGTACCGAGCCTTGGCAGCGGGAACCGAGACGGTCCCGCAATCCGACCGCGCGTGGCTCGCGCAGCCGCATTGCCATCTGCTGACATGGGCCGATCCCGACTATCCGCCGCTGCTGCGCGAGCTGCCCGATGCGCCGGTGGCGCTGTATGTCCACGGCGATCGTTCGCTGCTTGCGCAACCGCAGCTCGCCATCGTCGGCAGCCGCAATCCGACGCCGGCCGGGCGCGAAAACGCCGCGGCGTTCGCCAAAAGCCTCGCCGGCACCGGCCTCGTCATCACCAGCGGCCTCGCGCTTGGCATCGATGGCGCGGCGCACCGTGGCGCCCTGGAGGCAGGCCGCACCATCGCCGTCGCCGGCACCGGGCTCGACCGCGTTTACCCACCGCGCCACCGCGAACTGGCGCATGCGATCGTCGAGTCCGGCGCCGTCGTCTCGGAATTCCCGCTCGGCACCAGCCCGCGCCCGGAAAACTTTCCGGTGCGCAACCGCATCATCAGCGGTCTCAGTCTCGGGGTGTTGGTGGTCGAGGCGGCACAGCAAAGCGGCTCGCTCATCACCGCGCGCCTCGCCGTCGAGCAGGGACGCGAGGTGTTCGCCATTCCCGGTTCGATCCACGCGCCGCAGGCGCGCGGCTGCCACGCGTTGATTCGCCAAGGCGCGAAGCTGGTCGAGACCGCAAACGATATCTTGGAGGAACTCGCTCCGCTCGCCGCGCTCGCGACGCCGACGGTGCACGAATCGGCGCCGACGTTGTCCCACGAAGAGGCGGAGTTCCTCACCCATCTCGGTTACGACTCGGTGCACGCCGACGTCATCGTCGAGCGCAGTGGATTGACGCCCGATAGGGTTTCCTCCATGCTGTTGACGCTTGAGTTACGTGGGCTGATCGCCGCCGGACCGGGCGGCACCTATCAGCGATTGCGTTAACCAAAAGGGGCGTGATGAAAGAAAACGTGTTCGATGTATTGATCTATCTGTTCGAAAATTACATGGAACAAGGCCCGGAATTTCACCCCGATCGACAAGCATTGACCCACGAGCTGGCCGAAGCCGGCTTCCGCAAACCCGAGATCCGCAAGGCATTCACGTGGCTTGAGGGACTCTCCGCCCAACGTCAACCGCAAAAGCCGAGCGCCGTGCAGCGCGATCCCGGGTCGCTGCGGAGCTATCATCCGGCGGAACTCAGCAAGCTCGATGCCGACAGCCGTGGATTCCTTCTGTTCATGGAACAAAACGGCGTGCTCGACGCGTCGCTGCGCGAGGTCGTGATCGATCGCGTCATGGCGCTCGATCTCGATGAGGTATCGCTCGAACAGTTGAAGTGGATCGTGTTGATGGTGCTGTTCAATCAGCCGGGCCAGGAGCAGGCGTACGCCTTGATCGAAGATTTGGTGTACGACGAGCTGCAGGGACATTTGCATTGACAGAAACTTTTTGATCGCGATTTCCCCGCGTTGCATCGTGCCGTCGGGCAGAGATCCCTCGCTATCGCTCGGGACGGCCGCGGCGCAGCCGCTTGACAAACCCCGCCATCCCGCGTCAACAATGCGCCCCGTGCCGTACGCGTCCCGCCCCTGCGGCGCTCTCGATGGTACCCACCACGCCTGATTGCTAGGCAGCGCGCGCATCGAGCGCGAGTGAACCAACAGTCGTTGCGAAGAGTGTGATGTCAAAAAATTTGATCGTTGTCGAATCTCCGGCCAAGGCCAAGACCATGTCCAAATATTTGGGCAAGGAGTTCACGGCATTGGCGTCGTATGGCCACGTGCGCGACCTGGTCCCGAAGAAGGGCGCGGTCGACACCGAAAATTCGTTCGCCATGAAGTACGAGCTGATCGAGAAAAACATCAAGCACGTCGAGGCGATCGAGAAGGCGCTGAGGAAAGCCGACGCGCTCTATCTCGCGACCGACCCGGATCGCGAGGGCGAGGCCATTTCCTGGCACTTGTACGAGATTCTGAAGGAGCGCGGCGCGATCGACTCCAAGCCGGTGCACCGCGTCGAGTTTTACGAGATCACCAAGAACGCCATTCAGCAGGCGATCCAGCAGCCGCGCGAGCTGTCGCAGAATCTGGTGAACGCGCAGCAGGCGCGGCGCGCGCTCGATTATCTCGTTGGCTTCAACCTGTCGCCGCTGCTGTGGAAGAAGGTTCGTCGCGGCCTCTCGGCCGGGCGCGTGCAGAGCCCGGCGCTGCGGCTCAT
>JBKHXU010000158.1:0-8198 GCA_046565865.1 Gammaproteobacteria bacterium | reverse complement strand
CATATAACGCTCCTTGTTTAAAGTTGCAGTTGCAGCTGCGGCAGGGGGCCATCCGCGACGCCCGACCGCCCGTGCCGAATCAGTTGATCGTCGATGCGGCGCACGCCGGGGATGCTGCGCGCGATCTCGCGCGCTCGCGCTTGCTGCGCACGGTCACGGACCGCGCCGCGCAAGCGCACGACGCCATTCGCCGCCTCGACCCGCATCGCCACCGCCGCGAATGCCGGTTCGCGCGCCAATTCCACCTGCACGCGTTGCAGCAACTCGGCGTCCGCCACCATCGTCCGCGCCGACTGCGGTTCGCCACGCTCGACCGGTGCCGGCTGCAATGCCGGTTCGGTTTGGCAACCGATGCCGCCGACTGCGGCGATGAACGCTACCGTCGCACTCCGATGATGCGGGCGCATATCACTCCCATATTTTTTGTGGGTTGATACTATGTCTCGTCGCTGCTGCTACGCCCGACCAGTGCGCCGAAGGCGAAGCCGACGGCGACGGCGATGCCGATGGCCGTCATCGGATGTTCGGCAATGTAATTGGAAGCCTGATCGAGCAGCTCGCGTGAACGTTCGCCCGCGGCGCGCGTCGTCTGGCGCAAGCTCTCGCCGGTCTCGCGCAATTGTTCGCGCGCCCGCGCGCCGTATTCACCGATCGACTCGGCGGCTTCGTGTGCCCCGCGTGCCGCATGTTCGGTTGAGGCCTGCGCCGTGTCTTGCGCCCGCTCGATTGCGCCATGGGTCTTGCGTTCCGTTGCCATTTTTCAGCTCCTTGCTGGTCCAACTGCGATTGATGATGCGGTCATTGTCGCGGGCCCGTCTGTGCGCAACGATCGCGCGCGTTTCACCCTTGCTCGTGAACCCCTGACAATACCGCTTGAAATCGTCGACGCCGTTCGTTATGCGCGTAGACGCGGGACGCACTTCCCGCCTTCGGTTTAGCAAACGCCGTACCATACAGTCCGACAGGTGGAAACGCCGGTTTCTGCGGCGTCCATGCCGGTGCACGCACGTCGTGATGTCGGGTGAAACCGACAGCATTCCCGCCGTGGCCTGTATGTTTTTGATCCGCGATCGTTAGTTCTGTCGGCCGGTGGCGACAGCGTCGGACACCGGTAAGCGTTGGCGCGCGCGACGTTCGTTGCGTATCATCCGCATCCCCTTTTGCAGGTGTAAACGGGTGCTGGTCTCGGCGCGTATCATCAAGTTGGACAAATCGGTCAAGACCGCACTTCGCGGTCCGATCGTGGCGGCGGCGTATTACGTCGTGGCTTACATCATTCGCTATATAAGTTGTCTGCCGACGTACACGGACGCCGAGTTTGCTGACATACCCGTGGCGCAGTACCTGCTGTTGGCATTGGCGGTCGCGGCGGCCATCTTGACGGTGTTCGCCATGTTGTCCGGCCTGCGGTTGTATCGACAGTCGGCGCGGGCGCGCAGCGCGGAGCGGAAGGCCGGACGCTGGGGGCTTGCGGGAATCGTGCTCGGGGCCGTCGCCTTGGGTGCGATCGTGCTCGGCGCACCGATCCTGCTCGAGGTCGACTGCGTCTGACCTGCGTCGGTCAAAGCGCCGCGAGCGGTATTCCGCAGCGTCAGTATGGGCGTCGCGCGTGAGCATCAATGCGCATCAAAGCGCGCCGGCGCGGGCGCGCCTATCGGTGGCACTACTGCTCGGGGTACAGAATTTCCCGCAGGGTATGCACCGTGTCGACACTGAAATCGGTGAACATCAAGCCGGCGCCTTCGTCGCTCGACCAGATTACGGTGGCCGGCAGCCGATGATGAGTAACGTTGCCCTTGTTCCGAACGCTGAAGGCCACGGCGATATGCGAGTTGAGCGGCAGCGTGTGATGGGTATCGATGAACATCCCGCCGATGCCGACGTTGTGAGTATGGCCTTGCGCGATCGGCTCGCCGCCGTCGAACACCTTGACCTCGAGCGAGAGCGGCAGGCGCGCGCTCCAGCGGTGATCGGTAGAGTGATTGGCTTCCATCTTGCCCTCCTGTGTGCGAACCGGGCTATCAACGGTCAAACTTACCGAACCATGACCCGAGCGGGCGCTCGGGTTTAGCTTGTGCCCGCTGCTGCTGAACCGCGCGATCGCGCTTGCGTTGTTCCTCGGCCAGCAGGATCGCGAGCAAGGCGTAGAACGCGTTGGCGCTGAGCTCGCTGAACATAAGTCCGGCGCCTTGCCGGTTCCAGCGGATAATCACGGCCGGCATTCGATATATACGTGTGATTCCGCGTTCGCGCCGAACGAATACCACTTTTACCCGATCGCTCGACATTCCGGCCGGGGGCCGCATCCGAACGAAAAGCCCACCGACGCTGATATTCTGAATCCTGCCGCGGACCAAACCGGCCGGCCGACAATCGACGACGACTTCGGCGTCGATCCCGCGACGGGTGCCGCAACGGTGTTCCATCCCCATCCAACACTCCTTTACCGCTGGTCGCGGTTCGCCCGGTTACGGCCGGACGAACTCGGCGGGTATCGCCTTGATGCGCGTCGCCTCGGGACCGCGCGGCCCGTGCTCGATGCCGAATTCGACCGGTTGGCCTTCATGCAGGGTCTTATAACCATCCATCAAAATGGCGGAATAGTGCGCGAACACGTCATCACCGCCGCTGTTCGGGGTGATAAAACCGTAGCCGCGGCTCTCGTTGAACCATTTGACGATCCCTGTCGGCACATCTCCTCCGAAGAAACGGTGTGTCCGACGCCAAGCGCCGGAGCGTCTCATTGGAAGGCGCACTCTACGGCTCCGCCAGTGTTCACGAAATCCGGACTTGTACCAAAAAGCGCGTCAGGGTTTGTCGGTACGGTTACGCGGGTTATGACAGGGTTGTGTGTACTCGGCGAGTCGTAAAACCTCCCGAGTCTTGGTGCGCCGGTGCAGGTTCCGACTTTTCGTTCGCGAGAAAGGAGGACAAAAAATAAGGGAGGGCGCGATCGCCCTCCCGAACATCGTCTGATCGAATCGGCTGTTATAACGACCGTTCGAAGTCGTTAACCTGGCGTTCCGCTTCGTCGCGGCCGATGCCGTAGGCTTTTTGTAACCGACCCATGAGCTCCTCGCGCCGGCCGTCGATCGAATCGAGATCATCGTCGGTGAGGTCGCCCCAGTTGGCTTTTAGCTTTCCCTTCAGCTGTCTCCAATTACCCTGGATCTGATCCCAGTTCATTGCTACCTCCTGGTTAAAAGACGACTGTGCTAGGCGGTTCCGCTACACCGGCGGTCGACGCCCCATTACCAAGAACACGACGAACAACACGAGGAAGATAAAGAACAGCACCTTGGCAATCGACGCCGCCGTCCCGGCGATCCCCGTAAAGCCGAGGAGCGCCGCGATGATGGCGATCACAAGAAAAGTAATGGCCCAAGACAACATTGGACGCTCCTTTGGCGGAATCCGCCGTTATGGCTGGTCTTGCTATTGACTGCTGCCGCCGCTGCTCGGGCTGGAGCTGCCGCTGCCGGAGGGCGAGCCGCTGTTCTGCCGCTGGGTCGAGCTACCCGAGCTGCTGCCGGACGTGCCGCTGCTGCCGCTCGGGCTCTCCATGCGTTGGCTGCCGCTGCCGCTGCCGGTCGCGGAACCGCTGCCGCTGGTGTCGCGATCGCACGCCACGACGCCGCCAGCCACGAAGGCCGATACCAGAACTGCCGTCAATACACGATGCTTAGTCATAGTCACGCTCCTTGTTGATGATGAAAGATACCGCCTCACTGAAGCTCGACGGTCCACGCCGACGCTTTCAGATTCTTTACAGTGGCGCCCGGTTCGGCCGCCGCGATACTACCCAGTCGCGCGCCGTCGCCAACAGAAACGGCCACACGATGTAGTGTCCCAACCAATGTTTCGGCATCGATTCGCGCGCCTGTTTCGGCAGCTCCAGCCGCGAGGCCTCGCGGCGCCGGCGTTTGAGCAACCCGAGCGCCACACCGGTGCCGAAGCCGGCCACTAACGCGGTACGCGACGACAGCCGCCGGTGCAGCACGTGTCGGATGTCGCCGTAGCTCTCGGCGATCGTCGCGCGCGCCAACTCGATCTCACGCTCCTTCAGCTTGATGTGCCGCTCAAGTTTCATACATCGCTCCGGCGCAACATACGCCGCGTGCTCGGAAACGACAGTCGTCGAAATTGCTTCGGCAGGAACAACGCCAACACCCCACCGACCAGCAGCGTCACGCCCGCCACGATCAACAGCGCCAGCGTGACACCGACCTGCGCCGACAGCGCCGTGACCGCCGCGGCGATCAACAGCCCCCACACCGTTACCGCGAGGAGCGCGATGCCGAACGCAATGCCGACGGCGGTCGCCAACGCCGAACCCGCCGCGCGCGACTCCAGCGCCACCAGTTCGACCGCATGGCCGACCAAATCGGCGATGGCGCGAAAACCCGTGGCCGCCAGCGCTGTCAGGCTCGCCTCGGCGCCGACGTCAGGCGCCGGGCGCTGCCTCGCTTCCTCCGCCGGGACCGCCATACCCGGCTACCGGCCGCGCATCAACAGACCAAACAGCAGGCCGACGCCCGCGGCAATGGCGATAGCGGCCAACGGCCGCTCATTCACATAGCCGCCGACTTGTTCGGCGTATTGCCGACTGCGCCGGCTCGCCTGCTTGCCGGTTTCGCGCAGCCGCTCCTCGGTGCGCGCACCGTACTCGCTCAGCGAATCCACCGCTTGGTGCGCCGCGCGCGCCACGCGATCGGTCGTCGATTGCGCCGCTTTCTCGGCGCCGGATACGGCCTGATGCATCTTTCGCTCGTCAGTCATGTTCTCCTCCTGGGGCGTTACTGTCTGAAAAGGGATTGATCCGCGTCGCCTTACTGCTTGGCCTTGACGATGAGATCGTTCGCGACCGTGCGCACGCCGGCGACCTGGCGTGCGATCTGTTCCGCTTTGGCGCGCTCGTCGGAGCTGTTCACGTAGCCGCTGAGCTGCACCTGACCCTTGAAGGTCTCGACGTTGACCTGCAAGCCGCTCACCTGCGGATCGGCGAGCAGCTGCGACTTCACCTTCGCGGTGATGGTAGCGTCGTCGATGTGCTGCCCGGTGCTGGCGCGCGTTTGCGTGCCGGCGCAACCGGCGATGATGGGCGCCGCGACCAGCAGGCAGGCGGCGAGGCTGATATGACGTACAGTGTTGTTGTTCATTAGTGACCTCCTTGGTCGTTGATACATCCGTTTACGTTTACTAAAAACTGAATTGCAGCGCAGCGGTGGCGCTGTCGATATCGATGTCGATGACCTCGTAGCGTTCGTATTCGAGGCGCAGGTCGAGCACATCGTTCAACTTGAATTGCAAACCAGCGCCGTAAAACGGATCGTCGCCGTCGTCGCTGGCGCCGATGCCGGCGAAGCTGCTCTCCGCGTCCCAGAAGAAGAGGCCGCCCTTGGCGTAAATGGCGAAGTTTTCGGTCATGGGAAAATTGAGCACGAGACCCGCCGTATAGCCGTCGGCATCAAAGCTCGAGCCCTGATCGGTGGCGCGACTGAAGTCTACATACGCCAGTTCGATGCCGGCGGCGGTGTTGAACATCGTGCCGACATACGCCTTCCAGTGCGAATCCGAAGAATCGACCGAGTTCTCTTCAAATTGGTAAGCACCATAGCCGGCGCCGATATAGGTTTCCGCGGTCGCGACGGCGGATAGCAACAGGGCAGCGCTAGCGAGTACGGGGCCGGCGTAGTGTCTGATCATGCCGAGGTTCCTTGCCTATGTATGAAGTCCTTGTCCGCGATGCATCCGTCTGCGGCGAGATTGGATTTCGCCGGCGACCGATTTGGCGTCTGCTTGGTATGGTCGAGGTGTTCAGCATTCATCTCACTCTCCATGTGCACAGTCGATGCGCGCAGCGCGCGCCTCTTCCCTAAGCAAGTGATGTACCACTCCGACGTGAGTCGCGAAATCAGGTAGATATCGCAATAGTGGGCGCGCCAACGGCGTGACTACTGTCGGCTGCCCCCGACATGGCGGCAGCGGTGGCGAAGTAGGGCATTGATACCAGACGTATTCGATTGTCGTTCGACGACGACAGGCGGTCAGCGCGCCAGCATGCGGCCGACCGGCGCCAGGCGCTCGATGTTGTCGCACGCCTCCTTGATCGTCACCATGATCGGCACCGCGAGAAACGCCCCAATCGCCCCCCAGAGCCAGCCCCAGAACACCAGCCCGAGGAACACTGCCAGCGGATTAAGCGACAGCCGGCGGCCCAATAACCACGGGGTCAGCATATCGCCTTCGATTTGGTTCAGCACTAGAAATGCCGCCGGTACCAACAGTGCTTGGCCGAGGTCGTCAAAGCTGAGGAGGGCGACCACGGATATTATCGACACGGTTACCAGCGCGCCGAGATAGGGAACGAAATTCAACACCGCCGCCAGCGCGCCCCACAACACCGGGTTGGGCATGCCGAGCGCGTACATCAACAGCGCCGTGGCGGCGCCGAACACGAGGTTGATCAGTGCCATGGTGCTCAAATAGACCGAGATACTGTGCACGATCTTGGCGCCGATTTCTTTTGCGCGCGCGCGTGCCGGCGCCGAGCGGAACAACCACAGCCCGCGCGCGACCAATCGATCGCCGGTGGCGAGCATGAAATACAAAAGGAAAAACATGATAAGCGTGCCGGTGATGAGCTGTTGCGCCTGCGCCAAGACGAACTCGCGTACGCCGGTGGCGCGGATTTTCACGGTCGGTGTGCTTGCCTGCGGCGATTGCGCGATCTTCTCCACCTGCTCGGCCGCCTTGTCGACTTCCTGAACTTTTTCCCGGATCGGCCGCAGCTTGCGCTCGAACTCTTTCATGATCTGAGGCGACTTTTGCAGCCACAACGACGCCGGTTCGCTCAGGGTATAACCGCCGTAGACAAGTCCCGTGAGCAGGCCGAGCACCAGCACCGCCGAGGCCAGCACGCGCGGGACGTGCAAGCGCATTAGCGCGCGCATTGCCGGCGTCAACACCATTGCCAGCAGCACCGCGAGCACGATGGGCAGCGTCAGTTCGCGCGTGATATAGAGCGTGTAAAACACCGCGAGCACTAACAACGCGGTAAGCGCGCCGTTGCGCGGGGCGGGATTGCGCTGGGAATTACGCGTGCGCCGCGCCCCGCCGTGCGCCGTGCCGGCGTCCGTGGCGGCGGAAGTCGCGGACTTCATGTCCCTATCGCGTCGTGGACGCGCTCCATGGTATTCCGATCGATGTTATCAAACTTAAAACCGCGTGTGATACTCTAAAAATCCATTAAGGGACTTCATGTCGCGCGTCATCAACGCAAGGAAGCAGTATGGATACGATCGTCAACCTCACCTGGCACGGCGCCGCCACCGTCGAAGTCGCGCGCGCGGCGGTGCATGATCATCGAGATGTTGAGTTGCAGCTCCCCGCGGGGTTTCACCATGCAATGCTCGTGCGCTTTCAAGCCGCCGCGGCGCCCGGCCGCGAGGAAACGCTCGACGTCGAAGGCGGGCCGGAGCTGTTGCGCCAGGCGGCGGGCATAAACGGCTTGGACGCGCTCGGTGAGCTGCAGGACCCGGTGCAGCGCGAGCACGCTCACGTGCGCATCGTGAGCCCGAGTCCCAAGATCGTTATCACCGCCGAGCGCGCGCATTCATGACGCGCTACAGCATTCTCAAGCCCGGCTATAACTGCTGGCGCGTCGAGCGCGCGCGGCGCGCCAGTTTCCTGATCGACGGCGCGGCGTACTACAAGGCGTTCCGCGCCGCGGCGGCCAAGGCGCGCCATTCGATTCTGATGCTCGGCTGGGACATCGACAGTCGCGTGCAGTTGGTGCGTGGCGAAGACCCGGGGCCGCTGCCGAATACGTTATGCGAATTCCTGAATGCGTTGGTGTCGCGCCACGGCGGACCGCGCGCCTACGTGCTGACCTGGGACTTCGCCATGCTGTATGCGCTCGACCGCGAATGGCTGCCCCTGTACAAGCTCGATTGGCGTACGCATCGGCGCCTGCAATTTCGCATGGACGACAAGCATCCGCCCGGTGGGTCGCATCACCAGAAGGTCGTCGTCGTGGACGACACGGTTGCCTTCGTTGGCGGCCTCGACATCACGCACGCGCGCTGGGACACGCCGGAACACCGGCCAAACGATCCGCGGCGCGTCGAGGTCCCGGGCAAACCGGCGTACCGCCCGTTTCACGACGTGCAGATTCTGGTCGAAGGCGACGCCGCGCG
>JBKHXU010000157.1:0-2176 GCA_046565865.1 Gammaproteobacteria bacterium | reverse complement strand
ATCGTCGCCGACTCCATGAACGCAAAACTTTCGGGGCTGATGAACCCCTGGCGCGTGGCGAAGAACGCGCCGGCGAAACCGCCGAACATGGCGCCGATGCCGAACGCCGTGAGCTTGGTGTTGCGCGCGTTGATGCCGAGCGCCTTGCACGCGATCTCGTCTTCGCGCAGCGCCTCCCACGCGCGCCCGACCGGAAGCCTACGGATGCGCAGCGTAAAGAGATTGGTCAGCAATGCGAGCGCCAAAATTAAAAAGTACAGGAACACCACGCGGTGCTGCGCCGCGTAGTCGATGCCCAACAACTGATGAAATGCGGTCACGCCATCCGGCGGATTGGCGCTGAACGGCGCGCCGAAGAACGACGGCCGCGGGATGCCGGACAGGCCGTTCGGCCCGCCGGTAAAACTTTGCCAGTTGATAAGCACGATGCGCACGATCTCGCCGAACCCGAGGGTGACGATCGCGAGATAGTCACCGCGCAGGCGCAGCACCGGAAAGCCGAGCACCAGGCCGAAAAAAGCGGCGAACAGGCCCGCGAGCGGCAGGCATTGCCAGAACGTGAGATCGAAGTTGATCGCGAGCAACGCGTAGCTGTAAGCACCGACGGC
The DNA here is from genome assembly GCA_046565865.1 of Gammaproteobacteria bacterium. GTDB lineage: Bacteria > Pseudomonadota > Gammaproteobacteria > Acidiferrobacterales > Sulfurifustaceae > JBKHXU01. The sequence goes on along the minus strand of JBKHXU010000157.1, from coordinate 1,568 downwards.
GTAGAACGCGACGTAGCCGAGATCGAGCAGGCCGGCGAGCCCGACAACGATGTTGAGCCCCCAGCCGAGCATCACGTAGATGAGCACGGTGGTGGCGAGGTCGATCACGTAGCGGCTGCCGAACGGCAGGAACGGCAGCACCACGGCGAAACCGAGGCCGGCCCAGACGAGAACCGGCGCCGCGGCGCGAAACCGGTCGGTCGCGGGCAACGCCGGCACCAATGCCGCCAGCCGTGGCGCGAACCACGAGAGCGCGAGCCGGCCGAGGAATACGGCGATGACGGCGATCGCGACCCAGTCGAAGCGCGTTTCGATGCGCAGCCCCTGCGCCTCGTCGACGGCGCGAAACCCCACCAGCGGCAGCGCCAGCATCAACGCCACGAACGCCGCGGCGGCGGCGTCGCGCATGTAAGCGCGCGCGGGCATCACACCTTCTCCACGTCGGGCCGGCCGAGCAGGCCCGTGGGCTTGAAGATGAGCACCAGCACTAGAATCGCGAACGCGGCGACATCCTTGTACTCGATCGAGAAATACGCCGACCACAGCGATTCGACCAGGCCCAAGAGCAACCCGCCGAGGATCGCGCCCGGCAGCGAGCCGATGCCGCCGAGCACGGCGGCGGTGAACGCCTTGATGCCGGCAACGAAACCGATATAAAAATCGACGACGCCGTAGTAGAGCGTCACCATCACGCCCGCGACCGCGGCGAGCACGGCGCCGATGACGAAGGTGATCGCCACCGTGCGATCGACGTTGATACCGAGCAGCGACGCCATCGTGCTGTCCTGCTCGCACGCGCGTTGCGCGCGCCCAAGCGCAGTGCGCGCGATCACGAACGCGAATCCGACCATGAGCGCGAGCGTGAGCACCCATACCAGTATCTGCACCGCGCTTACCTGCACCGCGAAACCGCCAGCGTCATAAACCGTGAAGCCGCCGGGGATGATCGGCGCCACCGGCTTGACGCGCGCACCTTGCGTGAGCTGCACGTAGTTTTGCAAGAAGATCGACATGCCGATCGCGGAAATGAGCGGCGCCAGCCGCGGTGCGGATGCGGCGCGCAGCGGCCGATACGCCACGCGTTCCAGGGTCCAGCCGTAGAACGCGGTGAACACCATGGCGATCACGAGCACCGCCAGGATCGCGAGCGGCGCGTAGCTCACGCCGGCCAACCCCAAGAGCGTGAACGCGATCACGGCGATGAAGGCGCCGATCATGTAAATCTCGCCGTGCGCGAAATTGATCATGCCAATGATGCCGTACACCATGGTGTAACCGATGGCGATGAGGCCATAGATCATGCCGAGGGTGACGCCGTTGATGAGCTGCTGCAGGAAGTACGCCATGGACCCGTATCAGATCAGCGAACGGGCGAGCACCGCAAGCAGCCGCTGGCCTGCCGCATCGGCATCGCGGCCGATGCTGATCACGCCGTCTTCGTGCCCGAGCATGACGACGATCCCCTGCGCCCGCAGCGGCCCGGCGGCATAAAGCCGCGCCATCTCCGCCGCCATTGCCGGCGTACCGTAGGCGACCTCGCGCGCGGTGACCGGCAGCCCCAGCGCCGC
>JBKHXU010000156.1:0-7399 GCA_046565865.1 Gammaproteobacteria bacterium | reverse complement strand
TTGTTCACCAGCGCGCGCATCGTGCCGGAGACGGCGCGTGCCAGCGGCGTGTCGTTGCTGCGCTCGAAGCGCAACTGGCCGTCGGCCTGCGACACCTTCACCAGCGGATGCACGTCGTACTGCATCTGCCCCTTCGGGCCCTTGACGCTCAGCTGATTGCCGTTGATCTTGACCTCGATCCCTTTCGGGACCGCGATCGGATTCTTTGCGACTCGCGACATAATTTAGGCCCTTTACACCACGATACAGAGCACTTCGCCGCCCAAGCCTGCGTCGCGCGCGGCCCGACCGGTCATGATGCCCTTCGACGTCGAGACGATCGCGATGCCGAGCCCGCCCGACACCGTCGGCAGCGCGGCCTTGCCGCGATAGCGGCGGCAGCCCGGGGCGCTCACGCGCTCCAGCCGCTCGATCACCGGCTGCCCGCCGTGATACTTGAGTTTGACCTCGAGCGTACGCTTGGCACCCTCGTCGTGCTCCACGAATGCCTCGATGAAGCCCTCGTCCTTCAACACCTGGGCGATGGCGCGCTTCACGCGCGACGCCGGCATACGCACCGACACCTTCTCGGCCTGTTGGCCGTTGCGGATGCGGGTCAGCATGTCACTGATCGGATCGGTAATCATATTCGTTTACCAGCTAGCCTTGACCACGCCCGGCGCCTCGCCGCGCATCATGACCTTGCGCAACTCGTTGCGCGCCAGACCGAACTTGCGATAGAAGCCGCGCGGGCGTCCCGTCATACGGCAGCGATTGCGAAAGCGCGTCGCCGCCGAATCGCGCGGCAGCTGCTGCAACTCGACCATCGCCTGGTGCCGCAACTCGTCCGGCAGTTTCAGGTTCTTCACCGCCGCGCGCAGTTCGGCGCGCTTGGCAGCATACTTAATCGCCAGCGCCTTGCGCCGCTTATCGCGTTCGATCATGGACCGTTTGGCCATCGTTAACTCCTGATCGGAAAATTGAAGGCCTCGAGCAACGCCCGCGCCTCTTCGTTAGTCTTGGCACTGGTGACGATGGTGATATCCATACCGCGCACCGCGTCGACCTTGTCAAAATCGATTTCCGGAAAAATGATCTGCTCTTTGATACCCATCGAATAATTGCCGCTGCCGTCGAACGACCGCGCCGACAGACCGCGGAAGTCGCGGATACGCGGGATCGCCACGTTGATCAGGCGATCCAGGAACTCGTACATGCGCGCGCCGCGCAGCGTCACCGCGCAGCCGACCGGCACGTTCTGGCGCACCTTGAACGCCGCGATCGACTTACGCGCGCGCCGGATCGTCGGCTTTTGGCCGCTGATCTGCGCCAGATCGTTGGCGGCGTTGTCGATGATCTTCTTGTCCGTCATCGCCTCGCCCACACCCATGTTGAGCGTGATCTTCTCCAGCCGCGGTACCTGCATCACGTTCTTGTACCCGAAACGCTCTTTCAGCGCCGGCACGACCTTGGCCTTGTAAAGCTCTTGCATGCGCGTCATGACCGCTTACCCGCATCGGCGACTTCGCCGCTCTTCTTGAAGAACCGCACTTTGGTACCGTCCTGCAACGTCTTGATGCCGACGCGCTCGCCCTTGCCGCTGGCGGCGTTGTACAGCGCGACGTTCGAAATATGGATCGACGCCTCTTTGTCGATGATGCCGCCGGTGACGCCCTTGTTCGGGTTCGGCCGCGTGTGGCGTTTGACCACGTTCACGCCCTCGACCAGCACGCGGTCGTTCGCCAGCACCTGCAGCACGGCGCCGCGCTTGCCCTTGTCGCGCCCGGTGCGCACGATGACTTGGTCGCCTTTGCGAATCTTGTTCATGGCTACAGCACTTCCGGCGCGAGCGAAATGATCTTCATGAAATTTTCGGTGCGCAGCTCGCGCGTGACCGGACCGAAAATGCGCGTGCCCAGAAGCTCGCGCTTGTTGTCGAGCAATACGGCGGCGTTGGCGTCGAAGCGGATCACCGAGCCGTCGGAACGGCGCACACCCTTGCGGGTACGCACGATGACGGCGTCGTACACGTCGCCCTTCTTCACCTTGCCGCGCGGCACCGCCTCTTTGACGCTGACCTTGATCACGTCGCCGATGTTGGCGTAACGCCGCTTCGAACCGCCCAGCACCTTGATGCACTGAACGCTCTTGGCGCCGCTATTGTCGGCTACCGTCAGCAGGGTTTGCATCTGAATCATGGTTGCATCGCCCCGTTAGATTTCACGTGCCCGCTCTAACACCTTCACCAGGCGCCAGGTCTTGGTTTTCGACAGCGGCCGGCACTGCTCGATCAGCACCAGGTCGCCCTCTTTGCAATCATTGTTCTCGTCATGCGCGTGCAGCTTGGTGCGGCGGCTGACGTACTTGCCGTACATGGCGTGCGGCACGCGCCGCTCCACTTGCACGGTGATGGTCTTGTGCATCTTGTTGCTGACGACGCGTCCGCTCACGGAACGCGCGGCGGCGGTGTCGTCGGTCTTGGCGTCGCTCATGCTTACCCTTGCTTCTCGTTCATCACGGTGCGCAGACGCGCAATATTGCGCCGCACCTTCTTTAAGTTCGCGTTGTTCGGTAACTGCCCGGTCGCGTGCTGCATGCGCAGATTGAACTGCTCGCGCAGCAACCCCGCCAACTCGCTGCGCCGCGCGTCCGCGTCCATCGCTCGTATGTCTTTCGCCTTCATCGTTACACCCGGGTCACGAACATCGTCTTGAGCGGCAGCTTGGCGGCGGCGAGCCCAAACGCCTCGCGCGCCTGCGCCTCGTTGATGCCTTCCATTTCGTACAGCACCTTGCCCGGCTGGATCTGCGCCACCCAGTACTCGACGTTACCCTTGCCGCTGCCCATGCGCACTTCGAGCGGCTTCTTGGTCACCGGCTTGTCCGGGAACACGCGAATCCATACACGTCCACCGCGCTTGATGTAGTGCGTCAGCGCACGCCGCGCCGACTCGATCTGGCGCGAGGTCAACCGGCCGCGGGTGGTGGCCTTCAAGCCGAACTCACCGAAGCTCACCTTGTTGCCGCGTTGCGCCAGGCCGCGATTGCGGCCCTTCATCTGCTTGCGGAACTTCGTACGTTTGGGTTGCAGCATGTCTTACAGTCTCTCGCTTAAGCGGCGGCGCCTTTCTTGGCGGCCTCGGGGTCTTCGACCTTCGGCTCGTCCTTGTCGAACACCTCGCCCTTGAAGATCCAAATCTTGACCCCGATGACGCCGTAGGTCGTGTGCGCCTCGGCGAAACCGAAATCGATGTCGGCGCGCAGCGTGTGCAGCGGCACGCGGCCCTCGCGGTACCACTCGGTACGCGCGATCTCGGCGCCGTTCAACCGACCCGCGACCATGATCTTGATGCCGAGCGCGCGCAGGCGCATGGCGTTGGTGACCGCACGCTTCATGGCGCGGCGGAACATGATGCGCTTCTCGAGTTGCTGCGCGATGTTCTCGGCAACCAACTGCGCGTCGAGCTCCGGTTGACGCACTTCTTCGACCGCGAGCTGCACCGGCACGCCGGCGATCTTGGCCAGCTCCTGGCGCAGCTTCTCGATGTCCTCGCCTTTCTTCCCGATGACGATGCCGGGGCGCGCGGTGTGCACCGTGATATTGATGCTCTGCGCCGGCCGCTCGATCACGATCTGGCTCACCGCGGCGTGCGCCAGCTTCGCCTTCAGGAACTTGCGCACCTTGATGTCCGACACCAGGTTCTCTGTGTAGTGCTGATTGCCCGCATACCACTTGGCGGTCCAATCGCGGATGACGCCGAGACGAAAACCGATCGGATGAACTTTCTGACCCATTACTTGCCTCCGGCCTTGGCCTTGTCGCCGACCGTCACGGTGATATGGCAGGTGCGCTTCAGAATGCGCACGCCGCGACCCTTGGCACGCGCATGAAACCGGCGCAGCGTGGGGCCGACGTCGACGCAAATCGTCTGCACCTTGAGCTCGTCGATATCGGCGCCTTCGTTGTGCTCGGCATTCGCGATCGCCGACTCAAGCGCCTTCTTCACCGGCCCGGCCGCCTTCTTGTTGGTGAAGGTCAGCACTTCCAGCGCGCGCGCCACCGGCATGCCGCGGATCAGATCCGCAACCAAACGGCCTTTCTGCGGCGAGACGCGGATGTATTTGAGAATCGCGGTGGCTTCCATTACTTGCTCTCTTCCGGCGCGGCCGTCTTGCGGTCGCCCGAGTGCGCCTTGAACGTGCGCGTCGCGGCGAACTCGCCGAGCTTATGCCCGACCATGTTCTCGGTCACGATCACCGGCACGTGCTGGCGGCCGTTGTGCACGGCGATGGTCAGCCCGACGAAATCGGGCGTGATCGTCGAACGCCGCGACCAGGTCTTGATCGGTTTCTTGGCGCGCTCGGCCTGCGCCTTCTCCACCTTCTTGGCGAGATGCGCGTCGACGAACGGGCCTTTGCGAATGGAACGTGGCACGTGTTAGCTCCTACTTCTTACGCCGGTGCACGATCATATTATCCGTGCGTTTATTGGCGCGTGTCTTGTAACCCTTGGTCGGCACGCCCCATGGGCTCACCGGATGACGGCCGCCCTTGGTGCGACCTTCACCACCGCCGTGCGGGTGGTCGACCGGGTTCATCGCCGTGCCGCGCACCGTCGGGCGGATACCGCGCCAGCGCGAGGCGCCGGCCTTGCCCAACTTGCGCAGGCTGTGTTCGCTGTTGCCGACGTCGCCGATGGTGGCGCGGCAGTCGATATGAATCTTACGTACCTCGCCGGAACGCAACCGCAGCTGCGCGTAGTTGCCCTCGCGCGCGATCAACTGCAATCCGGCACCGGCGGCGCGACCTACTTGCGCACCACCGCCCGGCTTCAGCTCCACGCAATGTACGGTGCTGCCGACCGGGATGTTCTTGAGCGGCAACGTGTTGCCGACCTTGATCGGCGCCTCGGGACCGGACAACAACTCGGCACCCGGATTCACGCCGTTCGGCGCGATGATGTAACGCCGCTCGCCGTCGGCATACAGCACGAGCGCGATGTTGGCGCTGCGATTCGGATCGTATTCCAGACGCTCGACCTTGGCCGGAATGCCGTCCTTGTCGCGCTTGAAGTCGATGATGCGATAGTGGCGCTTATGCGCGCCGCCCTGATGGCGCACGCAAATGCGGCCGTAGCTGTTGCGGCCGTTCTGCTTGGATTTCTTTTCCACGAGCGCGGCATGGGGCGCTCCCTTGTGTAACAAGGGATTGACCACCTTCACCATCGCGCGCCGACCGTTCGAGGTCGGTTTGACTTTGACCAGTGCCATCGCTGCTGCCCTTTATGCCTGCTGCCCGAGGAAGTCGAGATTCTGACCTTCCTTCAGCGTCACGTATGCCTTCTTCCAATCCTGCCGCCGGCCGGCGATGCGGCCGGTGGTCTTGCGCTTGCCGCGCACGTTGACCGTCGTCACCGACTCGACCTGCACGTTGAACATCTTCTCAACCGCCTGCTTGATGACCGGCTTGCTCGCATCGGGCCGCACTTCGAGTACCATCTGCCGGTGCTTGTCGGCGACGCGCGTGCCCTTCTCCGACACGTGCGGCGCGAGCACGACGTAAAACAGTTTCTCTTCGGCGGCCGAGACGGTCTCGGCGGCGGGCGCGGTTTTCTTTTCGCTCATTGCAGTATCGCCTCTAGGCGTTTCAGCGCGCCCTGCGTCATCACGACTTTCTCGTGGCGCAGCAGGCTCAGCGGATCGGCGTTGCTCACGATGCGCACGTCGACCAGCGGCAGATTGCGCGCCGCCAGGGCCAGCGTGTCGTCCATCGCCTCGGTCACGATCAACGCATCCGGCGCGCCGAGCTTGCTCAGGCGCGACAACACGTCCTTGGTCTTCGGCGCGGCGACCTTGAAGTCAGCGACCGTGAGCAACCGGCCTTGGCGCAGCAGCTCGGACAGGATCGAGCGCATGGCGCCGCGGTGCATCTTGCGATTCACCTTCTGCGTGAAATTCTCGTCCGGCGTGTTCGGGAAGATGCGACCGCCCTTGCGCCACAGCGGACTTCTGATGGTACCGGCGCGCGCGCGGCCAGTGCCCTTCTGGCGCCACGGCTTGATGCCGCCGCCGCTGACTTCGGAGCGCGTCTTTTGCTTGCGCGTGCCCTGGCGCCCGTTCGCTTGGAACGCGACCACCACTTGATGCACGAGCGGCTCGTTAAAGTCGGCGCCAAACACGGCGTCGGCGACTTCGATCTCGCCCGCGCCTGCGGCACCGCTGTCGTTCACGATTTTAACTTTCATGGCTGTTACTTCTTGCCTTTCGCGCCTTTATCGGCCGCGGCTTTCTTCGCCTTTACGCTGGGCGAGATCCATACATCCGCGCCCTTCGGGCCCGGCACGGCGCCCTTCACCAAAATCAGATTGCGTTCGGCGTCGATCTGCATGACTTCGAGATTCAACTGCGTGCGCGTCGCATGGCCCATGTGGCCGGCCATGCGCTTGCCCGGGAACACGCGGCCCGGCGTCTGGCGCTGACCGATAGAACCCGGCGCCCGGTGCGACAGCGAGTTACCGTGGCTGGCGCGACCGCCGCCGAAATGGTGGCGCTTGATGGTACCGGCGAAGCCTTTACCGATCGAGGTGCCCTGCACGTCCACGTACTGGCCAACGGCGAACACGTCCGCTTTCACTTCCGCGCCCGGCTTGAGCTCGGGATCCTTGTCCAACCGAAACTCTTTGAGCACGCGCCCGGGCGCGACGTTGGCCTTGGCGTACTTACCGGCCAGCGCCTTGCTCAAACGGTCGGCGCGACGCTCGCCAGCGGTGAGCTGCACCGCGGCATAGCCGTCGGTGGCCTGCGTCTTCGCCTGCACCACGCGGTTGCCACTGACTTCCAATACCGTCACCGGCACCACGGCGCCGTCGGCGGCGAACACGCGGGTCATGCCGATCTTTTTGCCAATCAATCCCAACGCCATGACTCGCCCATTAGCTCAACTTGATCTCGACATCCACGCCGGCGGCGAGGTCGAGCTTCATGAGCGCGTCGACGGTTTTGTCCGTCGGCTCGATGATGTCCATGATGCGCTTGTGCGTCCGGATCTCGAACTGATCGCGCGACTTCTTATCCGCATGCGGAGACCGGTTGAGCGTGTAGCGCTCGATCTTGGTCGGCAGCGGGATCGGTCCCTTCACCAGGGCACCGGTACGCTTCGCCGTGTCCACGATCTCGGCGGCGGACCGGTCGATCAATCGATGATCGAACGCCTTCAGCCGGATGCGGATTTTCTGATTCGCCATTGCTCGTTACTCGCTCGCTGCTCGTGTCGCGGAATTTACTCAACCACCTTCGCCACCACCCCCGCCCCCACCGTCCGCCCACCTTCACGGATCGCGAAGCGCAGGCCTTGTTCCATGGCGATGGGGTTGATTAAGGTGACGACCATTTTGATGTTGTCACCGGGCATGACCATTTCGG
>JBKHXU010000155.1:0-5625 GCA_046565865.1 Gammaproteobacteria bacterium | reverse complement strand
GATCGCGCGCGTCCAAGGGAACTCATAGGCGGCGCGCTCGTTCTCCAATACCGCGGCGACGTCCGCCTCCTGCATCGGCCGCAGGCGCGGTTCAGTGACGGAGACGACCGCGCTCACGTCGCCTCCGCGATCGTGCGCGCGAGACACAAATCGTCCCAGGCGCGGCGTTTGTCCGCGGGGCTGCGCAGCAGGTACGCGGGATGGTACGTGATGACGAGCGGCGTACCGCGATAGCTCAGCCGTTGACCCCGCAGCTTCGACAGTGGCGCCTCGGTCTTGAGCAAACTGTGCGCGGCGTGGCGGCCGAGCGCGACGATGAGCTTGGGGCGGATGAGCTCGATCTGCTGAATCAAAAACGGCTCGCACTTTTCCACTTCGTCCGGCTGCGGATCGCGGTTGCCCGGCGGGCGGCATTTGAGCACGTTCGCGATGTAGACCTCTTCGCGCTTGAGACCCAACGCGAACAGCATCGCGTTCAACAACTGCCCCGCGCGCCCGACAAACGGCTCGCCTTGACGATCTTCATCCGCGCCCGGCGCCTCGCCGACGAACAGCCACGCCGCGCGGCGATTACCGACGCCGAACACGGTTTGAGTGCGGGTCGAATGCAGCTTGCATTGGGTGCAGCGCGATACCGTTTGTGCGAGCACGCTCCATGGTCCCGCGTCATCCGCATCGAGCACACTCGGCTCGGCAGTGGGCGCGACGCCGATACTCGCGATCGCCCGCGGTTCGCGCCGCTCCCACACTGTCACGCCCAGTGCATCCAGATAGCCGCGCCGAAAATCCATCGAAATCATCGCACCATTGTGTCGCTCACCATTCAAGCATAGCGACATGCGGCTACCGGCAAAAGGGTGCCGCGGCCGGACGCTCGGCTGGCTTTGCGGGTTATTGCGAGCTACGAATTCGGCTCTATAGTTTTACCAGAACCCATTAGGAGCATCGTTATGGCCGGGCGCGCAAAAAGCTTCATCGTAGGTCTCATCATCGGCGGCGTGATCGCCTTCATGCTGGGCATCAACTATGGCCGCGAACAGCCGCTATGGAGCAACCCGTTCGCCAAGCGCGATCTCGGCCAAACCGTAAAGGATAAGGCCGAGTCGATCGTCGAAGGCGCGCGGGAGAAGCTGCACGAGGCCACCAAACCCGAGAAGCGTTAGATCGGCTGCCCCGCCTGCGGGTGCGTGCGCGCGGCCGGCACAATGAGCTTGTTCAGCGCATTGAGATACGCCTTCGCCGACGCCACGACGATATCGGTGTCGGCGCCGTGGCCGTTCACGATGCGGCCGCCTTTCTCCAGCCGCACCGTCACCTCGCCTTGGGAATCGGTGCCGCTCGTGATGTTGCTTACGGAGTAGAGCAGCAGCTGCGTGTCGCTGGCGACGATGGCGTCGATGGCCTTGAACGCGGCATCGACCGGCCCACCGCCTTCGGCGCCCGACTGCTTCTCGGTGCCGTTTACCGCGAGCGCGACGTTGGCATACGGCCGCTCGCCGGTCTGCGAACACACCTTGAGCGCGACCAAGCGGTAATGTTCGTTCTCCTGCTCGATGCCCTCTTCCGTCACCAGCGCCTGCAAGTCCTCGTCGAAGATCTCGTGCTTCTTGTCGGCGAGTTCTTTAAAGCGCTCGAACGCGGAGTTGAGTTCGGCCTCGGTCTTGAATTCGAAGCAAAGCTCCTTCAACCGCTGGCGGAACGCGTTGCGCCCGCTGTGTTTGCCGAGCACCATGCGGTTCGCGCTCCAACCCACATCCTCGGCGCGCATGATTTCGTAGGTCTCGCGTTTTTTAATGACGCCGTCCTGGTGGATGCCGGATTCGTGCGCGAATGCATTGGCGCCGACGATGGCCTTGTTCGGCTGCACCGGGAAGCCGGTGATGTTGGAGACCAAGCGCGACGCCGGGACGATCTGCGAAGTATCGAGGCGCGTGTCGCAGGAGAAAAGATCGCGGCGCGTGCGCACCGCCATCACGATCTCTTCGAGCGAGGCGTTGCCGGCGCGCTCGCCCAACCCGTTGATGGTGCACTCGACCTGGCGCGCGCCGTTCAACACCGCGGCGAGCGAGTTGGCGACGGCCAAGCCAAGGTCGTTGTGGCAGTGGGTGGACCAGATCGCCTTGTCCGAGTTCGGCACGCGTTCGATCAAGGTCTTGATGCGCTCGCCCCATACGTGCGGGATGCTGTAGCCGACGGTATCGGGCACGTTGATGGTGCGCGCGCCGGCCGCGATCGCCGCTTCGAACACGCGGCAAAGGAAATCGGTCTCCGAGCGCACCGCGTCCTCGGCCGAGAATTCGACGTCGTCGGTATAGCGGCGCGCGTACTTCACCATCGCCACCGCGCGTTCCAGCACCTGCTCCGGCGTCATGCGCAACTTGTGCTCCATATGGATCGGGCTGGTGGCGATGAAGGTATGGATGCGACCGCGCTTGGCCGGTTTGATCGCCTCGGCGGCGCGGTCGATATCCTTGTCCACCGCGCGCGCCAGCGCGCATACGGTGCTTTCGGTCACCGCCGCGGCGACTGCCTTCACCGACTCGAAGTCGCCGGGACTTGCGACCGGGAAACCGGCCTCGATGACGTCGACGCGCATGCGCTCCAGCACTTTGGCGATACGCACCTTCTCGTCGCGGGTCATAGACGCGCCGGGGCTCTGTTCCCCGTCGCGCAACGTGGTATCAAAAACAATGAGTGTGTCGTTCATAACCTGCTCTCTGCCGTTATGCGACGCGCACCGCGTGGGTGGCGTCGGTGGGTATTCGGGGTTAGGTGCGTATTATTTCCTCGCCAGGAATCGTATTGGGCGCCTAGCGGCGCAGCAGCAGAAGCGCGAGCAGGCGCGCCGGGGCGGAAGCGGCGGTGGAGAAAAACGCAGACGAGTAATACGGCGAAGTCATGTGCAAAGCTTAATCGAATCGCCGCGTGAAATGAATGCCCCGCAGCCCCTCCCCCCGCAAAGCGAGCAGGGAATGGGAGGGGGGTCTTCTTAGTTGCCTACGGATGGCGATCGACCGGCGCTTGATCCGGACGCCGGAACAGGCGCACCGCCATGGCGGCCGGGCCCGAGACGGCATAGGCCAGGAAGACGGCAAACAGCACCTGCGGCGGATCGAGAAAGACCAGCACGAACACCAGCGGAACCACCAGTATCGCCACAAACGGCACGCGCCCGCGCAGGTTCAAATCCTTGAAACTACGATAACGGACGTTGCTTACCATTAGCACTCCGGACAGCACCGTGATGAGCAGCGCCAGGATGCTGATATCGCGCCCCGGCACGCCGATGCTGTGCAGCACCCACACGAAACCCGCCACCAGCGCTGCCGCCGACGGGCTCGGCAATCCACGGAAATACCGCTTGTCCTGGGCCACGCCGGCCAGCGTATTGAAGCGCGCCAGCCGCAACCCGGCGCCGGCCGTGTACACGAACGCCGCGAGCCAGCCGAGCTTGCCCATGCCGGCCAGCGCCCATTCGTATATGACCAGCGCCGGCGCGAGACCGAATGCGACCATGTCGACCAGGCTGTCGTAGTGGAATCCAAAGTCGCTCTCGGTATGCGTCAGGCGCGCGACGCGGCCGTCGAGGGTATCGAGGATCATGGAAATGAAAATGGCGATCGGCGCGGCTTCGAAATTTCCGTTCATCGCCTGCACGATCGCATAGAACGCCGCGAACAGACTCGCGGTGGTGAACAGGCTAGGGAGGATGTAAATGCCCTTGCGTCGCTGGCGTTCGCTCGCCGCCTCGGTCTCAAGGGGTTCTTCGGGTTTGGCAGGGGATGTCATCAGCGACCTCCGTGATCCGCGCTTGCGCGGGTGAAACGAGGCTAGGAACTGAATTCGGCGATGACCTGACTGCCGCCGACGGTCTTGTCGCCAATCGCCACCGCCACGCGCGCGTTCACCGGTAGGTACACGTCGACGCGCGAACCGAAACGGATGAATCCATAGCGCTGGCCGCGCCCGACCTCGGCGCCGCGTCCGACATAACAAAGTATACGCCGCGCGATCAGACCGGCAACTTGGACCACGACCACGTCGTGGCCTTCCGGCGTCTTGATCCACAGCGCATTGCGTTCGTTGGCCTCGGACGCCTTGTCCAACACCGCATTGAAGAACTTACCGGGGTGGTACCACGCGTCCATCACTTTGCCGGCCACCGGCGTGCGGTTGGCGTGCACATTGAACACGTTCATAAAAATACTGACGCGTTTCGCCGGCCGCTTGAGATAGGGATCCTGGATATCCCCGACCGCGACCACGCGCCCATCCGCCGGCGCCACCACCATACCGGCGCCGACCGGTACCGCGCGTGGCGGATCGCGGAAGAATTGCACGATGAAGACGAGCAGCAGCCAGAACGGGGCCGCCGCCCACCCACCGAGCCACGCATGCACACCGACGGCGATGGCGAGCGCAATACCGATGTGGACCCAGCCCTCGCGGGCGAGGAGCGGATGACGCACGGCGGACGGCGAAGGCGGAGTGAGCTGCGGCAAGACGGATCAGTTCCTGGTCTTGTCGACGATCTTATTGGCCTTGATCCACGGCATCATGTCGCGCAGCTTGGCGCCGACCTCCTCAATCGGATGCTTCGCGCCACTGGCGCGCATCTCGGCGAAGCGTTTGCCGCCGGTCTCGTTCTCCGCCATCCATTCTTTGGCGAACTGGCCGGATTGGATCTCCTTCAGAATCTTTTTCATCTCGGCCTTGGTCGCCTCGTTCACAACGCGCGGGCCGCGGGTGTAGTCGCCGTACTCGGCGGTGTTCGAGATCGAGTAACGCATGTTGGCGATGCCGCCCTCGTACATGAGATCGACGATCAGCTTCAACTCATGCAGGCACTCGAAGTACGCCATCTCCGGTGGATAACCGGCCTCGACCAGCGTCTCGTAACCGGCCTGCACCAAGTGCGTCGCGCCGCCGCACAACACCGCCTGCTCGCCGAAGAGATCGGTCTCGGTTTCGTCCTTAAATGTGGTCTCGATAACACCTGCGCGACCGCCGCCGATGGCGCTGGCGTACGACAGCGCGATATCACGTGCCTTGCCGGAGGCGTTCTGTTTCACAGCGATGAGACATGGCACACCACCGCCTTGCGTAAAGGTCGAGCGCACCAAGTGACCGGGGCCTTTGGGCGCGATCATGAACACATCGAGGTCAGCGCGCGGCTGGATGAAGCCGAAGTGGATACTGAAACCGTGAGCCACCGCAAGCGCCGCGCCCTTTTTCAAATTCGGCTCGACGCTTTCGGCATAAAGCTTCTTGTGCTGCTCGTCCGGCGCCAGAATCATGACAATGTCGGCCTCGGAACAAGCCTCGGCGATCGGCTTTGCCACCACGCCCGCCTTCTTCGCCTTCTCCATCGAGGCCGACCCCGCGCGCAGCCCGACGCGCACGTCGACACCGCTGTCCTTCAAGTTCAGCGCATGCGCGTGGCCCTGCGAACCGTAGCCGATGATCGCGACCTTCTTGCCGCGGATGAGGGAGAGATCGGCGTCTTTGTCGTAGAAAATCTTCATGGTGTCGTAGTCTCTGCAGTCTGTAGAGGGAAGTATCTATATATAGAGTCGAAGGGCGGGCTGCCCGAACAACCCGACCGGGCCCGCGTTTTTAGCACGT
>JBKHXU010000154.1:0-3684 GCA_046565865.1 Gammaproteobacteria bacterium | reverse complement strand
ACGGTGCGCGTCGAGACGCACGTGGGCGAGTTTTGCTTGGCGCGCGACGGCTTCGGCGGCTTCAAGCTACCCGACCCGACGACGCCGATCGCCGACTGCGAGATCATCGACTACACCGCGGAGCAGGCGACGACGCTCGGGCGCCGCCAGTCGCCGGCGTTCTCGCGCTATCTCGTCACGCAATCGAACACGCATGCCCCGGTGCAGGTGGAAGTGGTGTCGTATGGCAACGAGCGCCCGCTCGTGCCGTATCCGAATGTGAGCACGCTGCGCACGGCCGGCGAGTGGAACAGCATCGCCAGCCGCAACCACCGGGTGCAGATCGCGATCGTGCCGAGCGCAGAGTAGCGCCCGGGGTTAGGCCCAGTCGCGCGGTTTTAGAAATACCTCGTACAACTCGGCTTCCGGCGTGCCGGGCGCGGGTTGCCATTGATAGCGCCACTTCACCAGCGGCGGTAGCGACATCAAGATAGACTCGGTGCGGCCACCGGATTGCAGGCCGAACAGCGTGCCGCGGTCATACACCAAGTTGAACTCGACATAGCGCCCGCGGCGATAGAGCTGAAAGTCGCGCTCGCGCTCGCCGTAGGGTAGGGCGCGCCGGCGTTGCACGATCGGCAGGTACGCTTCAATGTAGCGATCGCCGACGCTCTGCATGAAGCCGAAGGCGTGTGCGAATCCCTGTTCCGCAAAGTCGTCGAAGAAAAGTCCACCGATGCCGCGCGGTTCGTTGCGGTGTTTCAAGAAAAAATACTCGTCGCACCATTTCTTGAAGCGCGCGTAATAGTCGGCGCCGAACGGATCGCATGCGCGCTTGGCCGTGCGGTGCCAGTGCTGCGCGTCTTCAACGAAGCCGTAGTACGGCGTGAGGTCGAAGCCACCGCCGAACCACCACACCGGTTCCGCGCCCGGCTTCTCGGCGCGAAAGTAACGCACATTGCAGTGCGAGGTCGGCACGTACGGGTTGCGCGGATGGATCACGAGCGACACGCCGAGTGCCTGAAACGAACGCCCGGCTAGCTCCGGGCGCGCGGCGCTGGCTGAGGGCGGTAGCCCCGTACCGTGGACGTGCGAGAAATTGACCCCGCCTTGTTCGAACACCGCGCCCTCGGCGAGTACGCGCGTGCGCCCGCCCCCGCCGCCCGGACGGGTCCAAGTGTCTTCTTGGAATTTGGCGCCGCCGTCCTCGCGTTCGAGCGCGGTGCAGATGCGGTCCTGTAGATCGAGCAGATATTTTTTGACGGCATCGATCTCGGACACGGCCCGTTCAACCTCGAATCGATGCGCCGCTCATGGCGTCGCGGATCGGCGTCGGCGCGGCGAGATTGCCGACGTCCCCGGGCAGCACGTAGTCCACCTCTTTGCCCAGCCGCTGCAGCACCTCGCGATAGGTGCGCAGTGGCCTTTGTCCGGCGCGGTTGGCACTGGTGGAAATGATCGCCATGCCGGCGGCAAGGCACAGCGCTGCCGCTTGCGCATGCGCCGTCACGCGCACGGCGATCGACGCGTGTGCGCCGGTCACCCAGCCGGGGACCTCGTTGCGGTGCGGGAGCAGCCAGGTATGCGGGCCGGGCCAGGTGGCGAGCACGTGCTTCGGGAACGCGTCAGCGTACGGCACGAGTTGTTCGACATCGGCCGCGAGCACGATCAGCCCCTTGCGCGCCGGACGGCGCTTGATGCGCAACACGCGCGCAACCGCGGTGGGATCATGCGGATCGCATCCCAAACCGAAACAATACTCCGTGGCGTACGCGACCACGCCGCCCGCGCGCAGGATCGTTGCGGCGCGCTTAATGTGGGCGTGATTGAGAGTCGATGCCAAGGCGAGCTGTCGCTATACCCCCCCTCCCATTCCCTCCCCCGCGACGCGGGGGAGGGTTAGGGTGGGGGCACTGCATGCAGGGCGGAGACGCGGTGACATCATTCGCGAGCCTAAGCGAGCATAGCGGTGGACAGGCACTAACTTGTTTTCTCGCGCGCGATCGCGCGGTGACCGATATCGTTCCGATAGTGCGCGCCGGGCCAGCGAATTTTTTGCACCGCGTCGTACGCCCGCGTTTGCGCCGCGGCCACTGTAGCGCCGAGCGCGGTGACGCACAACACGCGTCCGCCGCTGGTGACGACGTTGCCGTCGCGCGTTGCCGTGCCCGCGTGGAAGACTTTGACGTCGTCGCCGCGCACGGCGTCGAGGCCGGCAATGGCGTCGCCCTTGGGATACGCGCCCGGATAACCTTTCGCGGCCATGACCACGCCTAACGCGGCGCGCGGGTCCCATTCGGCCTCCATGCGATCCAAGCGACCGTCCAAGGCGGCGTCGACGAGGTCGATAAGATCGGATTTCAGCCGCAGCAAAATCGGCTGCGTCTCGGGGTCGCCGAAGCGGCAGTTGTATTCGAGCACGTTCGGCGTGCCGTCGGCGGCGATCATGAGGCCGGCATAAAGAAAGCCCGTATAGGGAATGCCGTCGGCCTGCATGCCGCGGATGGTCGGCTCGATGACCTCGCGCATGATGCGCGCGTGCATCGCTTCGGTGACAACCGGCGCCGGCGAGTACGCGCCCATGCCGCCGGTGTTGGGGCCGATGTCGCCGTCGCCGACGCGCTTGTGATCCTGCGAGGTGGCGAGCGGCAAAATATTCTTGCCGTCGGCCATGACGATGAAGCTCGCCTCTTCACCTTCAAGAAACTCCTCGATCACTAGGCGCGCGCCGGCGGTACCGAGCGCCTGATTCAATTGAAACTCGCGCGCAGTTTGCAACAGCTCCTCGCGGTTCTGCACGATGACGACACCCTTGCCCGCGGCGAGGCCGTCGGCCTTGAGCACGCACGGGAAGCGCTGGGTCGCGGCGAGCTGCTCGGTGGTTTTGAAGTCGTTCGACTCGCGATATTGCGCCGTCGGGATGCCGTGGCGAAACAGAAACTGTTTAGCGTAGAGCTTGGAGCCTTCGAGCTGCGCCGCGGCCTGCGTGGGCCCAAAGCAGCGCAGCTTCGCAGCACGAAAGCGATCGACGATGCCGAGCGCAAGCGGCGCCTCGGGACCAATGAGGGTCAGGTCAATTTTTTGTTGCTGCGCGAAATGGAGCAGGGCATCGACATCGTCGGCCGCGATCGCAATGTTTTCGCACTTGGCCTCACGCGCGGTGCCGGCGTTGCCGGGCGCGACGTAGACTTTGGCCACGCGCGCCGACTGCGCCGCCTTCCACGCTAGCGCGTGCTCGCGGCCGCCGCCGCCGACTATGAGGACGTTCATGGGTGTACTGTAACGTCGGAATAGAGAAGGTACGAGGCGCGAGGGGCGAGGCACGAAAACATGCCAGTTACCCTCGTACCTCGGGTTTCGTCCCTCGCATCTGCCTTAATGCCGGAAGTGGCGCATACCGGTGAACACCATGGCGATGCCATGCTGGTTCGCGGCGTCAATGACCTCTTGATCGCGCAGGCTGCCGCCCGGCTGGATCACGGCGGTGACGCCGACCTCGGCCGCCTGGTCGAGGCCGTCGCGGAACGGGAAGAATGCGTCGGAGGCCATGACGCTGCCGCGCACCTCGAGCCCGGCGTCGGTGGCCTTGATCGAGGCGATGCGCGCGCTGTAGACGCGGCTCATCTGGCCGGCGCCGACACCGATGGTGCGCCCCTCTTTGCAATACACGATCGCGTTCGATTTGACGAACTTGACCACCTTCCA
>JBKHXU010000153.1:0-4645 GCA_046565865.1 Gammaproteobacteria bacterium | reverse complement strand
CAGGGCGGACCATCCTGGCCCGCCCGTTCGCCGGCGCGCAGACACGTTAAGTGTCTGCGCGAAGGCTCCGGCTCACCCCCGTGGATGATGTTGCGCGTGCAGGTCCTGCAACCGAGCGCGTGCGACTTGGGTATAGATTTGCGTGGTGGATAGGTCGGCGTGCCCGAGCAGCATCTGCACCACGCGCAGATCGGCGCCGTGGTCGAGCAAGTGGGTGGCGAAGGCGTGGCGCAGCCTATGCGGCGATAGCTTGTTCGCGTCGATTCCGGCGCGCGCGGCGTAGCGCTTGATGTTGTGCCAGAACGCCTGGCGCGTGAGCGGGCCGCCGCGGGCGGTGACGAACACCGCCTCGCTCGTGCGCTTGCCGAGCAGCTCGGCGCGGGCCTGGCGCAAATACCGGTTGAGCCACTCGAGCGCCTCCTCGCCGAGCGGCACCAGACGCTCCTTATCGCCCTTGCCGATCACGCGCACCACACCCTGATGCAAACTCATGCGCGCCAGCGTAAGCCCCACCAGCTCGGACACGCGCAGACCGGTGGCGTACAGCGTCTCAAGCATCGCGCGGTCACGCAGGCCGATCGCCGTCGCGGTGTCCGGGGCGGCGAGCAACCGCTCGACCTGGTCCTCGGTCAGCGACTTCGGCAGCGGCCGCTCGCGCTTGGGCGATTCGATGAGGGCCGTGGGATCGACCGTGATCTCGCCCTCGCGCACAAGATACCGATAAAACCGCCGCAGGCTCGAGATCAACCGCGCCGCCGTGCGCGTACGTGCGCCCGCGGCGCCGCGGTAGGCCAGGTAACTTAACAGTTGTTCGCGACTTGCGGCACGCAGTTCCACGGCGCCGTTCGCCGCCAGCCAGCGGGCGCAGCCTGTCAGATCACTGCGGTACGCGGCAATGCTATTGACGCTCAACCCCTGCTCCAGCCACAGCGCGTCGCAAAAGCGCTCAATGACGGCGTCATTCACCGCGTTCATGCGCCAGCAGCCATTGCTTGAGGTGTATCGCCTTGCCCGCCTCGCGCCCCATGAAACCGCCGAGACCGGCGCGCGCCACGACGCGATGACACGGCACGATGATGGGAATGGGATTGGCGCGGCAGGCGTTACCGACCGCGCGCGGCGAACTCTTGAGCGCCGCCGCCAGCTCACCGTACTGGCGCACCTCACCCGGCGGGATACGGACGAGCGCGCGCCAAACGCGGCGCTGAAACTCGGTACCGTGGAGCGCGAGCGGCAGTTTTAGCGCGCGCCGCGGTTGCTTGAAGTAGCGGTTGAGCACGCGCGCGATGCGACGCGCCGCGGCATCCTGCGGGCGCACCAACGGCATGCGTGCGTCGAGAAAGTCGATCTCGCTCAGACACCCGTTGGTGAGTCGCAGCCCGAGGCGTCCGAACGGGGCGGGTATTACTGCGTCGTAGTCGGTACGCGCCTTAGGCAATGGAACCAGCCGCGAAATAGTTACTACGATTATAGGCTGGCGTGCCGCGACCAGAAAGCCCGCCGGTGCCGCAAGCCGGGCTGCACACGATCGAGTCGGGCTTCGGGGCAGATCAAACTAATTCTGACTTAGTGGCACGTTTACCTTTACCGATGCGGCCACGAACGAGGGCAATAGGTCGATCCTGAAGAGGTTATTGGCGGTAGCTTGATCTTTCTTTCTTGAAGCGCTCCCATTCCTGACGCGCAATCGCCAGCAGCGTGTTATTTGAACAATTTTAAATAGGTGTTGAACACGTATAACTTGCCACGCTTGCCACCGGTAATTTCCTTCAGTATCCCGAGCTTTTCCAGGTCCGCAATTAATTTGTATGCCGATGCCGGCGAGACGCCCGCTGCCTTACCCACCCTGGCCGCATTTATGACCGGGCGCTGATACAGCTTATGCATTACCTTCTGCGCATTCGCCGCGCGGCTGCCCAAGGTCTGCAGTTGCGATTCCACCTTCTTTTGCAGCTTGAGAATGTTATCGAACGTCGCGGTGCTGCTTTTCGCGGTTTCGATCACTCCCACCAGAAAAAACCGGAACCATTGCAGCAGGTCATTCTTTTCCCGCACCCGCATCAGGTTGTCGTAATAAAGCTGGCGGTTGCGCTCGAAAAAATCGGAGAGATACAGCACCGGCCTCTTCAGTAATCCCCGGCTCACCAGATACAGGGTAATCAGCAGACGCCCGACACGGCCATTGCCGTCGAGGAAAGGGTGGATGGTCTCGAACTGGTAATGCACCAGCGCAATCTTCAACAGCTCGGGAAAATGCTGCTGGTCGTTATGCACGAACTGCTCGATATCGCCGATCAACTCTGCGACGGAATCATGGACGGGCGGCACGAACACCGCATCGTCGATGGTCGCCCCGCCTATCCAATTCTGGCTGCGCCGAAATTCACCCGGGCTCTTACTCTTGCCGCGCACGCCCCGCATCAGCGTCTTGTGCGTCGCGCGGATCAGCCGTGCGGAAAATGGCAGCGTCTTCAGCTTGTCCACCGCCTCGTTCATCGCCGCCACGTAGTTCTGCACCTCTTCCCAGTCGTCGCGCCGCTCCACCGCCACATCCTCCTTCTCCAGCAGCGCCTCCTCCATATTGGTCTGCGTCCCCTCGATGCGGCTCGACTGGGTCGCCTCCTTCAACACGTGCATGCGGATAAAAAGATCGATGTTCGGGATGTATTCGGAATACATATCCAGCCGGCCCAGCTCCCGGTCCGCCTGGCCGAGCAACTGGAGCAAGGCCATATCGTCCACCACCCATGCGCGATTGATGGGATTCGGCTGAAAGCTTTTATAGTGCGGCTGCTGGACATAGCGTCCGGCCTGGAAATGCTTCATCGGAGCGGCCCTTCCCGGCACAAAATAAGCCCGGTTATTGTTTTAGATTCTATGAAAAATCTAAAATAACACCAAGCACTAATTTAGCCGGGGGAATGCAGGTTCTGAGTCCAAAAAACGGCAGCCAAGGTAGCTGTGACCCGGCGCAGGACGAGGACATGGCATGAGCCTCCGGCGAAGGCAACCGCAAGAAGAATACCTTCACTGCATAACCCTGCGCCTGCCAGCGGGGAAACAATCGCGCGTAAATCCGCCGGAAACGGTTGGCCGATTTTGCACAGAAACGCAGCCATTGTTCAGTGGCTCGGCACCGTACGCTCGCGCGCCCACGCGCGCAGCTTGGCCACTCGCTCCGCCATGACCACCGAGAGTGGCCGCGTCTGTTCAATTTCGTGCAGCACGTGGCTGGTATCGATCGTGGCATTTTGCGCATGGCCGCGGTACATGGCCGCGACGATCGCCTGTTCGATCTCGGCGCCGGAGAAACCTTCCGTCGCTCCAACGAGCCGGTCGAGATCGAAGCGGCCGGCGTCCAGCGACCGCTTGGCGAGATGGATTGTAAAAATCTCTTTACGCACGTCAGCCGGGGGCAGGTCGACAAAGAATATCTCGTCGAAACGCCCTTTGCGCATCAGCTCGGGCGGCAGCCGTTCGATGTCGTTGGCCGTGGCCGTCAGAAACACGCGCGATTTGCGTTCGGCCAACCACGTCAGCAGCGTGCCGAGCACCCGGCGCGATGTGCCCTCGTCGTTGCTCTCAACGCTGATGCCCTTTTCGATCTCGTCGATCCACAGAACGCACGGCGCCATCACCTCGGCCATCTTTAGCGCTTCCCGGAGATTGCGCTCCGACTCACCGTGCCACTTGGTATAGAGCGTCCCGAAATCGAGCCGCAGCAGCGGCACACCGAAGATGCCAGCGGTGGCCTTGGCGATCAGGCTCTTGCCGCAACCCTGCACGCCAAGCAGCAACACGCCCTTGGGCGGATCCAGCCCGGGGGTCGGCGTCGGGCTGGTGAAGACGGTCTTGCGCAACGACAGCCATTCCTTGAGCCGGCCCATCCCGCCCACTTCGGAGAATGGCGCCGTCTCAAGCTCGAAGCTCAACAACCCATCCTGGCCCAACAATCGGTACTTCGCCTGCATCACAGGTTCGATGTCGCCCTGCCCAATCGCGCCGTCATTGAAAACCGCCACGCGCGCGAGCTGCTTGGCATCGGAGTGGCTCAGGCCCAGGAGATTCCGCACCAACAAGTCGAGCGCGTGCTTGTCCGCGCGCACGCGCTTGCCGTTCTTGGCCTGCCACTCACCCGCCACCTCTTGGACGATCGCGCGCACCTTCGCTTCGTCGGGCAACGACAACTCGAAATCAGCGCAATGTTTACGCAGATCGCCGGGCAACGTGATGTCGTGACTGACGAGCACGATCGTGCGCTCGACCTGGGGGTAGCCCGTGGCAATGTCCTTGAGCAGGCGGATCAACTTGGGATCGGTCAGATACGGATGGAAGTCGAGCAAAACATACACGCCCGCCTGCTTGCTCGACTTGATGTGCCCAAGCACCACCGCCGGCTCGATGTTGAAGGCCTGCGCCGGCATAGTGATATCCGCCCGCTGTAACCCTTCCGTCACCGTCCACTTAAATACCGGCGTTCCGAGCGCAATACACACTCGCGTGAGCAAAGTCAGCACCCGACTTTCGTCGTGGGACTTTATGGCAATTAGCGGGATACGCGAGCGGATCAGTAGCTCTAGGTTGTGTCGGTCACTCATCGGAGCGTTCTATGGTGTCGTTCCATGGTCCATCGTTTCGGGGCTTC
>JBKHXU010000152.1:0-2155 GCA_046565865.1 Gammaproteobacteria bacterium | reverse complement strand
TCACGGTGAATTACGCCAAGCGCCAGCAGGGGCGACGCATGCTGGCCGGCGCAAGCAGCCATCTGCCGCTCAAGGTGAACATGGCGGGCGTGATCCCGCCGATCTTCGCCTCCAGCATCATTCTGTTGCCGGCGACGGTGGTCAGCTGGTTCGGGCAGAGCGAGGGCATGGGATGGTTGCGCGACATCGCGACGACGTTGTCGCCGGGGCAACCGATCTACGTGATGCTGTACTCGGCCGCGATCATTTTCTTTTGCTTTTTCTACACCGCCTTGGTGTTCAATCCCAAGGAGACGGCGGACAACCTGAAGAAGTCGGGTGCGTTCGTGCCGGGTATCCGGCCGGGCGATCAGACCGCGAGCTACATCGACGGCGTGATGTCGCGGTTGACCCTGGTCGGGGCGCTGTACGTGACATTGGTGTGCTTGCTGCCGGAGTTCTTGATCGTGCGCTGGAACGTGCCGTTTTACTTCGGCGGCACCTCGCTCCTGATCGTGGTGGTGGTGAGTATGGATTTCATGGCGCAGGTGCAGGCGCACCTGATGTCGCGCCAGTACGAGAGCCTATTGCGCAAGGCGAATTTAACCGGCGGCGGCATGGGTCTGCCCCGGTAGCGAGAGGTAAAAGATGAAAGTCAGGGCATCAGTGAAAAAGATGTGCCGCAACTGCAAGATCGTGCGGCGCAAACGGGTGGTGCGGGTCATCTGTTCCGACCCGACCCATAAGCAAAGACAGGGGTAGGCGGTTGATTTTCAACGGTCTCGCCAGTACGCTTGCGCGTTTTCTGCGCGGCCGGGTCGACGCAAAGAGGGTGTAATGGCACGTATCGCCAATATCAATATTCCGAATCAAAAGCATATCGAGGTGGGACTTACCTCGATCTATGGCATCGGCCGGCATATGGCGCGGAAAATCTGCACCAACGCCGGCATCGCCGGTACGACCAAGGTCAAAGACCTGACGGAAGCCGAGGTCGACAAGCTTCGCGCCGAAGTGGCGAAGATGCCGGTCGAAGGCGATCTGCGCCGCCAGGTGGCGATGAACATCAAGCGCCTCATGGACCTCGGCACCTACCGCGGCATGCGTCACCGCCGTGGCTTGCCGGTCCGCGGCCAGCGCACCCGTACCAACGCGCGCACGCGCAAAGGTCCGCGTAAAGGCGTGATCCGCAAAGCGGCGCCCGCGGCGACCTAATAGAGAGACGACATGGCAGACCCGAAAACCACCGAACAGGCCGCCGCCCCCAAGGCGAAGAAGCGCGTCAAGAAGAATGTGTCCGAGGGCGTGGCCCACGTGCACGCCTCGTTCAACAACACCATCATCAGCATCAGCGACCGCCAGGGCAACGTGCTGTCGTGGGCGACTTGTGGCGGCGCCGGCTTCAAGGGTTCGCGCAAGAGCACCCCGTTCGCGGCGCAGGTCGCGGCCGACAAGGCCGGGCGCGCGGCGCAGGAATACGGGCTGAAGAGCCTTGAGGTGCGTGTGAAGGGTCCGGGACCGGGACGCGAGTCCGCGGTGCGGGCGCTGCACGCGATCGGTTACGAAATCAGCAACATCATCGATGTCACGCCGATGCCGCACAATGGCTGCCGTTCCGCCAAGCGGCGTCGGGTTTAGAGGAGAGTCTGGGTGGCCCGTTATACCGATGCGAAGTGCCGTCAGTGCCGACGTGAAGGCGGCAAGCTGTTTCTAAAAGGCGAGAAGTGCTTCACCGACCGCTGTCCGGTCGAGAAGCGCGCCTACGCGCCCGGCCAACACGGCCAGCGCCGCACGCGCGTGTCGGACTACGGCCTGCAGCTGCGCGAAAAGCAGAAGCTGCGCCGCATCTACGGCGTGCTCGAACGTCAGTTCGAGAATTACTACAAAGAAGCCGCGCGCCACAAGGGCTCGACCGGCGTCGACCTGCTGAAGCTGCTGGAAAGCCGGCTCGACAATGTCGTGTACCGCATGGGCTTCGGCATCTCGCGCACCGAGGCGCGCCAGTTGGTGCGGCACAACGCGGTGATGGTGAACAATAAGCGCGTCAATATTCCGTCGTACCAGGTGCAGCCGAACGATACCGTCGAGATCGGCAACGCCGCCAAAGAGCAGCTGCGCATCAAGGCCGCGCTCGAGGCCGCCGAACAGCGCGGTTTCCCCGAATGGCTCGACGTGG
>JBKHXU010000151.1:0-3593 GCA_046565865.1 Gammaproteobacteria bacterium | reverse complement strand
GTGTTTCGCGCCGCGGTCGAAGAGGTGTTGCGATGAGCGCCATTGGCGTTGTCGCGTCGGAACCGATTGCAGTACGCAACGTTGTCCAACTGGGAGTCGCTGGGATGACACCAATCGTGTTGTTGATAGGTTGGGTTGTGCTGGGTCTGGTTGTGGCGGTTTCGTTCGGCGTGATGGTATCGCTCGCGAGGAGGCGGCGGCGGTGAGTCGGGTGTTGCTACAAGGTCGGTTACCGGGCGGCGCCACGGCGTGGCGCGTGGCCGGGCGCGTGCACACGCCGTGGGACTACTGGCTGCTCGGCGCGGTCGGCGTGCTCGCGGCGCTCGGCATGGTGATGGTGCACTCGGCGTCGGTCGACTACGCCGCGCGCACCACCGGCCAGAGTTTGCACTTCTTGCTGCGCCACGCGGCGTATCTGGCGCTCGGCGCGATCGCGCTGGCGTTGGTGGTGCGCACGCGCGTGCGCTGGTGGGAAGCGGCCGGACCGTATTTGTTGCTCATCGGCATCGCGCTGTTGGTGTTGGTGCTGGTGCCTGGCATCGGCTTGCAGGTCAACGGCAGCCAGCGCTGGCTGCGTCTCGGCATGATCAACGTACAGCCGTCGGAGTTGATGAAGCTCTTTATGGTGGTCTACGTTGCGGGTTACCTGGTGCGCAAGCAAGAAGAGCTCGGCAAGTTTACTACCGGCATTCTGATGATCGGCGTCGTCGTCGCCGTCATCGGCGTGTTGCTGTTGCAGGAGCCGGATCTCGGCAGCGTGGTCGTCATCTGTCTCACGGTGGTGACTATGTTGTTCCTGGGCGGCGTGCGCTTCGGACATTTCATGCTCGTGGTCGGCGCCGGCATCGGCGGCATGGTGGCGCTGACGTTGATCGCGCCGTATCGCATGAATCGCGTGACGAGCTTCCTCGATCCGTGGGCTGATCCGTACAACACCGGATTTCAACTGGTGCAGGCATTGATCGCGTTCGGCCGCGGCGAGTGGTTCGGCGTCGGCCTCGGCGCGAGCGTGCAAAAACTCTCGTACCTGCCGGCGGCGCACACCGACTTTTTGCTGGCGGTGATCGCCGAGGAACTGGGATTCATCGGCGTGCTCACGGTGATCGCGCTGGTCGGCATCATCATTGTGCGTGCGTTCGCCATTGCGCGTCAGGCCGAGGCCGCGGGCCACACTTACGGCGCGCGACTCGCCGAAGGCATCGGCATGCTGCTCGGCGGGCAGGCGATGATCAACATCGGCGTCAACATGGGCATGTTGCCGACTAAAGGTTTGACGCTGCCGTTCGTGAGCTACGGCGGATCGAGCACGATCGTCTCGTTCGTCGCCGTCGGTTTGCTGCTGCTGGTGGAGCGCGAGGCGCGCGGGCGCGTGTGGGGGCGACAGTGAACGGCGTACTTATTATGGCGGGCGGCACCGGCGGGCATGTCTTTCCCGGGCTCGCCGTCGCGCGGCGCCTGCTCGCGGCGCAAATCCCAGTCGCGTGGCTCGGTACGCGCCATGGCATGGAGGCGGAGATCGTGCCGCGCGCCGAACCCGGCATCACGATGGAGTGGATCAAGATCCGCGGCGTGCGCGGCACGCGCGTGCTCAATTGGCTGCGTCTGCCGTGGACCCTCGCGGTCGCGATGTTGCAGGCGTTTCGCGTGATGCGTCGCGTGCGGCCGGCGGTGGTGTTGTCCATGGGCGGCTTCGTCGCCGGCCCCGGCGGCCTCGTCGCGTGGCTCACGCGCACGCCGCTGTTGATCCACGAACAAAACGCGATCCCCGGCATGACCAACAAGTGGCTCGCGTTGTTCGCGGATCGGGTCATGACCGGGTTCCCCGCGGCGTTCGCGCACACGAATACGCAGCAGGTCGGCAATCCGGTGCGCGCCGAGATCGCGCGCGTGGCCGATCCGGCCACGCGGCTGCGCGATCGCACCGGCGCGCTGCGCGTGCTCGTCGTCGGCGGCAGCCGCGGCGCGAGCGCGTTCAATCAAATTCTGCCGCCGGCGCTCGGCGCCATGGACGCGCCGCGGCCCGAGGTCTGGCACCAATGCGGGCGCGATCCAGCGCCGACGGTCGAGGCGGCGTACCGCGCTAGCGGTGTCGCGGCGCGCGTCGCCCCTTCATCGACGACATGGCGGCGGCGTACGCCTGGGCCGATGTCGTCATCTGCCGCGCCGGCGCCATGACCATCGCCGAGCTGGCGGCGGCCGGGGTTGCGAGCATTCTCGTGCCGTACCCGCACGCGGTCGATGATCATCAGACGGCAAATGCAAAATTTTTGGTCGAGCGCGGCGCGGCGGTATTGCTGCCGCAGCGCGAGATGACGGTCGCGCGCGTGCAAGAACTGCTGCGTCAATTCGCCGCGCACCGCGACACGCTGCTCTCAATGGCGCAGGCGGCGCGCGCTTGTGCCGTGCTCGACGCCGACGCCGCGGTGGCGCTCGCCTGCCGGGAGGCAATGCATGCGTGATCAGGTGAAGAGCATGCACTTCGTCGGTATCGGCGGCGCCGGCATGTGCGGTATCGCCGAGGTGTTGCACAACTTAGGCTATCGCGTCTCCGGCTCCGATCTGCGCGAGGGTGCGACCACGCGCCGGTTGCAATCGCTCGGGCTCGACGTGCACATCGGTCACGATTCGCGTTGGGTGAAGGGCGTGGACGTGGTCGTGGTGTCGTCGGCGATCGATGAAACGAATCCCGAAGTGCAGGCGGCGCGCACGGCCAAGGTGCCGGTGATCCCGCGCGCCGAGATGCTGGGCGAGCTGATGCGGCTACAGCGCGGCATCGCCATCGCCGGCACGCACGGTAAGACCACGACCACGAGCCTGATCGCGAGCTGTCTCGCCGAGGGTGGGCTCGATCCGACCTTCGTCGTTGGCGGCCGCTTGAACAGCGCCGGCACCAACGCGCGCCTCGGGCGCGGCGAATATTTGGTGGCCGAGGCCGACGAGAGCGATGCCTCGTTTCTGTATCTACATCCGCTGATCGCGGTGGTGACTAACATCGACGCCGATCACATGAGTACCTACGGCGGCGACTTCGAGCGGTTGAAGGACACCTTCGTCGATTTTTTGCACCGGCTGCCGTTCTACGGGCTCGCGGTGCTGTGCGCCGACGATCCGGTGGTGCGCGAGATCGTGCCGCGCGTGCACAAGCCCATCTGCACCTACGGCATCGACGCCGCGGCTGACGTGGTCGCGCGCAACGTCGAGGCGCACGGGCTCACCATGCGCTTCAACGTCACGCGCCGCGGCGACAGCGACTGGCCGCCGATTACGCTCAATCTGCCTGGGCGCCACAGTGTGTTGAACGCGTTGGCGGCGATCGCGGTCGCGGCCGAGGTCGGCGTGTCGAAGGATGCGATCGCGAAGGCGCTCGCCGAATTCGGCGGCATCGATCGGCGGTTTCAACTCAACGGCAGCATCGCCATGAAGGGCGGCGATGTGTTGCTGGTCGACGACTACGGCCACCACCCGCGCGAGATCGCCGCTACCGTCGCCGCCGCGCGCGGCGCCTGGCCCGATCGGCGTTTGGTGGTTGCATTCCAGCCGCATCGCTACACGCGCACGCGCGACCTGCTCGATGACTTCAGCGCGGTGCTGAG
>JBKHXU010000150.1:0-5514 GCA_046565865.1 Gammaproteobacteria bacterium | reverse complement strand
CGACGCTGGCCGAGGCGGCAGCGACAGCGGCGATCTCTTCGGCCGTAAGTTGCGTCATGTGCACCGCGACCAACGCGGGATCGAGCAAATCCAATTGCGCCAGGCGAGCGAGCGGGCGCTTGCCGGTGGCGCTGACGGCCGCTTCGACCTCGTGTGCGGTCTCGTGTACGTGCATGTGGATCGGCAATCCCAGTTCCGCAGTCAGCGTGCGCAGCTTCGCGAGTGGCGCGTCGGAGACGGTGTACGGCGCGTGCGGCGCGAATGCGGTGCGCACCAGCTCGTCGTCGCGCAGGGCGTCGTGCAGTTCGAGACCCTTGCGCAGATATTCATCGGCGTTCTGGGCGTACGCGGTGGGGAAGTCGATGAGGATGAGACCAACCACCGCGCGCATGCCGATCTGACGGCACGCGCGCGCGGTCTCCTCGGGAAAGAAATACATATCGCTGAAGCAGGTGGTGCCGCTCGCGAGCATCTCCGCGATCGCGAGCGTCGCGCCGTCGCGCACGAACTCCGGCCCGGCCCACTTGGCTTCCGCCGGCCAGATGTGGTGCTGCAACCAATCCATCAGCGGCAAATCGTCGGCGAGGCCGCGGAATAGGCTCATGGCCGCGTGCGTGTGGGCGTTGACGAAGCCCGGCAGTATCGCGTGCCGATCGAGTGTGACGACCTCGCGCGCGGCGTAACGCGTCTTCGCCGCGGCGCTCGGCAGCACTGCCACGATTTGCCCCGCATCGATGGCGATCGTGTGGTGCGCGTGTACTGTGCCGCGCGGTTCGATGGGAATGACCCAGCGGCCGTGAACGAGGGTGTCGATGGATTGCGGCATGGGCGGCAGTATACCGAACGCCTTCGCGCCTGGCAGGAGCGTGGTCGCACGCGGTGAGCGTGTTATTCTTGCGCCATGGCGAAATCCAGCACCATTCCGTACGACCGCGTCCGTGCCGTGGAATGGGTAGACGGCGGCATAAAGTTGATCGATCAGCGCCGGCTACCGGCCAAGTTGGAGTACGTGCAACTTGGCCACGTTTACGACGCCGCGCAGGCGATCCGCGACATGGTAGTGCGCGGTGCGCCGGCGATCGGTATTACCGCGGCGTACGCGGTGGTGATGGCGGCGCGTGAGCGCTATGCCGCCAATCCCGCCAACTGGCGCGCTGCGCTCGAAGCCGACTTGCGGTATTTGGCGCAGGCGCGTCCGACCGCGGTCAATCTCGCCTGGGCTATCTCACGCATGCGCAAACTCATCGCGGCGCACAAGGACGGCGACCCGACGCCGCGGCTGCTCGAAGAGGCGCAGCGCATTCACGCCGACGACATCGCCGCCAATCACCGCATGGGTGCGCTCGGTGCCGAGCTCATTGCTCCGGGCAGCGGCGTGCTTACGCACTGCAACACCGGCGCGCTCGCGACCGGCGGCTACGGTACGGCGCTGGGTGTTATCCGTGCCGGCGCCGCGAAAGGTCGCATTAGTAAGGTCTACGCCGACGAAACCCGGCCGTGGCTCCAGGGCGCGCGGCTTACGGCGTGGGAATTGATCGAGGAGGGCATACCCACCACCTTGATCGCCGACAGCGCCGCGGCGTATCTCATGCAGCAAGGCAACGTGCAGTGGGTGGTGGTTGGCGCCGATCGGGTGGCGGCCAACGGCGATGTCGCCAACAAGATTGGTACCTATATGACGGCGCTGGCGGCGCGGCATCACGGCGTCAAATTCATGGTGGTGGCGCCGACTTCCACGGTCGATCTTGCCACCCCGGACGGCGCATCGATCGCGATCGAGGCACGGCCTGAGTCCGAAGTGCTGGCGTATGGCGGCGCAACGGTGACGCCGGCCGGCGCGCGCGCCTGGAATCCGGCGTTCGATATCACGCCGGCCAGCCTGGTCGACGCGCTTGTCACCGAAAAGGGCGTGGTACAGGCGCCCAACCGCGAAAAAATCGAAGCACTATTGCGCGGTTAGAAGCGATCTCCGCGAGTTGCTAACCCACTGTTCTAATGCGGGAGTCGGCCTGCCCGTGGTAAGATTTCGGGCCTAAAACGTGCCGGCGGACCGCCGGCGCATTTTTTTCAACTCTCGAACTTTAGGACCGCCAACCGCGCATGGAGCAGTTCGCCAAAGAAACGATACCGGTCAATCTCGAAGACGAGATGAAACAGTCGTACCTCGATTACGCCATGAGCGTGATCGTGGGCCGGGCGCTGCCGGACGTGCGCGACGGCATGAAGCCGGTGCATCGGCGCGTGTTGTACGCGATGCACGAGCTTGGTAACGACTGGAACAAACCTTATAAAAAGTCGGCGCGCGTGGTCGGTGATGTGATCGGTAAATACCACCCGCACGGCGACACCGCGGTGTACGACACCATCGTGCGTCTGGCGCAGAGCTTTTCCATGCGCTATCCGATCATCGACGGCCAAGGCAACTTCGGCTCGGTCGACGGCGACGCGCCGGCGGCGATGCGCTACACCGAAATCCGCATGTCGCGCATCGCGCACGAGATGCTGGCCGACCTCGACAAGGAAACGGTCGACTTCGCGCCGAACTACGACGGCTCCGAGAAAGAGCCGGTGGTGCTGCCGAGCCGAGTGCCGAATCTATTGGTCAATGGCTCTTCGGGTATTGCCGTCGGTATGGCGACAAACATCCCGCCGCACAATCTCACCGAAGTCGTGAACGCCTGCCTCATGCTCATCGACAAACCCGACGTCACGGTAGTCGATCTGATGCAGCACGTGCCGGGGCCGGACTTTCCGACGGCGGCGATCATCAACGGCGTCGAGGGCATTCGCGAGGCGTACGAGACCGGGCGCGGGCGTATCTCGATACGGGCGCGGGTAGAAATCGAGACCGACGACAAGAACGGTCGCCAGACCATCGTCGTGACCGAGCTGCCGTACCAAGTGAACAAGGCGCGGCTCTTGGAGCACATCGCCGAGCTGGTGAAGGACGGCAAGATCGAAGGTATCGCCGAGCTGCGCGACGAGTCCGACAAGTCCGGCATGCGCATGGTAATTGAGCTCAAGCGCGGCGAAGTGTCGGACGTGATCCTGAACAACCTCTACGAGCACACGGCGCTGCAAACCGTGTTCGGCGTGAACATGGTGGCGCTGGTCAACAACCAGCCGCTGGTGCTGAACCTAAAGCAGCTGCTCGAATATTTCATTCAGCACCGGCGCGAAGTCGTCACGCGCCGCAGCATCTACGATCTGCGCAAGTCGCGCGAACGCGGGCACGTGTTGGAGGGCCTTGCGGTCGCGCTCGAGAACATCGACGAGATGGTGGCGCTGATCAAATCGGCCAAGGATCCGGCCGAGGCCAAGACCAAGATGATGGCGCGCGCGTGGAAGGCGTCGATCGTCACGAAAATGCTCGCCGGTGCCGACATCAGCATCTCGCGTCCGCAAGGTCTCGCGCCTGAGTTCGGTCTACGCAAGGACGGCTATTGGTTATCCGAGGCGCAGGCGCAGGCGATCCTCGATCTGCGGCTGCATCGCTTGACCGGGCTCGAGCAAGACAGGTTGCGCGCTGAGTACGCCGAGATCCTGAAAACGATTGCCGACCTACTCGACATCCTGGCCAATCCCGACCGGCTCATGCGCGTGATCCGCGAGGAGCTGACCGCGATCCGCGATCAGTACGGCGACGCACGGCGCACGGAGATTGCCCAGCAGCGGGTGAGCGTCAGCGTCGAAGACCTGATCGCGGAAGAAGACGTGGTGGTCACGCTGTCGCACGCGGGTTACATCAAGTCGCAACCGCTCACCGCATACCGCGCGCAGCGGCGCGGTGGGCGTGGCAAGGTCGCGACCAGCGTCAAGGAAGAAGACTTCGTTGAGAAGCTGATCATTGCCAACACACACTCGACCATCCTTTGCTTCACCAGCCGTGGCAAAGTGTACTGGCGCAAGGTTTACGAAATTCCGCAGGCCGGGCGCGGCGCGCGCGGCAAGCCGATCGTGAATCTGCTGCCGCTCGAAGAGGGCGAAAACATCAACGCCATTTTGCCGGTGCGCGACTTCGACCAGGGCGGGTTCGTGTTCATGGCGACCTCCGACGGCACGGTAAAAAAGACCGAACTTGTCGAGTTCACGCGCCCGCGCTCGACCGGCATCAAGGCGATCGAACTGGAGCAGGGCAATCGCCTCATCGGCGTCGGCCTCACCAACGGTAAGTGCGAGATACTGCTGTTCAGCGACGCCGGCAAATGCGTGCGCTTCAACGAGTCGGAGGTGCGGCCGATGGGCCGCGCCGCGCGCGGCGTGCGTGGCATTGATCTCAAAGATGGTCAGCAGGTGGTGTCGCTCATTATCGCGTGCAACGGCGCGAGCAACGACATTGCGGTACTGACCGCAACTCAACACGGGTATGGCAAGCGCACGTTGCTGACCGAATACCCGGCACACCGGCGCGGCGGGCAGGGCGTGATCTCGATCCAGGTGAGCGAGCGCAATGGTCCGGTCGTCGGTGCCTGCGTGGTCGATGCGAGCGATGAGGTGATGCTTATCACCAACGCCGGTACGTTGATTCGCACGCGCGTCAAAGAGATCTCGCAGGTGAGCCGTAATACACAGGGCGTGCGCTTGATCGAAATGTCTGCCGAGGGTGAACGGTTGGCAGGTATCGAAAAAGTACTAGAGACAGAAGACGAGCCGGAGAGCGCTTCTTCGTAAACACGGCTCCCCCCTCCCATTCCCTCCCCGGCAAGCGGGGGAGGGTTGGGGTGGGGGCGGAGCGCAACGATTGGTCGACTTGGAAAACATTGATGCCCCGTATTTATAACTTCAGTGCAGGCCCGGCGGTGTTGCCGGAAGAGGTATTGGCTCAGGCGCGTGACGAGCTGGTGAATTGGCGCAGTTCCGGCATGTCGGTGATGGAAATGAGCCATCGCGGCAAGGAATTTTTAAGCATCGCGCAGAAGGCCGAGGCCGACCTGCGCGAGCTGATGGGCATTCCGGCGAACTATAAGGTGCTGTTCCTGCAAGGCGGTGCAACCGGGCAGTTTGCGATGGTGCCCATCAATCTGCTGCGTGGGAAGCCGAGCGCGGACTACGTGAATACCGGACAGTGGTCGAAGAAGGCGATATCCGAGGCCAAGAAATATGGCCGCGCGAACGTGGTCGCCACGTCCGAGGCGAGCAACTTCAGCACCATCCCGCCGCAGAAGGAGTGGAAGCGCGACCCGAACGCCGCGTACCTGCATTACACGCCGAACGAAACCATCGGCGGCGTCGAGTTTCATTGGATACCGGAGTCGGGCGACGTGCCGCTGGTGGCGGACATGTCGTCGACCATCCTCTCGCGCCCGATCGATGTCACGAAATTCGGCGTCATCTACGCGGGTGCGCAGAAGAACGTCGGTCCCGCGGGACTTACGATCGTCATCGTACGCGACGATTTGATCGGCCATGCGCCGGCGAATACCGCCAGCATCATGGACTACAAGGTCGCGGCCGAAAACGAATCGATGTACAACACGCCGCCGACGTACGCCTGGTACATCGCGGGGCTCGTGT
>JBKHXU010000149.1:0-2106 GCA_046565865.1 Gammaproteobacteria bacterium | reverse complement strand
GCGTTCTGTGTCGATGCGATTCAAAGTCTCGGCGCCATTCGGCACGACGTTCAGGCGTGCAATATCGATTTCCTCATGGCCGACGCGCACAAATGGTTGCTGGGTCCGGAAGGCATCGGCGTGTTCTATTGCGGCGCATCGTGGCGCGAGCGCCTGACGCTGCACGAGTTCGGCTGGCGCATGGTGCAACAACCGGGCGACTTCGATCGACGCGAGTGGCGCGCCGATTCGAGCGCGCGCCGCTTCGAATGCGGAAGCCCGAACATGTTGGGTCTGCACGCCCTTTCCGCCAGCCTGTCGTTGCTGCTCGAGATCGGCATGCCAGCGATCGAACGGCTGGTGCTGGCGCGCGCGGAGCATTTAATGACGCACATTGCCGCGAGCCCGATCCTGGAACTCATTACGCGCCGCGAACAAAATCGGTACGCCGGCATCGTAAGCTTTCGACATCGACGCATACCAAGTGCGGCGCTGTACGAGCAATTGCGCAAACAACGCGTATTGTGCGCGATGCGCGCAAACGCTGTGCGTTTTTCACCGCACTGCCATACGTCGATGGAACAACTGGATCAGGCGCTGAGTTATGTCAGCGCCGCGCGCGCCTAAGCGCGCGCGTGGGTGAAGAGATTGAAGAAGTTCTGTGTCGTCTGAGCCGCGATTGCCGCAAGCGGTTGCGCCCGCAGTGTCGCCAAGCACTCAGCCACATGACGCACATAACTCGGCTCGTTCGGCTTGCCGCGATACGGCACCGGCGCAAGGTACGGCGAGTCGGTTTCTACTAGCAGGCGTTCGGCCGGTACCTGACGCGCGACGTCGCGCAACGCGTCGGCATTCTTGAACGTCACGATGCCGGAGAACGAGATGTGGAAATTCAGATCGAGCGCGGCGCGCGCGACCTCCCACGTTTCGGTGAAGCAGTGCATCACGCCGCCAATATCGCCCGCGCCCTCCTCGCGCATGATACGCAACGTGTCGGCGGCCGCGTCGCGCGTGTGGATGATGAGGGGTTTACGGGTGGCGCGCGCGGCGCGAATGTGGCGCCGGAAGCGCTCGTGCTGCCACGCCATGTCGCCTTGCGAGCGAAAATAGTCGAGTCCGGTCTCACCGATCGCCACCACGCGCGGATCCGCCGCGAGCTCGCATAGCGCCTCGACCGATGGGTCGACGCCGTCGCGTTCGTTCGGATGCACGCCGACCGAGGCAAAGATGTGATCGTGCGCGTGCGCGATCGTCCGCACCGCCGGAAAACTTTCCAGGGTTACCGACACGCACAGCATATGGCTTACGCCATTGGCCTTCGCGCGGGTCAGAACGTCAGGGAGTTCGGCGCCGAGGGGATCGAAGTTGAGATGACAGTGGGAATCGACGAGGTCCGACACGCTCACATTGTGTGCGTGGACCGATCCGAGTTCAACGCCCCGCCGAGAATGGTTTCGATCTTATTGCGCGCCAGGCCCGAGTCCTTTTCGTTGAACTGGATGCCGATACCCGCGGTGCGGCTGCCTTGGGCGCCGCGGGGCGTGAGCCATACCACATGCCCGGCCACCGGAATTTTTTCCTTGTTGTCCATGAGCTGCAGCAGCATAAACACCTCTTCGCCCAGCTTGTACGGCCGGTTGCTCGGGACGAAGATGCCGCCGCCCTTCACATACGGCATATACGCCGCATACAGCGCGTTTTTGTCCTTGATGGTGAGCGACAGCACCCCGGGCCGGGCCATCGGGACCGCACGCATCGGGGGTCGAGGGGGTTTGTTCGGCGGCGTCTCGGGACTCATGGTTACCTGTTAGTGTAGACCGGTTTGATTTGTAGATCGGACCAGCGAATCAGCGTTGCTTCGAGCAGCGCGGTTTCGTCGAGCGGGGTACCGATCTGGTTACAAGCATAGTCCAGCGTCTGAAGAAATGTTAGAAGTCCTTTGAATTCCCTATCAATTATTTCCGGCCGACCCTCCCTCACGCGCTCCCGAATTTTGCCACCCACATACCGCCGGGCGGCATCCAGCGCTTCACGCGCGCCGGCCGATTTCCAGCGTGCGGCGACGCGCACCGGATCGCCCTCCCCTTGGGCCAAGGCTTCGAGGTCGCGGTGAACGTCCGTCGCCGC
>JBKHXU010000148.1:0-3649 GCA_046565865.1 Gammaproteobacteria bacterium | reverse complement strand
GGCTGGCGTTGGGCGATCTGGCGCGCTTCTGGCGCGGACAGTTTTCGATTCCCTTCATCGGCGTCACCGGTAGCAATGGCAAGACCACGGTGAAGGAAATGATTGGTTCCATCATGAGCGAGATCGGCCCCGGTTGCGTCACGCGCGGCAATCTCAACAACGACATCGGTATGCCGCTGACGCTACTGCGGCTGCGTGCGAACGATCGCTACGCCGTGATCGAGATGGGCATGAACCATTTGGGCGAGATCGACTACCTCACGCGCATCACCCGGCCGACGGTCGCGCTCATCACCAACGCCGCCGAGGCGCATCTCGCCGGCGTGGGTGGCCTGCAGCAAGTGGCGCAGGCCAAGGGCGAGATCTTCAGCGGCCTGACCGACGACGGTGTCGCCATCATTAACGCCGACGATCGCTTCGCCGACTACTGGCGCGGCCGCGCCAAGCCGCATCGCGTGCTCACGTTCGGGCTCGAACGCGCCGCCGATATCACCTGCCACCACGTCGCCGCCGACAACGGCAGCGACATCCTGTTGATGACACCTACCCACGGAGAAATCCTGATGCGATTGCCGTTGCTTGGTAAACACAACGTGATGAACGCCATGGCCGCGGCCGCCGCCAGCTTGAGCGCCGGCGCCAGCATGCCGCAGATCAAGGCCGGGCTGGAAAAATTGAAAGGCATCTCCGGGCGCCTCGAAATCAAGCAAGGTGTCTCCGGCGCGCGCGTCATCGACGATACCTACAACGCCAACCCCGGCTCGCTCGCCGCCGGCCTGCAAGTGCTGCGCGACTGCACGGGCGAGCGCGTGCTCGTGCTCGGCGACATGGCCGAGCTCGGACCGGCCGCCGATGATATCCATCGACGTGTGGGCGAGCTGGCGAAGAGTTTGGGCGTCGAGCGCTTGTACGCGCTCGGACCGATGGCGGCGCTGGCGGTGAAAAGCTTCGGCCAAGGTGGGCGTCACTTTCAAGACGCGGCGGCGCTGATCGAGGCGCTGATCGATGCGATGCACGCCGACATGACGTTGCTGGTGAAAGGTTCGCGCGTGATGCAAATGGAGCGCGTGGTCGCCGGCATCGTGCGCCAGACGCCGCCCGCGGGAGGACAACGGTAGTGCTGTATTTCCTGTTCGATCGGTTGGCGAATGACTACTCGTTCTTGAACGTGTTTCGCTACCTCACGTTCCGCGGCATCATGGGCGTGCTCACCGCGCTCGTGATTTCGTTCTGGATCGGGCCGGCGGTGATCCGGCGCCTGGTTTATCGCCAACTCGGCCAAACCGTGCGCAGCGACGGACCGCAGACGCATCTCGCCAAGGCCGGCACGCCGACCATGGGCGGGGCGCTGATTCTGCTCGCGGTGTTCATCGCCACCCTCGCGTGGGCCGACCTCACTAATCGCTTCGTGTGGGTCGTGCTATTGGTGACGCTCGCGTTCGGCGCCATCGGTTGGGTCGACGACTACAAGAAAATCATCAACAAGGATCCGAAGGGCATCGGTGCACGCCAGAAATTTTTCTGGCAAACGGTGGCGGGGCTTAGTGCGGCGGTGTTTCTTTTTTATACCGCGCGGTCGCCGGCCGAGACCCAGTTACTGGTGCCGCTGTTCAAGAACATCCTGGTCGATCTCGGGCCGCTTTATATTCTGCTCGTCTACTTCGTGATCGTCGGTTCGAGCAACGCGGTGAATCTTACCGACGGTCTCGATGGACTCGCGATCATGCCGGCGGTGATGGTCGCCGGCGGCCTCGGCATCTTCGCTTACGTCGCCGGGCACGCAAACTTTTCCGCCTATCTCGGTTTCCCGCACATCGTCGGCGCCGGCGAGGTGTTGATCATCTGCGCCGCCATCGTCGGCGCGGGTTTGGGCTTCCTCTGGTTCAACACCTATCCGGCGATGGTGTTCATGGGCGACATCGGCGCGCTCGCGCTCGGCGCCGCCCTCGGCGCGGTGGCGGTGGTAGTGCGCCAGGAGATCGTGCTCTTCATCATGGGCGGCATCTTCGTGATGGAGACGGTGTCGGTGATGCTGCAGGTGGCGTCGTTCAAACTCACCGGGAAGCGCATCTTTCGCATGGCGCCGCTGCATCACCACTTCGAGCTCAAGGGCTGGCCCGAGCCGCGCGTGATCGTGCGCTTCTGGATCATCTCGCTGATCCTGGTTTTGATCGGTCTCGCGACCTTGAAAATTCGCTGATGCCAAACGCCGCGCGCATGCCAAATCCGACTCGTAGAACGGCACTGGTCGTGGGCTTGGGGCTCACGGGCTTGAGCTGCGTGCGCTATCTCGTGGCGCAGGGCTACGACGTGCGCGTCGCCGATACGCGCGCGGCGCCGCCGCAGCTTAACGCGGTGAAGCAGGCGTACCCCGAGTTGCCGATCCGCACCGGCGCGTTCGATCCCGCCTGGTTTCGCCAGGCGCAACTCGTGTGCATCAGTCCCGGCGTCAGCATGGCCGAGCCCGCGGTGCAGGCCGCGATCGCCGCCGGCGCCGAGATCGTCGGCGATATCGAATTGTTCGCGCGTGCGGCCAAGGCGCCCGTGCTCGCTATCACCGGCTCGAACGGCAAGAGCACGGTGACGTCGCTCGTCGGCAAGATCTGCGAGGCGGCGAAGCTCGACACGCGCGTCGGCGGCAACATCGGCGTCGCGGCGTTGTCGCTGCTGGCACCGAAGGAACCGGACGTGTACGTGCTCGAGCTGTCGAGCTTCCAGCTCGAGACGACATCGAGCCTCAACGCGCGCGCGAGCTGCGTGCTCAACATCACGCCCGATCACATGGATCGGTATCCGTCGCTCGCGGCATACGCCGCCGCCAAGGCACGCATCTACGCCGGCGACGGCGCGATGGTGCTGAACGCCGACGATCCGATCGTGATGCGCATGCGCCGGCCGGGCCGGGACACGGTTTGTTTCGGCTTGAGCCCGTTGCAGCGCTGCGACGACTACATCCTGCGCGAGCACGCAGGCGAATCTTGGCTCATGTGCGGCGCTGAACCGATTCTGCCGACGCGCGAGGTGCCGCTTCCGGGCCGGCACAATCTGGCGAACGTGCTCGCCGCGCTGGCATTGACCGACGCCATGCAAGTCCCGCGCGCGGCGCAGATCGCGGCGATCCGCGCGTTTCGCGGGCTGCCGCACCGCACCGAGCTCGTCGCCGAGCGCGACGGCGTGCGCTGGATCAACGACTCCAAGGGCACCAACGTCGGTGCCACGGTGGCCGCGCTGTCGGGCATGACCGCGCCGGTGGTGCTCATCGCCGGCGGCGACGGCAAGGGTGCCGACTTCGGCGATTTGAAACCGGCCTGCGCCCGGCACGCGCGCGCGGTGGTTTTGATCGGCCGTGACGCGCCCTTGATCGAGACCGCGCTCGCCGGCGCCGTGCCGAGCGTGTATGCGAGCGATATGCGCGACGCCGTCATCAAGGCGCGCGCGCTCGCGCGCTCGGGCGACCTGGTGTTGTTGTCGCCGGCATGCGCCAGCTTCGACATGTTTCGCAATTACGAGCACCGCGGCGACGTGTTTCGCGCCGCGGTCGAAGAGGTGTTGCGATGAGCGCCATTGGCGTTGTCGCGTCGGAACCGATTGCAGTACGCAACGTTGTCCAACTGGGAGTCGCTGGGATGACACCAATCGTGTTGTTGAT
>JBKHXU010000147.1:0-5370 GCA_046565865.1 Gammaproteobacteria bacterium | reverse complement strand
GCACGGTGACGGCGTGCCCGTCGCTCTCTACCCGCAATCGCAGTATCACCAGCCACGGCTGCCACCATCGCCCGAGCGGCTCGCACGCGAGCCACTCCGGCGACTGCGCATAACGTAGCGACCAGTTGCCCTCGCGGTTCCATTCGATCGCCTCGACCACGCGCGGACGCAGCCGCTGCGGCAAGTGTTGAGCGATGCCGTCGAGCCGACCGTACCGGATCAGCGCATGCGCCGCGCTCAGCGCAATGGCCGAAATCAGCGCGATGCGCGTCCACGCGGCCATGGGCACGACACCGGCAATGGCGAATGCGCCGAGGTGCATGACCGCCAGGGCGGCGATCAGGGACGGAGAGCGCTTAAGCTCGATGCTGAGCGTGGCGTCGAATGGCGGTGACAAGCCGGTTCAGCTCCGCATCGCTGGCCGTGCCGTCGCCTTGCAGCAGCGCCAACAGATCGGCGTCGGGCAGCGTTAGTAGTCGATCGAACGTCTGACGCTCGGTGGCGGTTAGCCCGACGTAGCAAGCATCGACGAATCGCTGGAGCAATAAATCCAACTCCAACAATCCGCGGCGGCAACGCCAGCGTAGCCGCGCGAGTTCGGCATCGCTCACACGTCGCGCTTGACCAGCGCCCGCCGAATCTCGTTGATCGCGCGCGACGGGTTCAATCCCTTGGGGCACACCTCGGCACAGTTCATGATCGTGTGGCATCGAAATAGTTTGTAAGGATCTTCCAGATCGTGCAGACGCTCGCCGGTCGCCTGGTCGCGGCTATCGGTGATGAAGCGCCACGCCTGCAACAACGCGGCCGGGCCGAGGAAACGGTCGGGGTTCCACCAGAACGACGGACAGGCGGTGGTGCAGCAAGCGCACAAGATGCATTCGTAGAGCCCGTTCAGCTGCTCGCGATCCTCCGGCGGTTGCAACCGTTCGATCTCAGGCTCGGGATCGTAATTGATCAGCCACGGCTTGACCGCGCGATACTGCGCGAAAAACGGCGCCATATCGACGATCAGATCGCGGATGACGGGCAACCCCGGCAGCGGGCGGATCACAATCGGTTGCTTCAGATCCTTGATGCGCAGAATGCAGGCGAGACCGTTGCGACCGTTGATGTTCATCGCGTCCGACCCGCACACACCCTCGCGGCACGAACGCCGAAAGCCCAGCGTCGGGTCTTGTTCCTTGATCAACGTCAGCGCATCGAGCAGCATCACCGCACCGCAGTCGTCCGCCAACTCGTAGTCCTGCATGCGCGGGTGGCGATCGGTCTCGGGGTGGTAGCGGTAGATCGAGAGTTTCAATACACGCGCTCCTTCGGTGGAAACGAATCGACTGTCATCGGCTTGACGCGCACCGGTTTGTAATCGACTCGGCGCGTCTCGCGACTATATAAGGAATGTCGCAGCCAGTGCACATCGTCCCGTTTCGGGTAGTCGAGGCGCGAGTGTGCGCCGCGTGACTCCTGGCGCGCCGCCGCCGCGTGCACGGTCGCCAGCGCGACATCCACCAGGTTCTCCAGTTCCAGCGCCTCGATGCGTGCGGTGTTGAAGACGCGGCTGTGGTCGCGCAGACGCACGTCTGCCAACCGATGTTCCAACTCCGTGACGCGGCGTATGCCTTCGTCTAACACTTCCTGGGTGCGAAACACGCCGCAGTATTGCTCCATCACCTGCCGCAGCGTTTCGCGCAGCGTATCGACCGACTCGCCCTCGCCTTTCTGATCCCAGCGCGCGAGCCGCGCGAGCGCGGGCGCCGCCGCGTCGTCCGCGAGCGGGCGGTGGTAACGATTGTCGCGCACGTAATCGAGGATGTGATTCGCCGCGGCGCGGCCGAACACGATGAGGTCGAGCAGCGAATTGCCACCGAGGCGGTTGGCGCCGTGCACCGATACGCACGCGCATTCGCCGACGGCGTACAGACCCGGCACCGGTTCCTCCGGCCCCTGCCCGGCCGGCACCACCACCTGACCAAAACGATTGGTCGGGATGCCGCCCATAATATAGTGCGCGGTCGGATACACCGGAATCGGGTCGTGGATCGGATCGACCTGCGCGAAAATGATCGCGGACTCGCGAATCGCGGGCAGCCGCTTGCGGATCACCTCGTCGCCGAGGTGATCGAGTTTCAGCAGCACATGATCCTGCTTTGGCCCACAGCCGCGGCCCTCGCGCACCTCGGTGTAGATCGCGCGGCTCACGACATCGCGGCTCGCGAGGTCCTTCGCCTTCGGCGCATAACGCTCCATAAAGCGCTCGCCTTTGTTGTTGACGAGGTAACCGACTTCGCCGCGCACACCTTCCGAGATCAACACTCCGATCCCGGCAATGCCGGTCGGGTGGAATTGCCAGAATTCCATGTCCTGCAACGGAATGCCGGCGCGAAGCGCCATCGCCATGCCATCGCCGGTATTGATGAGTGCATTCGTGGTCGTGCGATAAATTCGCCCGGCGCCGCCGGTCGCGATCAGCGTGCTTTTGGCCTCGATGATCAGCGGCTCGCCGGTCTCGATTTCGAGCGCCAGCACGCCGACGGCGTAGCCGTCGTTATCCATGATGAGGTCGATCACGAAGAACTCGTCGAAGAAGTGCGTTTTGGCGCGAAGATTCTGCTGGTACAACGCATGCAACATCGCATGCCCGGTGCGGTCGGCCGCGGCACAGGTGCGCGCCGCCTGCTCGCCGCCGAAATTCTGGCTCTGACCGCCAAACGGCCGCTGATAAATGCGCCCGTTTGGCAACCGCGTGAACGGCACGCCGTAGTGCTCAAGTTCGATGACGAGGCGGCCGGCGGCGCGACACATATATTCGATCGCATCCTGATCGCCCAGGTAGTCGCCGCCCTTCACCGTGTCGTACATATGCCAGTGCCAGTTGTCCGGCGAGACATTGCCGAGCGCGGCGTTGATGCCGCCTTGGGCGGCGACGGTATGCGAGCGCGTGGGATAGACCTTGGAGATCACCGCGACCTGCACCTCGGCCTGCGCCAATTGCAGCGCAGCCCTCAGGCCCCCGCCGCCGGCGCCGATGACGAGGCAGTCGAACCGCCGCCGCGGAATACGCTTCATGCGCCCGGTCCCACTAGTAAGAGTCGCGCGGCCCACAGGCCGAGGGCGATTAATCCGAGGGCAGTGGCAAACGACACCAGGAACCGCAGCCACAGCGGGCGCACGTAGTCCATATATATGTTGCGCATCCCACCCCAGGCGTGCAGCAGCAGGCTCAACACAAATACCCCAAAGGCGATGCGCACCGTGCCCGCGCCGAACCAGGAACGCCATGCGTCGAAGTCGGGGAACGGCGCCAGTGTCAGGCGCAGGATCGCGTATAGCGCGAAGCCAGCGATATACAACGCCGTCAGCCGCTGCAGCAACCACTCGCCCGTGCCGTGGTGGGCGCTGATGTAGCGATGGCGCATTACGTGGCGAACCCGACGAGCGCGGTCAGCGCGACCGATCCGGCGAACGTGGCCCACGCCATCGCCCGCGCCGGCCGCAGCTGTGCGCCGATGTCCATGTCGAGCAGCATCGCGCGGATACCGGACAACAGGTGCTGCGCGAATAACCACACGCTCGCCAGCAACACGACGCGGCCGATCCCCCCGTCGAACCAGTTGGCGATACCGGCATAGGCCGCGGGACTGCTCAGCGCACGTTCCAGCAGATATAGCCCCGGGGCAAGCGCCAATACCAACAGCGCGCCG
This sequence comes from Gammaproteobacteria bacterium, assembly GCA_046565865.1. GTDB lineage: Bacteria > Pseudomonadota > Gammaproteobacteria > Acidiferrobacterales > Sulfurifustaceae > JBKHXU01. The sequence continues at coordinate 1,669 of JBKHXU010000147.1, read as the reverse complement.
GAGACGCGATGCACAATCGACGCCACCGCGCCGATCGGCTGCCGAATCTTGAACAGATTGAGAAATACCGGACGCCCGCCCTGCTCAGTGGCTCGCATCGGTCGCTGCGTCTCCTTCGATACCACAGTTCAAACCCGCGTCGCAGGCGAGGCGCCGCATCGCGAGTCGCTGCCTCCGTGTCGGGATAGGCGCGGAGGTTCCCTAACGCCTCGGTTTCGCTATGATGCCTCTACGCGTATTTTTAGCAAAGGGCCGTGCAGCAGGACTGGGGTGATTTTCTGAAGACCGAGGGCGCAACGCTCGCGGGCGACCATGCGCACTTCGGCGATCCGGCGCAGGAACTGGCACGCGCGGCGCGGGGCAATGTGCTCATGGACCTGACGACATTGGGTCTGGTGCGGGTATCGGGCGCGGATGCCGGTACGTTTTTGAGCGGTCAGTTGACGCAAGACGTGCGAGATCTTGATCCGACACAGCATCGGATCGGCGCTTACTGCACGGCGCAGGGCCGCATGCTCGCCATCCTGCGAGTGTTCCGCCGCGCAAACGATTACTACGCCTTGCTGCCGCGCGCGCTGCGCGATGTCACCATCGAGCGCCTGCGACGTTACGTGATGCGCGCCAAGGTCCAGCTCGCGCCGGCCGACGATTTGGTCGCAGTCGGCATCGCCGGACCGCACAGCGTTTCCGCGATCGAGCGAACCTTTGGCCAGGCGCCCGCTGCGGGCGCATGCATGACACAGGGTGACGTCACCGCCCTGCATCTTCCCGGCCCGACATCACGCTTCATGATCGTCGCCGCACCGGCCGCGATGCAAATCGCGTGGCGCGCATGGCGTGCGCTGGCCGCGCCGGTCGGCGCCCATATCTGGGATTGGCTCGATATCCAGGCCGGCCTGCCGACCGTATTGCCGCAAACCGTCGAGGCGTTCATACCGCAGATGGCGAATCTCGATCTCGTCGGCGGCATCAGCCTTAGCAAAGGCTGCTATCCGGGACAGGAGATCGTCGCGCGCATGCACTATCTCGGGCGCCTGAAGCAGCGCATGTATCGCGCGCGCGTTATCGCCACCCGCGCGCCGCAACCGGGCGATTCCATTTACGCACCACTCGCGCGCGGACAAAGTGTAGGCACGGTTGTCGTTGCGCATCCGAGCGTTGATGGTGGCTACGAAATGCTGGCTGTCATACAAATTGCCGCGATCGAGACCGAAGCGCGTGCACTGCATTGGCAATCCGACGACGGTCCGTTGCTCGAAGTATTGCCGCTCCCCTACCCAGTTCCCGCGCCTAGCTCCGCTGCGGACGGGCAGTAAGGCACAGCTGCTTGTGTGGCCATAGGGCTTGTGTTTGAATCGTCGACGCTTCAACCCGGAAGAGTATAAGGAAACGCTAAATTAGAAACGGAGCCATTACGCGTATCGTCACCACAAACTAGTAGAGCTCGGAGGAGTCACGCATGGTTTATACCAAACGAACACCATGGACACTGATCATGGGCATTATCATGGTCGCGTACGCATGGGCAGTTAAAGCGGGCATGCTTGAGGGGGTGTTGAAATCGTTAAACACCACCAAGCTCACTCCCGAGATGATCACCTTGGGATTCATCATCGGTGGCATCGCAATCGTAGTCGGTCTCTGGCAACTCGCCGCCAAACCCAGCGAA
>JBKHXU010000146.1:0-2833 GCA_046565865.1 Gammaproteobacteria bacterium | reverse complement strand
TGCGGCGCCGACGGCGCCGAACGGCGCGAGCTGCGTACCTACGGTTATAAGGATGCCGACGCGTTTTTGCAGTTGTTGGGTAAGGTATAAGGCGCCGTGCTAGCGACCCGCACGACGATGCTGGTAGTGCTTGTCGCCGGCGCCGCGCTCGCGGCCGGTTACGGCGCCGCGTTGTGGCTGCGCCCGGCGCCGCCGGCGCCCGATACCGGCCAAAGCGCCCCCACCGACTTCACGCTTAGGGACCTAAACGATCGCGATCGGCGCCTGAGCGAGTGGAGCGGGAGGCCGGTGTTGCTTAATTTTTGGGCAACCTGGTGTGCGCCGTGCCGCGAGGAAATTCCACTCTTCATCGAGACCCGGCGGCGGCATGCGGCGCAGGGGCTGGAAATCATCGGTGTGGCCATCGACCAGAAAGCCGACGCGCAAGACTTCGTCGCTAAGTTCCGCGTGCCCTACCCTATCCTCCTGGCCGACGATACGACGCTCGGCCTGATGGCCCGCTACGGCAACCCTACGGGGGTGCTGCCCTACAGCGTTGTTCTTGGGGCCGACGGCCGTATCGCCCACCGCAAAATCGGCGCGTTCCGCCCCGCTGAACTCGAGCAAATCCTGGTATCGATCGGTCTCACCCCACCGTAAATTGGCTTTTACATCAATCTTCGGCTAAAAGGTGGTGAACTGCGTATATCGCGTAAAGTTTGCTAGACAAGCCGATGACCCGCCGGCACAATGCGTCGGGCAAAACCATAGAGAACAGGCGGTTAGCGGATGGCCGAGCTTTTGGTGTTGAACGGGCCCAACTTGAATTTGCTCGGCGATCGGGAGCCGGAACACTACGGCACGACGGCGCTCGCGCAGATCAATGAACGCCTAGCGCGGCAGGCCGCGGCTGCCGGGCACAACGTCCAGTTCTTCCAGGCCAACGCTGAGCATGCCTTAGTCGAGCGGGTGCATGCCGCGATCGTCGAGAAAGTGGCGTTCATCGTCATCAATCCGGCCGCGTTCACGCACACCAGCGTTGCCCTGCGCGACGCCTTGAGCGCGAGCCGGATACCGTTCATCGAGGTACACCTTTCGAATATTTACGCGCGCGAACCGTTTCGCCGCCATTCCTACTTTTCGGACACCGCCGTCGGCGTCATTTCGGGCCTCGGGCCTCAGGGCTATGAGTTGGCCGTAGCCGCCGCCATCGAACGATTGAAAAAGACAGGACCGTAACCGGATGGACATACGCAAAGTCAAAAAACTTATAGAAATGCTGGAGGAATCGAGCCTCGCCGAGATCGAAATCCGTGAGGGCGAGGAGGCGATCCGCATAAGCCGCGCAAGCTCGGTGGGCCAGGCGGCGGTCAGCGTCAGCCACGTAACGGCGCCGTTGGCGAACCCGGCTGCCGTCCCGGCGGCGCAGTCGGCGCCCGCCGCGACCGGCGGCGAACCGCCGCATACGCCGTTGCCGCCAGGTCACATCATTACATCGCCCATGGTCGGCACGTTTTACCGTTCGCCCACGCCCGGGGCGGCACCGTTCGTCGACATCGGCCGCGAGGTGAAGGTCGGCGACGTGCTGTGCATCATCGAAGCGATGAAGATGCTGAACCAGATCGAGGCCGACAAGGCCGGGGTCATCAAGGCGATCCTCAAGGAAAACGGTCAGCCGGTCGAGTTCGGCGAGCCGCTGTTCGTGCTCGAGTGAGCGCCGCGCGATGCGTGTTCGTCGACGGCCCCTATCACCGCCACTGATCCCGACCCCAAACCATGTTTGACAAAGTGGTTATCGCCAATCGCGGCGAGATCGCGCTGCGCGTGCAGCGCGCGTGTCGCATGCTCGGCATCAAGACCGTCGCGCTGCATTCGGTCGCCGACCGCGACGCCAAATACGTCCGCCTCGCCGACGAGTCCGTGTGCATCGGCCCCGCGCGCGCGGCCGAAAGTTACCTGAATATTCCGGCCGTCATCAGCGCCGCCGAGGTCACGGACGCGCAGGCGATTCATCCGGGCTACGGCTTTTTGTCGGAGAACGCCGATTTTGCGGAACAGGTGGAGCGCAGCGGTTTCGTCTTCATCGGGCCGCGCGCCGAAACCATCCGCCTTATGGGCGACAAGATCTCGGCCATTAAGGCCATGAAAAGGTCCGGCATTCCGTGCCTACCCGGCTCCGACGGGCCACTGCCGCAAGACGAGCGCGAGATCCTGCGGCTCGGTGCCCAAATCGGCTACCCGGTCATCATCAAGGCCGCGGGCGGCGGCGGCGGCAAGGGCATGCGCGTGGTGCACACCGAGGCGGCGCTGCTCAATGCCGTGAACCTGACGCGCGCCGAGGCGCAGGCCGCATTCAGTAACGCGACCGTTTATATGGAGAAGTTTTTGGAGAATCCGCGGCACATCGAGTTTCAGGTGCTGGCCGACCAGCACGGCAACGCGATTCACCTCGGCGAGCGCGACTGCTCGCTGCAACGCCGCCACCAGAAGGTCATCGAGGAGAGTCCGGCGCCGGGCATTTCCGAAAAGTTGCGCAACAAGTTCGGCGAGCGCTGCGCCGACGCCTGCCGCCGCATCGGCTACCGCGGCGCCGGGACATTCGAGTTCTTGTATCAGGACGGCGAGTTCTATTTCATCGAGATGAACACGCGCGTGCAGGTCGAACACCCGGTCACGGAACTCGTCACCGGTGTCGACATCGTCAAGGAGCAGCTCCTGATCGCCGCTGGCGAAAGGCTGTCGTATCGGCAGAGAGACATCACCTGGCGCGGGCACGCGCTGGAGTGCCGCATCAACGCCGAGGACGCCAAGACTTTCACCCCCTCGCCCGGGCGCATCACCCAGTGGCACCCGC
>JBKHXU010000145.1:0-7703 GCA_046565865.1 Gammaproteobacteria bacterium | reverse complement strand
TGCGGCGGCTGGAGTTCGCGCACGAATGGACCGACTATCCACGCACCGATCACGCCGATGTTGCGGCGCGATTACGCGGCGCCACCATCGCCGTCAGCAACAAGGTCGTGATCGATGCGGCGGCGATGACGCAGGCGCCGACGCTGAAGTTCATCGCGGTTTGCGCCACCGGCACCAACAACGTCGATCTCGACTACTGCCGTGCCCACGGCATCGCGGTGTCGAACGTGCGCGGCTACGCGGTACACGCCGTACCCGAACATGTGTTCATGCTGATCCTGGCGCTACGCCGCAATCTGCTGGCCTATCGCGACGATGTGCAGGCGGGACGCTGGCAAGAAGCGTCGCAATTTTGTTTGACGACGCACCCGATTGCCGATTTGCATGGGGCGACGCTGGGTGTCGTCGGTTACGGCGTACTGGGTCAATCGGTGGCGCGGTTGGCGCAGGCGTTTGGCATGCGCGTGCTGATTGCGGAGCACAAAGATGCGAGCTCGGTGCGGCCGAGCTACACCGCATTCGGTACCGTGCTGCGCGAGGCGGACGTGATCACGCTGCACGCGCCGTTGACGCCGGCGACGCGGCACCTGATCGGTGCCGCCGAAATCGAGCGCATGAAGCCAAGCGCGATATTGATCAACGCCGGTCGCGGCGGGTTGGTCGACGAGGCCGCGCTGGCGCAGGCGCTGCGCCGCGGCCGCATCGCCGGTGCCGGTTTCGACGTGCTGTCGACCGAGCCGCCGCGCGCCGGCAATCCGCTGCTCGACCTCGACATGCCGAACTTCATCCTCACGCCGCACAACGCCTGGGCCAGCGCGCAGGCACAGCAGCGAATGGCCGATCAACTGATCGACAACATCGAGGCGTTCGTGCGCGGCGCACCGCGCAACCGGGTGGTGTAGCTCCGGGCGGGACCGCGCGGCGTTCTTCGGCGTCGTCTTTGCGTCGGCCAGGCACCGCGGTGCGCGATGCTGATAGAATCGCGCGCATGGGTACCCGTACCCACATCTTGAAACTCCTCGCGGACGGCGACTTCCATTCCGGCACCGATATCGGTCAGCGCCTGGGTATCAGCCGTGCCGCGGTATGGAAGGGAGTCAAGACGCTGTGCGCGCTCGGGCTCGACATTCATCGCGTATCCGGCCGCGGCTACAAGCTCGCGGTCCCCGTGGCGCCGCTCGATGCGGACGCGGTGCAGGCGGTGCTCGCCGAACAGGGCGCGCGCCTGCCGGGCACGTTGACGCTGCTGGAGGAAGTCGATTCAACCAATCGCTATTTGCTCAAGCAGGCGGCGACGCTGATGTCGGGCAGCGCCTGCTTCGCCGAGATTCAGCGCCAAGGCCGCGGCCGGCGCGGGCGTAGCTGGCACGCGACACCGTATCGCAATCTGATGTTGTCGTTCGCCTGGCGTTTCGACGCCGGCCCGAGTTTGGTGGCGGGCCTGAGTCTCGCCGCCGGACTCGCGGTATTGCGCGCGCTGGAGGACTACGGCGTGCCCGATCTTGGCCTCAAGTGGCCGAACGATGTGCTTGCGCGCGGGCGCAAGATCGCGGGGCTGTTGGCCGATGTGCAGGGCGAGGCGGCGGGTCCGTGCCTGGTGATCCTCGGCATCGGCATCAATACGCACCTGGAATCGGCCGAGGCCGGGTACATCGATCAGCCGTGGATCGACGTGCGCACGTTGCTCGAGCGACCGGTCGATCGCAATCGCATCGCCGGCCTTGTGTTGGCGCAGCTAGTGCGCGCGTGTGAGCTGTACGCGCGCAGCGGCTTCGCCGCGTTTCGCGACGACTGGCAGCGACGGCATATTTATCATCAACAATCGGTCCGGCTCGTGCTTGCGCATGAAGTCCGCCCCGGCGTCGTCGACGGTGTCGATGACGCCGGCGGTCTGTGGCTGCGCGAGGCGGACGGCACGCGTCGGCTGTTCCATTCCGGAGAGATCAGTTTGCGTCCCGTCGCGTGACGCGCGACTTGCTAGAATCGAGCCATGTCCCGAACCACCGCGCCACTCCTGATCGATTGCGGCAACTCGCGCCTGAAGTGGGCGCACGCTGCGAGTGACGCGTGGCGGTCGCAGGCGGTTCCGTACATCGCCGCGTCGTTGCGCGATGTCGCACAGCGCGCCTTCGCCGACGCGCCGCCACCTGAGTCGATCTGGGTGAGCTGTGTCGCCGGTGAATCCACGTGCGCCGCGCTGGCGCATTTCCTGTCGCAGCGATTCGGGGTCGCGCCGAAATTTGTGCGCGCGACGGCGAGTGCGGCCGGCGTGCACAATCGCTACACGCGGCCGGAGCAGCTCGGCGCCGATCGTTGGGTGGCGCTCGTCGGCGCTCGCGCCCTGACGTCGGCCGCCTGCGCGGTCATCGATTGCGGAACCGCGGTGACGGTCGATGCGCTCAACGCCAAGGGCGAGTTCGTTGGCGGCGTGATCTTTCCCGGACTGCGGCTCGCGCGCGCGTCGTTGGCACAGGCGACATCGGCGCTCGATACCGCGCCGGGTAGCGGCGAGAGCTGCCTCGCGCGGAGCACGGCGGATGCCATCGCTGCCGGTACGCGTTACGGTATCGCCGGCGCCATCGAGCGCGTGGTGCGCGAGTTCGAGGCGACGCTCGGTCCACTGGAATGGATCGCGACCGGTGGCGATGCACCGCAAGTTTTGCCGCTGCTCAGCGCGGCGGCGCGGCATGAACCGGATCTGGTGCTGAAAGGTTTGGCGCGTCTGGCGGCCCCATGAGATTGCTCTTCGCGATGCTGGTGTTGGCCAACGTCGGCTTATATATGTGGGCCACGTGGTACAAAGAACCGCCGCCGAGCGCGGCGCCAGCAGCGCCAGTACGGCCCGAAATCGCGCCCGAGAAAATGCGATTGCTGTCCGAACCGGGCGTGAAATTGACCACCCGCAAAGCGGCGCCGCCCCCGCCGGCGCCGGTGCCGACGGCGGATGGTGCAGCCTGCTTCGCGCTCGGCCCGTTCGCGCGCAAAGATGCGTTGCAGGCGGCGCTGACGCAATTGCAAACCTGGGAGATCACCGCCGCCGAGCGCGTGCAGCGCGAAGAACTGAGTGTCGCCTATCGCGTGTACCTGCCCCCATTTCCCAGTCGCCAAGACGCCGAACGCAAGCGCCGCGAACTGACGCAACTCGGATTCACCGACCACGCCGTGATTCACGAGGAAGGCCTGGATAACGCCGTGTCCCTCGGCTTGTTCTCCGTCGAGGCCAACGCGCGCCTGCGCATGCAGCAGCTTGCCGCCAAGGGTGTCACCGCAGTATTCCAGGCCTTGCCCTCAACGCGCGATCTCTATTGGCTCGATTTCGGCGGCGAGATCAAGGAAGGCCAGCTCGCCGGCGTCGCCGTGTCCGCATTGAGCACGCATTCGTGGGGTGCCGACGTGCATCTGTATCCGCGCGCCTGCTCTGCGCCGGCTGCGACCCCCAACATCCCTTAGCTGCCGCCGCTCCCAGGCCGCGCTATACTTGCCGCCCTGATCACGCCCGCATAGCTCAGTTGGGCGAGGCGGAGACTTCGTGAATATCCAGCGGACATTCACGCCGCCGCAGCGCGAGGCAGGAAGCCGAGCTGGGTGAGCGACAAGGACGTTACCCTGTAGGTAGACAAACGAAGGTAAGATTTCGCCCGCATAGCTCAGTTGGTAGAGCAACCGCCTTGTAAGCGGTAGGTCGGGGGTTCGACTCCCTCTGTGGGCACCACATTCTTCTCGTCACTGAACGCAACAAACAATATATATGGAACGCACCCCCGCCGACGCTCTGTCGATGATCCGCCGCTACTACGACGCGTTGCCCCAGCGCCTCACCGCCGCGCGTGCGCGTGTCGGTCGTCCGCTCACGCTCGCCGAAAAAATCCTGTACGCGCACTGGGAAGAGCGCGGCACCGGTTTGCCCGAGCGCGGCAAGACCACGGTAACGCTGCGACCCGATCGCGTAGCGATGCAGGACGCGACGGCGCAGATGGCGCTGTTGCAATTCATCACCGCCGGGCGCGACAGCGTTGCGGTGCCGACCACGATCCATTGCGATCATTTGATTCGCGCCCGCGTCGGTTCGCGGCCCGATCTTGAGGTCGCGACGCAGCAGAACCGCGAGGTGTACGAGTTCCTGGCGTCCTCGGCGGCGAAATACGGCATCGGCTTTTGGCAGCCGGGCTCGGGCATCATCCATCAGGTGCTGCTCGAAAACTACGCGTTCCCCGGCGGGCTCATGATCGGCACCGATTCGCACACGCCCAATGCCGGCGGGCTTGGCATGCTTGCGATCGGCGTCGGCGGCGCCGATGCGGTCGACGTGATGGTGGGGTTTGCGTGGGAACTGCTGTGGCCGCGGTTAATCGGCGTGCGGCTGACGGGCCAGCTCTCGGGTTGGACCAGCGGCAAGGACGTGATCCTGAAACTCGCCGGCATGCTCACGGTGAGCGGCGGTACTAATAAGATCATCGAATACTTCGGTCCCGGCGCCGAATCGCTCTCGTGCACCGCAAAGTCCACGGTGACGAACATGGGCGCGGAGCTCGGTGCCACCACGTCGGTATTCCCGTTCGATCGGCGCATGGCCGATTACTTGCGCGCGACCGGCCGCGGCGACTGGGCCAAGCTCGCGGAGCAGCAGGCGGCGCATCTGGTTGCCGACCCCGAGGTCGCGCGCGAGCCGGAGAAGTATTACGACCAAGTGGTCGAGATCGATTTGAGCAAGCTCGAGCCGCACGTCGTCGGTCCGCACACGCCCGACCTGGCGCGCCCGGTATCGCAGCTCGCCGCCGACGTGAAGCAAAACGACTATCCCGTCGCGCTCAAGGCGGCGCTGATCGGTAGCTGCACCAACTCTTCATACGAAGATATCGGCCGCGCCGCGCATGTCGCGCGCGAGGCGAAGAAGCAGGGGCTCAAAGCACGCGTGCCGCTGTTGGTAACGCCGGGTTCGGAACAGATCCGCGCGACCATCGAGCGCGATGGGTTGCTCGCCGATCTCGAAGCGATCGGCGCGACCGTGCTCGCGAACGCCTGCGGACCTTGCATCGGCCAGTGGGAGCGCTCGGATGTGAAGTCCGGCGATAAGAATTCGATCCTGACGTCATATAACCGCAACTTCCCGCGGCGCAACGACGGCAATCCGGCGACGAACGCCTTTATCGCGAGCCCCGAGGTCGTGACGGCGTACGCATTGACCGGCCGACTGGATCAAGACCCGATACACCAGGGTGTAACGGTAGATGGACGCACCATTGCATTGTCCGCGCCGCGCGCGGACGAATTTCCGGCAAAGGGTTTCGATCCGGGCGCGTCGGGCTATGTCGCACCGTCCGCGCATCCCGAGCAAGTCGCATTGCGCGTCGATCCCAAGAGCGAGCGGCTGAGCCTGATCGAGCCGTTCACGCCGGTCGATCTCACCACCGGATACGCCGAGTTGCCAGTGTTGCTCAAGGCGCGCGGTAAGTGCACCACCGATCACATATCGCCTGCGGGTCCGTGGCTCAAGTATCGTGGCCATCTCGATCGCATCAGCGACAACATGTTCAACGGCGCCGACAACGCGTTCGCCACCAAGCCGGGCGCCGGGTACAACGTGTATACCGGCGAGTCGGACCAGCCGCTCAATCTCGTCGCGCGCGACTACAAGGCGCGCGGCCAGGGTTGGGTTGCGGTCGGCGATCGCAACTATGGCGAAGGCAGCTCGCGCGAGCACGCCGCCATGAGCCCGCGCCACCTCGGCTGCCGCGCCGTGATCGTGCGCAGCTTCGCGCGCATCCACGAGACCAACCTCAAAAAGCAGGGTATCCTGCCGCTGGTATTCGCCGATCCGGCCGATTACGACCGCATTCAGCGCGACGATCGCCTGACGCTGTTGGGCCTCGATCGACTCGCGCCCGGCGAGCCGGTCACGGTGCGGATACGGCACGCCGACGGCAAGATCGAGGAAATCCGCACACTCCATGGGCTGACAACCGAACAGATCGCCTGGTTCAAGGCCGGTTCGGCGCTCAACTTAATAAGGATGCAGCAGCGACCCAAGGTGCCCGGCGCCACCGCAAAGCCCTGATCCGCCCGCGAAAAACCCGCATTTGTCGGTTGACTTTGGTCAGGGGCATGCTCACAATTCGCGGCTTACGTTTTTCCGGGAGGGGTTCCCGAGCGGCCAAAGGGATCAGACTGTAAATCTGACGGCTCTGCCTTCGGTGGTTCGAATCCACCCCCCTCCACCAATCGGAGCGGCAGCTTCCCGGGCGAGGTGTGATCGGCGCCACGCAACAGTGGTTAGGCGGGTGTAGTTCAATGGTAGAACCTCAGCCTTCCAAGCTGATGATGTGGGTTCGATTCCCATCACCCGCTCCAGTTGGCAACAAGGTTGAGAGGTACGAAGTGCTTTTGCCCATATAGCTCAGTCGGTAGAGCACTTCCTTGGTAAGGAAGAGGTCATCGGTTCGATTCCGATTATGGGCTCCAAGTCCGCACGTGACGGCGCATTGGTTTAACTGCTAGGCGATTCAACTTTAGAGAGAGACGAGGTTTCCCGTGTCCAAGGAAAAATTCGAACGCACCAAACCCCACCTCAACGTCGGCACCATCGGCCACGTCGATCACGGGAAAACCACGCTTACCGCCGCTCTAACCAAAGTGCTGGCGTCGAAGTTCGGCGGCGAAGTCAAAGCCTACGACCAGATCGACAACGCCCCGGAAGAGCGCGAACGCGGCATCACGATCTCGACCACCCACGTCGAGTATCAGTCGGCCAAGCGCCACTACGCCCACGTCGACTGCCCGGGCCACGCCGACTACGTCAAAAACATGATCACCGGCGCCGCCCAGATGGACGGTGCCATTCTCGTGGTCAGCGCCGCCGACGGCCCCATGCCCCAGACCCGCGAACACATTCTCCTGGCACGCCAAGTCGGCGTTCCTTATATCGTCGTGTACCTGAACAAGGCCGACATGGTCGACGACAAAGACCTCTTGGAACTCGTCCAAGAAGAAGTCAAAGACCTTCTGACCAAATACGGCTTCCCCGGCGACAAAACCCCCATCATCGTGGGTAGCGCCTTAAAAGCCCTAGAAGGCGACACCTCGGACTTAGGCGAACCCAGCATCGTTAAGCTCGCCGACGCCCTCGACGCCTACATCCCGCAACCCAAGCGCGCCGTCGATGGCCCGTTCCTCATGCCCATCGAAGACGTGTTCTCCATCTCCGGCCGCGGCACCGTCGTCACCGGAAGAATCGAGCGCGGCATCGTGAAAGTCGGGGACGAAATCGAAATCGTCGGCATCAAACCGACCACCAAGACCACCGTCACCGGTGTCGAGATGTTCCGTAAACTCCTGGATCAAGGCGAAGCCGGCGACAACGTCGGCGTCCTCCTGCGCGGCACCAAACGCGAAGAAGTCGAACGCGGCCAAGTCCTGGCTAAACCGGGCTCCATTACGCCGCACACCAAATTCGAAGCCGAAGTCTACGTACTAACCAAAGAAGAAGGCGGCCGTCACACCCCCTTCTTCAACGGCTACCGGCCCCAGTTCTACTTCCGGACCACTGACGTCACCGGCTCCGTCGAACTGCCCCAAGGCACCGAAATGGTCATGCCCGGTGACAACATCAAAATGGTCGTCACCTTAATCAACCCCATCGCCATGGAACAAGGCCTGCGCTTCGCGATCCGTGAAGGTGGGCGGACGGTGGGGGCGGGGGTGGTGGC
>JBKHXU010000144.1:0-23400 GCA_046565865.1 Gammaproteobacteria bacterium | reverse complement strand
CGAGAACGCGGTCGGCGTCTTGCCCTTGCGCCAGCGCGGCCAGAGACGACACGGGGACAACGGGTAGATTGGCGCCGAAGGCGAGGCCTTGAGTGACCCCGGCGGCGATGCGCAGGCCGGTGAAGGACCCGGGGCCGCGGCCGAAGGCGATCGCGTCGAGCTGCGACAGCGCGATGCCGGCCTCCGCCAGCAGCTCGTGCACCATCGGCAGGATGCGTTCGGAGTGATTGCCGCCGAGCGTGAAGCGCTCGCTAACCTGATCTTCAATCGCGAGCGCGGCGGAACATGCCTCGGTCGAGGTATCGAGCGCGAGTAGCTTCATGGCGATGCACCGCGCGCCGACCCGCGCTCGAATGCGTCGCGAATCGCCTCGACACGCCGGCGGTTGACGCCGAAATCGTAGTGCCCGACGCGTGACGCCGAGCGCACATGGATGACACCCGCGTCGACATCGACGCGAAACTCAACATCGTCGACAAAACGCAGCAATGCGCTGGTAAATTCTACGTGCAGATAGTCGTCGGTCGTCGCTACGACGCGCGTGAGCGGCATCGCATCAATGATTTGTCGCAGGCGCTGGATGGCGTCAGCCGGAGTCGTGGTGAGATTCAAGGGCGCGACCGCGTGCGCTTTGTCGCGTGCCTGGCTCGATACGCAGTTCGGCTTATCGGGACAAGGCGCGAGGATTGGGTTGCTGGCGTTGCCAGCACCGCTCGCTGCCCTTGCGCTTGATACCATGAACACAACACAGGTTCCGATAAGTAGCGACATAAGGTCTCGCGTCACGGCCGCGGTAACACCGCGCTTAACTTCGCCGCGAGCGCGTCGCGGTCGATTTCGTGCTTCGCCCCATCGCGCACGCGGGGTGCCTAGACGGGATCGGGAAAGTGTGCGTCGTCGGTGAAGCGCGGGATGGCGTGCCAATGCAAGTGCGGTACTTGGTTGCCGAGCGAGGCCAGATTGATTTTGGTCGGCGCTAGCATTTCGCGCAGCACCCGTTCGACGCTGAATACGGCTTTCATAAAATAGCTGCGATCGGCATCATCAAGGTCCGTCATCTCACGTACGTGCGTGTTCCATATTATGCGACAGAAGCCCGGATAGTCGGGGTCGCGCGCCAGGATCACGCGCAAGCGCGCATCGCGCCATAGTACCGTCTCGCCTTGCGCCGCGCACAACGGACAAGCGCTCATGCCGCGACCGGCCGCACCCGCGACGCGGCCAGCTTCGCGCGCCGACGCGCCTCCTCGATATCGTCCGCGGTCGCGAGCGCGACGCCCATGCGACGGCGCGTGAATGCCTCCGGCTTGCCGAACAGGCGGACGTCCGACTGCGGCACGCGCAGCGCGTCGGCGATACCCTCGAACGCGATGCCCTTTGCCTCCATGCCGCCGTAGATAACGGCGCTGGCGCCGGGCGCGCGCAACGCGGTCGATACCGGCAATCCGAGAATGGCCCGTGCGTGTAACTCGAATTCATTTTGCACTTGGCTCGCCATGGTCACCATACCGGTATCGTGCGGGCGTGGGCTGACCTCGCTGAACCACACTTGATCGCCTTTGACGAACAGCTCAACGCCGAAGATGCCGCGGCCACCGAGATTGTCGGTGACCTTCTTCGCGATCTCGCGCGCCCGCGCGAGCGCCGTCGGACTCATCGGCTGCGGCTGCCACGACTCGACGTAATCGCCCTTTACCTGCACATGGCCGATGGGGTCGCAGAAAAACGTTTCAATACCACCGCCCTCTCCCACCGCGCGCACGGTGAGTTGCGTGATCTCGTAGTCGAACCGAATCATCTCCTCGACGATGACGCGCCCGCGATTGACGCGGCCACCACTCAGCGCGTAGTTCCACGCCTTCTCCGCATCTTCCGGCGTGTGCACCGTCGATTGGCCTTTGCCGGACGACGACATGACCGGCTTCACCACACACGGGTAACCGATACCACCATCGATGGCGCGCTTCAGCTCGTTCAGACTCTCGGCGAATGCGTAACGCGAGGTCGGCAGCTCCAACGTCTCGGCTGCGAGCCGGCGGATGCCTTCGCGATTCATCGTGAGCTGCGCGGCGCGGGCGGTCGGAATCACTTCGGCCAGGCGCTCGCGCTCGATCTCGACCAGCATGTCGGTCGCGATCGCCTCGATCTCCGGCACCACCAGCCGCGGCCGCTCGCGCTCGATCAGCGCGCGCAGCGCCTTGCCGTCGGCCATGTCGATGACGTGCGAGCGATGCGCGACCTGGTGCCCGGGCGCGTTGGGATAGCGATCGACGGCGATGACCTCAACACCCAAGCGCTGCAGCGCGATGATGACTTCTTTGCCCAACTCGCCGGCGCCGAGCAACATGACACGCGTGGCGGTGGAACTTAGCGGCGTACCGATCTTGGTCATTCCTGTCCTCTGCTTCTACAGTACCATTCGTTTTGGAGATTGCTTCGTCGCTGCGCTCCTCGCAATGACGGCATGAATTTCGCTACGCATGAAAGTGGTCGTGCGCGGTCGCTTTCGCTGTATAAGGCTTGCCGCTCGCGTCGATGATTTGTAATCCGTCGCGGGCGACGACTTCGCCGATGCAGGTTATGGCGCAACCGAACCTTGCGGTCGCCGCGTTCAATGCGTCGGTATGGGCCGCGGGTACGGTGAAGCAAAGCTCGTAGTCGTCGCCGTTGGCAAGCGCCACGTCCCAGCCGAGTGTCGGAAGCAGTGCGCGATAGACGTTGGATATCGGCAGCCGATTGAGCTCAATGCGGGCACCGACGCCGCTGCGTTCCAGGATATGGCCAAGGTCGCCGACGAGGCCGTCGGAGATATCGATGGCGCTGCTCGCGATGCCGCGCAACGCGATGCCCGCCTCCAACCGCGGCATCGGGCGCGTGAGTCGCTCGGTGACGACGGCGCTGTCGGCTTGGCTCAACGTGAGCAGACGCTGCTCTTCACGCAGCGCGATACCGGCGTCGCCGAGCTCGCCTGTCACGTAGACACGGTCGCCGACATGCGCGCCGCTGCGCAGTATCGCCTGGCCCTGTGGCACCCATCCGTGTGCGGTAATGGTGAGCGCCAACGGTCCGCGTACGGTATCGCCGCCGACGAGCTGCACGTCGTAACGCCGCGCGAGCCCGTAGATGCCCTCGCACAGACGCTCCAGCCAGTTGCTATCGGCTTGCGGCAGTGCAAGCGCTAAGGTAAAGCAAACGGGTGTTGCGCCCATCGCGGCGAGGTCGCTCAGGTTCACCGCCAGTGCTTTGTGGCCGAGCGCAACGGGATCGCTATCAGGGAAGAAATGCACGCCTTCGACCAGCGTGTCACTCGTGACCACGAGCTGCTGACCGGCGGGACAGGCGATAACCGCGCCGTCGTCACCGACGCCGACAACCACGTCGGCACGATTGATCGGTTGCGCCGCGAAGAAGCGGCGGATGAGCTCAAACTCGGTCATGCATGGATGTTAGAACCCGTCGCGAGATCCCTTCGCCCTCTCCCCATTAGGCATGCGGTGGGTGCGCTTGCACCTCTTGCGCGCGCAGATCGCCGGCGACGCGGTCGAGCACGGCGTTGACGTACTTATGGCCGTGTTCGGCGCCGAAGGTCTTCGCCAGCTCCACCGCCTCGTTCAAAATCACCTTGTAAGGAATTTCGGGATGGAACTCGAGCTCATAGGCGCCAATACGCAGTATCGCGCGCTCAACCGGATCGACGTCGGTGATCTCACGATCGAGGTACGGTCCGAGGTGATCGTCGAGCTCGTGCAACCGCAACGGAATCTCGCGCACCAGTTTATGGAAGTACTCGACATCGACGTCTTCCATCGAGTGATCCAGGATGAAGTGGTGCTCGATGTCACCCGGCGCCTGCTGCGTCAGCTGCCACTGATACAACGCCTGCACGGCAGAGCGCCGCGCCTTGTGGCGGCTGCCCTTTGTCGATGCGAGGCGGTTCGTGGCCATGATCGTTTCAACCGCGCAACTTCTTCATGAGGTTCACCATCTCGAGCACCGTGAGCGCCGCGTCCGCGCCCTTGTTGCCCGCCTTGGTGCCGGCGCGTTCAATTGCCTGCTCGATGGAATCGACCGTCAACACGCCAAACCCAATCGGAATATCATACTGCATACTGACCTGCGCGATACCTTTGGTGCACTCACCGGCAACGTATTCGAAATGCGGTGTCGCCCCGCGAATAACCGCACCAAGCGCGATCAAGGCATCGTGGCGACCGCCGGTGGCCAGAGTCTTGAGTGTCAGCGGGATCTCGAACGCACCGGGCACGCGCACGACATCGATATTCGCCGGATCGGCGCCGTGGCGCACCAGCGCGTCAACCGCGCCGGCCAGCAACTGCTCGCCGATGAAGCCGTTGAAGCGCGCGAGCACGATGCCGAAGCGGGCGGTGCGCGCCAGTAAATCTCCCTCGATGTTTTTGGTGTTGTTCATGGTTAGCCTTAATTTAAAAGAGCACCAGTATTGAATCTGTCATGGCGAGGAGCGATGTTTGCGACGAAGCAATCCGTCGGAGATTGCTTCGCTTCGCTCGCAATGACACGCCGTTAAGTTACTTCCGCGCATCGCGCACCACGACCGGCTCGCGCCCCTTGCGTTCGCGCGGGTCCTCGACGTATTCGACGATCTCAAGACCGAACCCGGACAAGCCCGGCGCTTTCATTGCGTGCCCCAGCACGCGCATGCGCGTGACGCCAAGATCGGCAAGGATTTGGCTGCCGAGACCATAGGTCCGCATTTCTGCATGGCCGGCAGTCGGCGTTGCGCCGTGACCGACCGCCGGCGCCGCTTGGCGCAAACGCGCCAGCAATGCGGCCGACGACTCCGGCTGTTGCAGCACCACCACCACGCCGCCTTCTTTCGATACGCGCTCGAGCGCCGCGTGTAGCGACCACGCGCCCGCGCGATGCGCCAGCGTGAAAAGGTCGAGCAGGCTCTCGGCCACGTGCACGCGCACCAGCGTCGCGCGATCCGAGCGGACTTCGCCTTTCACCAGTGCCAGATGCACGGCGTCGCCGATGTCGTCGTGATACGCCACCACTCGAAAGTCGCCGAACTCGGTCGGCAGCACGCGTTCGCCGACGCGCTGGACCGTCGATTCCGTCTCGACGCGATAGCGGATGAGGTCGGCGATGGTGCCGATCTTAAGATCGTGTGTACGCGCGAACTCGATCAGCTCGGGCAACCGCGCCATTGAGCCGTCCTCATTCATGATCTCGCAGATCACGCTGGCCGGCGTGAGGCCCGCGAGCCGCGCCAAATCCACGCCCGCCTCGGTATGGCCGGCGCGCGCCAGCACCCCACCGCGCTGGGCCATGAGCGGAAACACGTGACCGGGCGTGACGATGTCGGTCGGTTTGGCGTCGGGCCGGATGGCGGCCTGGATGGTCGTGGCCCGGTCGGCGGCGGAGATACCGGTCGTGACCCCCTGCGCGGCCTCGATCGAGACGGTGAAGTTGGTGGAACGACGGGCATGGGTGTCGCTCACCATCAGCGGCAGCTGAAGCTGGCGGCAGTGATCGGGCGTCAGCGTCAGGCAGATCAGGCCGCGGCCGTAGCGCGCCATGAAATTGATGTGCGCCGCCTGGGCATGCTGTGCCGCCATGACTAGGTCGCCTTCGTTCTCGCGGTCCTCGTCGTCCATGAGGACGACCATGCGGCCGCGACGAATTTCGTCGATGATCTCGGTAACCGGGCTAATGGACATTGTTAGCGCTTTGCTGCAAGTGACTGTGAATTATGGCTGATTTTGCGGCGGGACACCCCGCGTTCGTAACCCGCCGCCTGTCTGCTGAATGTGCGCTTCCGGTCTTTTCCGGATCGTTCGCCCCGCGCAGGCTCTATATTTTGATTAGACCTTAACGGCTTCCGCCAACATTATAAGAGAAAACCCACTCGTGGATGCACACTCGGCGAAAGTAGCGGGGGACGCCCTCGTCAGCACCGTTATCCTGAGCGACCGGTTCGCGGCGCGGCGTCAGCGCCCGGCGGTCTACCTCGCAGACACGGGCGACGCCACGTTGCTGCGCGCCGGCACGCGCATCGACCGCTACTTGATCCTCGACCGGATCGGCGGCGGCGGCATGGGTCTCGTATACCGCGCCCACGACTCCGAGCTGAACCGCACCGTGGCGCTGAAGGTATTGCCCCCGCCGCTGTGCCGCGCGCCCGAGCATCTCAACCGCTTCCGCGCCGAGGCGAAGGCCCAGGCGCGGCTGCACAGCCCGTACATTATTACCCTCTATTCGATGCTGGAGCTGCCGGTCGGTGCGGTGCTGGTGCTGGAGTATGTCCAGGGCGATACCTTGGAGACGCGGCTGCGTCAAAACGGGCCGCTGTCGACCGACGAGGCGATCGACGTCTTCGCCCAGGCGCTGACAGGCGTGGAACACATGCATGCGATGGGCGTCATCCATCGCGACCTTAAACCGAGCAATCTGTTTCTCAACGCCCACGGCCCGGTGAAAATTATGGACTTCGGCGTCGCCAAATCGGCGGACCAGGACGCGTTTCAGCGCGGCAGCCTGGTCGGCACCCTGCTTTACATCTCACCCGAGCAGATCAACGGTCGCGCGGTCGATCGGCGTTCCGACATCTACACCATGGGCGTCAGTCTGTACGAGGCGGTCACCGGCCGCCTGCCGTTCGAGCGCCGCAGCGACTATGCCTTGATGCACGCGCACACCCAGGAAACACCGCCGTCGCCGCGCGCGCTGCGACGCGCCGTACCGCCGGCGCTGGAAGGCGCAATCTTGAAGGCGATGGAAAAAGACCCGGCGCGGCGCTTTCAGTCCGCGACCGAATTCCGCAACGCCTTGCTCAAACACCGCCCGGCGACGACGCTGCGCCCGGCGCACGCATACGGCCCGATGCCGGCGACGGCCCCGGCGCGGCGCGACACACCTTTCCTCGCCGGCATGGCACTCGATGGTCTGCTGCTGGCGATGTTGTGTGCGCTGATTTATGGCCTCGGTCTCTACCCCACAACGCGTCCGACCGATGTCGCCGCCACATCTTCGCGTCCGGCCGCGACCGCCCGCCCCGCCGCCGCACGCGCGGTACCCCCGGTGTCGCCGCAAAAGGTCAAGGCGCCCAACCGCAGCAACGCGCAGGGCCTCGACGCACTGCGCGAGGCGTGGGGGCAGTAGCACCGATCTTGCGCCCGTATCGTTTCGTCTTCTTCGGATTCGTCGCGCTGTGGCTCGCCGGCTGCGCCACGGTCGATCCCGGTGTCTGCGGTCGCTTCGATCAGGCACGCCAGTCGCTGCGCTACGATACGGTTTATCGATACTCCGAGGTCGATACACGCCGCGCGGTGGAGCATTTCAAGCCACGGCACGCCAAGGCGCCGGCCACGGTTCGCTGGTACACCCTGCGCGCAAACACGCCGGCGATACCGCCGTGCGAGCATCTTTATCTGACCAAGGATCTGTATCTACAGCGCCAGGCCGGTGACGACCTCGTCATCGAGGAGACCCGTGAGTTTTTCACCGGCAACGGCAGGCGCGTGGCGACGCGCAAGGAAAATCTGTCGCGCCAACTCAAGAACAGCGGCTATTACCATGCGGTCGTGCCGCTACCGATTCCGGAAACCGCACCGCCCGGAACTTATAAAGTGGTGAGCCGCCTGACGATGCGAAAGAGCGGCGGCAAAGAAACCGTGCTCGCGTCGGCCAGCACCGAGTTTCGCGTAGTGCGGTAATCGCTCGTCAGCGCCGAATAAATCCGGCGCGCCGCAACATCTCTTCCGTTACGCGCGCGTTCTTGTCGGCGCTACTGTCGCCGAGCATCAGGCGTTCGAGGTAGCGCGCGATGATATCCACTTCGAGGTTGATCTCATCACCGACCTGCCAGTCGTTGAGTGTGGTGACGGTGAGCGTGTGCGGCACGACGTTCACGTCGAACTCCGCCGCGACGACGGCATTGACCGTGAGACTCACGCCGTCGAGACACACCGACCCCTTGGTCGCGATGTATTTCGCTAATGCCGCCGGCGCCGCCAGCCGGAACCGAACCGAACGCGCGTCGGCCTCGCGTGCACGCAGCGTCGCGAGACCGTCGACATGTCCGCTGACCAAGTGGCCGCCAAGGCGATCGCCGACGGCAAGGGCCTTTTCCAGATTCACGCGCGCGCCGTCCCGCAGACGCCCGAACGCGGTGCGCGCCAGGGTTTCGCCCGATACATCGGCGGCAAACGTGGTGTCGGTGCGCGCGACGACGGTAAGACACACGCCGTTGACCGCGATGCTGTCACCGAGCATGACATCGGCGAGCGGCAGCGCGCCGGCCGCGATTTCGACGCGCGCGTCGCCGCCGCGCCGATCGAGCCGCGCGATGGTGCCCACGGCCTGAACGATTCCGGTAAACATTACGCCGTCTTGCTCCTCACGGTTGCCTGCACGCGCCAGTCGCCGCCAACGGCGCGCACGTCGTTGATGTCGAGCGCAATGCGGTCGGCCATCGCCGCGAGCGCGGGCATTCGGAACAAACCGCGCGCCTGATCGCCCATGATATGCGGCGCGACGTAGGCAATGATCTCATCGACGAGCTCCGCGCGCAGTAGCGCACCGCAAAGCCCGGCCCCCGCCTCTACCAATACTTCATTAACGCCGTCGGCGGCCAGATGGCGCAGCAACGCCGCCAAATCGACCCGCCCGTCATCGTTCGGCAATCGAATCAGCTCGGCCTTGGCATCGATCAGGGCCGATTCGTTGGAACTATCCGTGGCCGCGGTTGCGATCAACGTGCGCCCGGGCAGACGCAACATTCGCGCCGTCGCCGGCATGCGCAATTGACTGTCGACCACGACCCGCAGCGGCGCACGATGGATGTCGAACGCGCGCACGTTCAACGACGGATCGTCCGCCAACACGGTGCCGATGCCAGTCAGTATCGCCGAGCTGCGCGCACGCCAACGCTGCACGTCTTTGCGCGCGGGCTCGCCGGTGATCCAGCGGCTCTCACCGTTGCTTAGCGCAGTGCGCCCGTCGAGGCTTGCGGCCGATTTTATCCGCACCCACGGCCGACCCCGGCGCATGCGCGAGATGAATCCGGGGTTGAGATTTTCCGCGCTCGCTTGCATCAGCCCGATCCGGATTTCAATCCCGGCGGCCTGCAACGCCGCGGCGCCTTTGCCGGCGACAAGTGGATTGGGATCGTTCATGGCCGCGAACACCCGGCGCACGCCGGCGGCGATAACGCTTTCGGTGCACGGCGGTGTGCGTCCGTGATGGCAACACGGTTCGAGCGTCACATACAGATCGGCGCCACGCGCGCGGCTCCCCGCTTCGCGCAGCGCAATGATCTCTGCATGCGGCTCACCCGCGCGCACGTGCCAGCCCTCGCCGACGACGGCACCGCCGTTAACGACAACGCAGCCAACCCGCGGATTCGGATCGGTGGTGTACAAACCGCGGCGCGCGAGTTGCAGCGCGCGCGCCATGTGACGCGCGTCCGCGGCGGTGAAGCTCATGGTTTTTTGCCGCCAAGCTTGCGTCCGCCCTTGGTCGTATCGGCGGGACCGTCGTCCGGCAGGAGTCGAAGCTGTTTGCGCCGCGACTCGGGGGTCGGTTCGTTTTGCAGGCGTTGGATTTCTTCGCGGAACGCGTCGACATCCTGAAAACTGCGGTACACCGAGGCGAAGCGGACATAGGCGACCGGGTCGAGTTCGCGCAGCTCCTGCATCACCCACTCGCCCAAGGTACGCGACTTCAACTCGCGCTCGCCGCTGGCGAGCAAGCGATGACGCAGCTTGCCGATCATGGCCTCGACCGCCTCGGCCGTCACCGGGCGTTTCTCAAGCGCGCGGCTCATGCCGGCGCGCAGTTTGTCTTCGTTGAACGCCTCGCGGCGACCGTCTGACTTGATGACCTGCGGCAGGTGCAGCTCGGCGCGCTCGAACGTGGTGAAACGCTCGCGGCACACCTCGCACTCGCGCCGGCGGCGCACGGAATCGCCCTCGTCGCTTAGGCGCGAGTCGATTACGCGGGTGTCATCGGCGGAACAAAACGGGCAACGCATGGCTCGGGGTCGAAACGGTCGCGCCTACGTTAATCGCCCGAACGCCGAGGGGCAAGGGCCATCCGCGCCAAAAGACCGACGGCCCGTAGCGGGCCGTCGGTATTGCCGCGGATTCGGCTTGGACTCCGCGCTATAACGCCACGAGCGCGGCCCAGGTCATGGTGCTGCTGGAATCCACGACGCCGTCGCCGTTGCTGTCCACGTCCAGCCGCACGTTACCGCCGCCGATCGCGGTAATGGTTACGCTGCTGCCGCCGGCGCCGGTGACATGCACGCTGCCGCTGTCGGGATATCCCGGTGCAGTCCCGGCGAACGGGGTGAGCGTCGAAATCGTAACCTGTCCGCCGATGCTCGTGCCGCTGAGCGTCGCGGTGATGGTATATGCGTAAGCGAACGAGCTCTCGTTGAACGAATACTGCAGCGTCGCGTTGGCGATCGTGCTGCTACCGCTGGAACTTATGGTGGTTAGCAGCGGAATCTGCAACGTTACTGACACGTTCGAGCCGGTACGGCTCGCGCTGTAACTCATGCTGCCGTCAATGCTGACGGAGAAACCCGAATAGCTGACGGCAAGGTTGTTAAAACTGAATGACCCGCTGATTTGGTAATCGCCGAAGGTATTGCCGACCAGCGTGGCAAGCGTCGCCGTGACGCCGCCATTCATGGTCACGCCGCCTTCGACGCAGTTGCTGTATGTCGTCGCGTAGCTGTCGCCCGCAGAGTCCCAGCCATCGTTGTCCGCGTCGTCCCAGGTGTCGGTCAGCGTTCCGCCGCCGCTGCACGGCAAGACATCGTTCCACACCTGCTGCGGCGTCACCCACTGACTCGAACCGCGTCTGTGCAGCCGCCGCAGATAGCTGTCGGCAAAACTGCGCAAGTTGAAGTTAGACGACGTTGCGGCGCTGGCGCCGAAGGTGACCATATTAGTTGCCGAGGTGGCGCCGAGTACAGCGAAGTCGCCCGCCGCATACGCCTCGGAAGCGACCGAACCCGCGTTGGAACTTGTGATGCCAAGCGGCGCAAACGACCCGCCTCCCCCGCTGTTGCCGCCGCTACTATCGCCACCACCACCGCCGCACGCGGCCAGCAAGGTGGCCGCGATAACGATACCGACGCGATACCCGCTGCTTGGCGAAACGCTCATGGTCTCCTCCCAGGTCGATCCTTGGACGGCGTACCGATCGCACTTAATTGTGTGCGAGCTATTGGCTGCCGCTCAGAGCTAGCGTAGGCAAAGATTCGGAGAATCAGCAGGGAAAACAGACATGGCGACCGACGGTCGCCATGTCGCGCCGGATCAGCGGCGCGGTCGAAGCCGGGACGTTATCGCTGATAGACCGGAAAACGGCGGCAAATCGCGAGTACCTCGTCCTTGACCGCCGCCCGTACGCCGGCGTCGCCCATGTTATCCAGGATATCGGCGATCCATCCGGCCAGCTCGCGCGACTCGGATTCCTTGAAGCCGCGTGTGGTGATCGCCGGCGTGCCGATACGTATGCCACTGGTGATGAACGGCGACTGCGGGTCGTTAGGCACGGCATTCTTATTAACAGTGATGTTGGCCTCGCCGAGCGCGGCCTCGGCATCTTTGCCGGTGAGTTTTTTGGCGATCAGGCTGATGAGCATTAGGTGGTTGTCAGTCCCGCCGGATACCACGTCGTATCCGCGCTTCATGATCACGTCCGCCATCGCCCGCGCGTTGGCCAATACTTGTTTCTGATAATCCTTGAACGACGGCTCGAGCGCCTCTTTGAAGGCCACGGCCTTGGCGGCGATGACGTGCATCAGCGGCCCACCCTGCGTGCCGGGAAACACGAGCGAGTTGAGCTTCTTCTCGATATCGGGGTTTGACCGCGCCAGAATGATCCCGCCGCGCGGACCGCGCAGGGTCTTGTGCGTGGTTGATGTCGTGACATCGGCGATCGGTGTGGGATTGGGATAGATTCCGGCCGCCACCAGGCCGGCGACGTGCGCCATGTCAACGAAGAGATAAGCGCCGACGCGATCGGCGATATCGCGGAACCGCTGCCAGTCGACGACGCGCGAGTACGCGCTGAAGCCGGCGACGATCATTTTCGGTTTGTGCGCATCGGCCAAGCGCGCCACTTGGTCGTAATCGATAACACCGGTCTCCTCGACCACGCCGTATTGAAACGCGTTGAACAACTTGCCGGAAAAATTCACCTTGGCGCCATGCGTAAGATGGCCGCCGTGCGCCAGGCTCATGCCGAGAATGGTGTCGCCCGGCGCGAGCAGCGCGAAATAGACCGCGGCGTTGGCCTGCGATCCCGAGTGTGGCTGCACGTTCGCGTACGCGGCGCCGAACAACTGTTTCGCGCGATCGATTGCCAACTGCTCGGCGATATCGACGTACTCGCATCCCCCGTAGTACCGCTTGCCGGGATAACCCTCGGCGTACTTATTGGTGAGCACGGATCCTTGCGCTTCGAGCACGCGCGGACTGGCGTAGTTTTCCGACGCGATCAGCTCGATATGGTCTTCCTGGCGGCGATTCTCCGCGGTGATGGCCGACCATAACTCTTCGTCATAACCACGGATGGTGAGATTCTTGGCGAACAACGTCGACTCCTTCTCGGCAATTCCGGCCCGGGCGGGCCGGAAAGGCCGATAAGGATATACGATTCGCCTGTTACTGCCTATTTCTCGCCTGTCAGGAAACGTCCGACTCGTCCAGCGTTTGCGTCCGGCCGGACGAGAAGGAATCGCCTCAGAACAGGTAGTCCGCTTGCAACCAGGGTTTGGTGATGTCTCGCGCCAGCAGCGAATTGCGCGCGAGATTGGTTCCGTTGTCGTCGCCGCGATAATCGGCGTACTTCGCCAGAAGCGTCAGCTGCTTGGTCAGCTTCCACGCCGCGAGCAGGTTAAGCTCCTTGCCGTAGGCATAGTCGAGATTGTCCGAAGTATAGTCGTGATACACCGCCAGCAGGTTCACGCCGGCCACGCTGCCACCGATGCTGGCGGTGGTGTCCACCAAGCCATCGGTCGGCGTGACCAGGAACTTGTCGGCCCAGCCGTTGTGCGCGTGCAGGGTGGCGAACGGCGTTTGCAGCGCGTACGTACCGTCACCGCTCAAAAGTTCGTAACCCAGCTTCAACTGCACACCGGCGAGATCGACGCCGAAGACAGCGGACAGATAATCCGCGTCCACCGTGCCGCTGCCGTCGGCGTAGTCCGACTGCTTGGCGTATTCGGCCGTGTACAACCACTTCCGTCCCGCTGCGGTCGTTGCGCCGTCGAATCGGAGGCCGAGCGTCTTGTTCGATGCGGTCGTGGCAAACGGCTGCCCCGGCTCAAAATCGATGAAGTAGCCGTAGCCGACCAGGGTTCCGGCCGGCATACCTTTGTATGCGACATTTAGGAAATCGCCGCGGATCTCGACGTCGCTCAGCGTCGGATGATTCTCGCCGAAGATGCGATTGACGTTGGTCACGTGCGCGTAGGAGAACGTCGTATCTGCGATCGCCGTATTTACCAGCGTAGCCGCGTCATAGGTCTGCTGGTTCTGGCGCCAGCCGACGTCGCCGATGAAGCGATGGTTGTCATAGGTGATGGCCTGCCGCCCCACCCGCAATGTGGTCGCCGGCAGTCCGACGTAGCGCAGATAAGCCTGATTGATCTCCGTGCTCTCCGGGTCGGCGACCACGGGGTACTGGGTCGCGCCGTTCACGGTGCTGTTGTAGCGCTCGCGGCCGATCGCGTGGACATCCTCGAACTGGAGCAGCGCACCGAAGCCGCGATAGTTTTCGGTGTCGTACCCGAGCTGCGTGCGCAGCGTGGATGCCTTAGCCTTGCTCGCGATTCCCTCCTGGTTCACCAGCTCATAGCGATAGCGCAACTGGCCGAACACCTTGCCCGCCGGCGCGCTGCCATCCGCCGCATGCGCCAGCGATGTCAGCGAGCCGATGCTTGCCGCCAGCGCCATCACAACGCAGCGCGCGCGCAAACGCGGTCCTGCTCCGGACGACGTCGTCGGAGCGACCTCCATGTCGAACACATGCCTCAGACACGGCCGCAGCACGCGCGCGAGGTTGACGTTAACGCTGAAAGTGCCGGCGGCCGCGACCGCGTGGCTATCGACTGCTTTGTTTTTCACATTCTCACCCTCACGTTAGAAAACAAAAAGGCGCCCAATCCGCCCCGGATATGGGGAGGAATGGACGCCTGTGTCCATGCGACGCGTGCCTACGTTGGCACCGCGCTGAAAAATACCGAACCGGTTTCGCAGCGGCCGCGCCGACCGCTTTGAACGTCGGTCAAGCAATCGATGTGCCAACTACGTGCCGTGCGGCGATTCCCTGACTTTCCTCGCAAGATAGGCGACTTGTCGTCGCTGCGCCGTTCGAACCGCATCCGCCAAACGCACGAAAAGCGGGAGCCCTGCGCGATGGCGCGCCGTCGATGGTGCGTCCCTCCGACTTCACGCCGCCTTGATCCAGCTCGATCCGACAAGCACGAGCACCGCGCCGTGATCGAGCCGTTGGACGAAAATTGATGGCTTTGTCGCCGCCAGCGACACGGATTGCGACATCGTGCTCGAACTGATCAAGTCGTTCGGCAAGTAGTCGTCAGGCGCCGAGCAGCCTGGCATCCAGAAAATCGGCGTAGTCGAGGTAGTGACTGCCGTCGCACGAGAAGTTAAGCCCCACCAATCCGTTAATCACATTGAGCGAACCGGAACGCAGGTAGATTTGCTGGTCCTGCTGGCGCAAGCGCCTGAACTCGGACAACACATGCGGCACCACCGCCTCCGGCACGGTGGCGGACCGCGGGTACGACGTGCGCGCATAGGGCAGACAAAACATCGGGTTCAAAAACTCTTCGGCGACGTGCACCCGATAACGCAACGGGTCTTGCCGCAGCCACAACGTCACCTGTCCGCTCGAAAAATGGATTTTGGCGTGGAAGACGCCGTGCTGACGCAACAACAGCTCGGTGCGCGCCAGCACCTCGTCGAGCCGCAAATCGAAGTCGCTCGCGACCCGCTCCTGCTCGAAGACAAATTGGCGCACCGACGGATCGCCGCGGATTTGCAGCCAACGCTTACGCACGGCAGACATCCCGGCTCAGGCGGCGATCGCGGCCTTGCGCTCGTAGAGAAACTTCAACACCTCGGCACGGTAGCGGATGTAATCCGGATTGTCGGCAAGTTCGAGATGGCGTCGCGGACGCGGCAGATCGATGGTCAACACCTTGCCGATCGTGGCCGCCGGGCCGTTGGTCATCATGACGATGCGGTCCGACAACAATACCGCCTCGTCGACATCGTGCGTCACCATGACGGTGGTAGCGCCGGTCGCTGCCACCAGTCGCATCAGCTCTTCCTGCAGCTGGGCGCGCGTGAGCGCGTCGAGCGCGCCCAGCGGTTCGTCCAGCAGCAACACCTTGGGCTGCATTGCGAGCGCGCGGGCAATGCCGACGCGTTGCTTCATGCCGCCGGAAATCTCGCTCGGGTACCGATGCTCCGCCGCCGTAAGCCCCACCAACGCCAACGCGTCGCGCGTGCGTTGCTTGAGTTTGGCGCGCCCTTCCGCGGCGCCGAACACGCGCTCGACGGCCAGATACACGTTTCCGAAACAGTTAAGCCACGGCAACAGCGAGTGATTTTGAAACACGACCGCACGGTCTGGACCCGGGCCTGCGATCTCGCGTCCGGCGCACAACGCGACGCCTGCGGTGGGTACCCGCAGTCCCGCAATGACATTGAGCAACGTCGACTTGCCGCAACCGAATGCCCGATAAGCGCCACGAACTCGCCTTGGCGTGCGTGTAAATTGATGTCGCGCAGCGCGACATAGCGTCCGCCGCGCGTATCGAACGTCACTTGTACGTTTTCAATGCTGACAAATTTTTCCATAGTGTCTCCAAGCCCCTTCTTCCGGATGCCTGAATGGACTTTTTCGGCATCCTGTTGAAACCGCATCAGCGATCGGATCCTCCCGCTCTCGCCCCGCGGCAGGGCCGGGGCGCGGGCAGTCGCGCGCAGCTTGTTAATATCGGAACCGCTTCGCCACCAACACAATCGCCTGCTCCAGCAGTAGTCCCACGATACCCACGACGAATATTGCGATAATAATGTGCTCGACGTTTAGGTTGTTCCATTCGTCCCACACCCAGAATCCGAGGCCGACACCACCGGTCAACATCTCGGCGGCGACGATGACGAGCCAAGCGACGCCGATGGAAAGGCGCACACCCGTGAGCATGTATGGCAGCACCGCTGGGAACAGAATGCGCGAGAACAATTTCCACGGCGACAGCGACAACACGCGCGCGACGTTGAGATAGTCGGCGGGCACCTGTTGCACGCCGGCGGCGGTGTTGAGCACCATCGGCCACAGGCTCGAAATGAAGATCACCCAGATCGCCGCCGGCTGCGCCTCCTTAAAAACGTAAAGCCCGATCGGCAGCCACGCGAGCGGGCTTACCGGGCGCAACACGCTGATGATCGGCGCCATCATGCGATTCAGGGTGCCGATGTAGCCGATGAGAAATCCCAGCGGGATGCCGACAGCGGCGGCGAGGCCGAAACCCATACCGACACGTCCGAGCGACCGCAGCACATTCCAGCCGATACCTTGATCGTTCGGACCCTTCTGATAGAACGGGTCGCTGAATAACTTCAGCGCCGCGTCCCACGTCTTTGCCGGGCTCGGTAGACCCGTCTTCAGCGATACCAGCGCCCACAGTAGTATGAACGCCGCGATTCCGAGCACCGGCGGCACCATCTGCCACAGTGCGCGGGTCAGCCACTGCCGCACCCGCAGCGCCGGTGCCGCCGCTTCAATCGGAACAACCGCGGCCGGCGCCGCGGCGATGAACGCGGCGTCCGGTTGTTTGCGCATCTTCACGACGTTCATTGCCAGGGGGTTGCCTTGTCCATACTCACGCCCGCACCTTGAAGCTACCAGCATATTGCTTCGCGTCCTTGCCATCCCACACAACGCCGTCGAAGAACTTGGCGGTGCGTATTGACGCTTTCGGCAGCGGGACTTTGACCTGCGTCGCCGCCTGCTTGTAAAGCTCGATCTGATTCACCTGCTTCGCGATCGCCATGTAGTCCGGGTCCTCTTTCAGCAGACCCCAGCGGCGATGCTGCGACAGGAACCACATGCCGTCCGACAGGAATGGGAAGTTCACCAACCCGTCGTTGTAAAACTTCATGTAGTTCGCGTCCTTCCACGTCCTGCCGATGCCGTTGTCGTACTCGCCGCGCATGCGCCCTTCGATAACGCCGACATCGGTATTGACGTACGATTTGGCGGCGATGATCTCCGACACCTTCGTGCGATTGGCCATGGTGTCGATGTACTTCGACGCCTCCAGGATCGCCATGATGACGGCTCGCGCTGTAGCCGGATACTTTTGCACGAACTCGAGCCGCGTCCCGAGCACCTTCTCCGGATGATCCATCCAAATGTCCTGTGTCGTGGTCGCGGTGAAACCGATCCGATCGTGGATCGCGCGCGCGTTCTACGGCTCGCCGACGCAGAAGCCGTCCATGTTGCCGACGCGCATGTTCGCCACCATCTGCGGCGGCGGTACGACAATCGACTTCACGTCGGTGAATGGATTGATGCCGTGGCTGCCGAGCCAGTAGTAAAGCCACATGGCGTGGGTCCCGGTGGGAAACGTCTGCGCAAAGGTGTATTCGCGCTTGTCGGCGCCGATCAGCTTCTTCAGGCTGGCGCCGTCGGTCGCGCCCTTTTCTTTGAGCTTGCTCGACAACGTGATCGCCTGACCGTTGTGGTTGAGACCCATAAGCACGGCCATGTCTTTCTTCGGACCGCCGACGCCAAGCTGCACCCCGTAGACGAGGCCGTACAGTACATGCGCGGCATCGAGCTCGCCGTTCACCAGCTTGTCGCGCACCGAGGCCCAGCTCGCTTCTTTGGACGGCGTAATCTTGATGCCGTACTTCTTATCGAACCCAAGCTCGGAGGCGATCACGACGCTGGCGCAATCCGTGAGCGGGATGAATCCGATCTTAACCTCGGTCTTCTCGGGCGCGTCCGAACCCGCCGCCCAGGCGCCGCGGCGTAGGAACGGCGCAAGCCCCACCCCTGCCGCTGCGCCGGCGGCGCTCAGCTTCAAAAACTGCCGCCGCCCGGGGCGCTGCGGCGTGCTCGTTGCTAGTTTCTTTTTCACGTTGCGTTCCTCGTATGTTGAATGCCGAGTGCCGCCGTTGGCACCTGCGTATCGATTGTCGCTTCCCCTTTCTCACAGACAGAGGGGCCGGGGTGAGGGGAGCATTCAACTTGGCGCAGAATTCTCCCTCACCCCTGCCCTCTCCCTGGGGGAGAGGGAATTGTATTCTTCAACGACTCGCCAACAGCGCCTCCGCCTCGATGATCCCTTGCGCCACTTGGCTCAAGCGCTTGCCGCGGTCCATCGCCATCTTGCGCAATACCTGGTACGCGCCGTCCTCCGGCAGATTACGCCGGCGCATGAGAATGCCCTTGGCACGCTCGATGGTCTTGCGTTCCGCGAGCTGCGTCGATGCCGCCTCGCATTCGCGCCGCAGCGACTGCCAGGCGATGAAACGCGCGGTCGCCGCCTCGATCACCGACTTCAGACGCTTGGCCGCGAAGCCGTCGATCACGTAACAACTGATGCCGGCCTGAACCGCGGCATGCGTCGTGTCCGCGTCGCTGCGATCGACGAATGCCACCATCGGCATCGGTCGCTCGCGGTACAACTGCGCGATCTCGTCGAGAAGGTCGATGGTGAACATCTCCGCATCGAGCACCATGACGTCCGGCTGCCCCATCAACACTACGCGGCGCAACTCGATCAGCGAACGCGACTGGCATACGATCCGATAACCGGCGGAGTCCACGGCCGCGCGCAGCCGATCGGCACGATCCGCGTCGCCATGCCCGATCCAGGTCACCACGCTCAACGTCATCGCCGTCACACCGGTTTGCTTGGATCTTGTTTAGCAATCGATGTGCCAACTGTACACGACGCATAATCCGCAGGTTTTTGCTCGCAATACCACACGTCGCGATCGCGGGATGTTTGCATCGTTTGCGTATTACGCACTGAAAGCGGGAGCTGCGGGCGACAATGTGTGCGCGATGGTGCGTTGGGCGTTGAAAACGAGCGTTCTTGCCGTCATGGCAGAACAACGTTGCGAAGTACCGGCATTTCATTCCGAATGATCTTTAGTCGAAGATCAGGACGAGAAACAACGTCAGCGCGAGCAGCGCCGCGATCACCTGCCAGAAACGCAGCGGGTTGCGTTCGTACAGCGACCGCCGTCGCGCAACGACCTGAGCGCCGCGCGCCATACCGTTTTCCAGAGCGAACGCCAGCTCCATGGCGTCGGCGTAGCGCTGATCGGCCTCGACCGCGGTGGCCTTGGCCAGCACGTCCTCGAGCCAGGCGGGAAGGTCGGGGCGATAACGCGCGAGCGGCGTACGGCGCGTGAAGCGCGGGCGCATGAACGGCTCGATCTCGCCGTAGGGATAGTGCCCGCCGCTGAACATGCGATACAGCGTGACGCCGAGCGCGTACACATCGGAACGTTCGTCGCCGCCGGCACCGCTATAGAGCTCGGGCGCCATGTAGCTCGGCGTACCGGGCACGCCCGATGGGCTGTCGCCGTCGAGACCCGGCAAGCGCGCCACGCCAAGATCGAGCAGCTTCAAGCCGCCGTCACGCAGCATCACGTTCTCGGGTTTGATGTCGCGATGGATGATGCGAACGCGGTTCAGCGTATACACCGCTTTGGCGAGCTTGATGCCGATATCGACGCCCTCGGCGAGCGATACCGGTGCGCGCTTTAGGCGCTGCTCCAGCAGTTCGCCCTGGTAGTACGGCATGACCGAATACAGTCGCGTGCGCCGCCCCGGCGGCAGCTCGACGACATCGGCGACGTACGGGCTCTGCACCTGTCCCGCCACCCACGCCTCGCGCAGAAACGCGCGCCGGTACTCGTCGTCGTCGGCCACGCGCGGGTGCGGAAACTTAAGGATCACCTCGCGCTGTTCCACCGTATCGTCTGCGCGAAACAGCCGACTGTAACGGCCGTCGGACACCTGCGTCATCAGATGAAAGCCATCGATAGTATCGCCGACATTCGGCAACTCAAGGATCGGCAACGTCGCCAGATCGTGCTCCAGCGTCAGGCGATCGACCGCCGGCACGGCGACAACATCGACGACCACGGCCGTGACGTTGTCCTGACTGCCGGCCGCGAGCGCGGCCTCGGCCACGCGCTCGGCGCTGAACGTCGGCGACTCGCGCTCCGCCAGCGCCGCGGCCAAGCACGTGTCGTCGAGCACGCCGTGCACGCCGTCGCTCGCGAGCAGATAGCGGTCATGGGCGCGCAGTTCGTGCACCGCATAGTCGGCGCGCACGTTGTCTTCGAGGCCAACCGCGCGATGCAGCACGTGTTTCAGGTCCGGATGTTCGTGCACGTGATCGCGCGTGATCGGCGTCAGCTGTCCGTCGCGCAGCCGGTAAATGCGGGTATCGCCAACGTGAACCACATGCGCCTGACGTCCGCGCAGAATGAGCGCGCTGAACGTGGTCGCCATGTTCTTGAGTTGCGGGTCCTGCTGGCCTTGCGCATGTACCCAGCGGTTCATGGCCGCGAGCGCACGCGCCGCGGCGCGGTCGACGCCGAGCGTCGCCGGAAAGCCCTCGTACGCCTCGAAGAATCCGCGCACGGTGGTCTCCGCCGCGAGCCGTCCGCCCGGACCGCCGCCCATGCCGTCGGCGATGACGGCGATGACCTCAGCCACACCGCGACCGGTGGACGGGCGCGCGTACGCGTAGTCCTCGTTCGCCTTGCGACGCCCGATGCGTGTCGCGACACCGATGTGCGCCTGCAACACACCGCCCCCTCCTGCCTCCTCCCCCGCGACGCGGGGGCGGGCTCGGGCGGGGGCGCGTGCGTTACGCGCCGGATCGGGCGCCTTCACGACATCACACGCGCGCGCCCGATACCGCGCCCCAGGTCGTGCGCCACCGCGTCTTGACCAACAACAGTCCGAACAGCCCCATCAACGCCAGGCAAGCGACGGCGACGAACCCGGCGGTGAAGCCGCCGGTAATGCCTTTGGACCAACCCAACACCTTGGCCAGGAAAAATCCACCGAGGCCGCCAGCGGCACCGACCAGCCCGGTCATGACGCCGATCTCCTGCCTGAAGCGTAGTGGCACCAGCTGGAACACCGAACCGTTGCCCATGCCGAGCCCCAGGGCGCCGACGAAGAACACCATCACCGCGGCCCACGCCACGCCCGGCAACTCGGTGAACGCCCAGCCACTGATCTTGGCATCGGTCACAACCGTTGGCGCCGGACCTTGCGGCAGGAACGCCATGGTCATGTACGCGGTCGCCACCAACATGAATAAGATCTGTAACGACTTGAGGCCGCCGATGCGATCCGCAAGCCAGCCGCCGATGGGCCGGAACAGCGAACCGCCGAACACCACGAGCGCTACCATCAGGCCCGCGGCCACACCCGACGCGGAGTACCACGTCTTGAAGTACAGCGGCAATGCGCTGCTTAAACCGACGAAACCGCCGAAGGTAATGAAATAAAAAAACATGAACCACCACGTATCGCGGTCGCGCAGCACCGCCGCGTAGTTGGCGAGCGTAACCGGCTTGCGTTTATCGGGGGCGTCCTTGGCCATGAGGCTGTAGAGCACGAATACGATGCCGAGCGGGATCAGCATAACGCCGAACACCTGTTGCAGGCCAAACATCTCCGCCAGTGACGGCACAAACAGCGAGGCAAGCACCACCCCCGAATTACCGGCGCCGGCGATGCCCATGACCACGCCTTGATACGTCGGTGGATACCAGCGCGACGCCTGCGGCAGCGCCACGGCGAAGCTCGCGCCGGCAACCCCCAGCGCCACACCGAGCAACTCGACCACCAGCAGCGATTGAAGCCCGTTGAGCCACGCCGCCGCGATCGCCCCCATCACCACGAGCTGTCCTATCTGCCCGGTGCGTTTGGGACCCATATGATCCGCCAGCATCCCCATCGGGATGCGCAGCAGCGCGCCGGCCAAAATCGGAATCGCCACCAGCGAGAACATCGCCTCGGCCGGCATCTCCAGCGCCTTGCCGATATACGCCGCCAGCGGACCCAGCATCACCCAGGCCATGAAACTCACGTCAAAATACAAAAACGCCGACAACAGCGTCGGCCAATGCCCGGTCCGCCGGAATTCGCGCCAGTTCATGTCTGCCCTCGTTGGCAAGTCGCGCGGCACCATTGCCGACAACGATCGCGACAGCTATCGCAATCGCTGTGCCAAGATGGAAAGCACGGCAAGTGACTGATTACGCGGCCGCGCTGCACCACGCACTGAACGGGCACTGATTTGGGCGCACTACGAAAGGGATCGAAACGATGCGACGCCCGGGGTTGGTGCAGTTGTAACGCACGAGCGGCACGGGGGCTCGGCCCAACCAACCAGCTACGATCGGTATCGCCGCGTAACCTATGTCTTCGGACTTTTTTGCTACCTATCTCTCCGGCCGGTCATTTCTGAAAATGCTAGTGTGTATTCATTGCAATCTTTGACTGCGAACTCGCGTGTGCCGTAGTCCGTGCTTTCGAGGGGCCAACGCACAATCGCTTTTTCTTTTATCTCGTTGTAGTAGCTATCGACGTCATTCAAAAAGAAGTAAATCGTACCCGTGCAATGCGGAGGGCCTTGCCAAAGGTTGGCGTCTGAGAAAATTATCGTTCCTCCCTCCTTCTGAACGGTACAGGTTCCCTCGGCGCTATCTGAAACTTCAAAACCCAGGATCTCGGAATAAAACGCTTTGGTTTCTTCGACTCTGCCGCACTTCAAGAGGAGGCTCATTGTCATGTGTGCGATCCCTGAGAGTCTAACGCCGCCCTTGAGCCGCCGAGTGGCGCGCGCCAGCGGGACACGAGGTCAGCTTGAAGGGCTTGTTAGCGCTGTAATCTCGACTTTGATCAGCGTCGTTTGCGTTCATAATCTTCCAGCCAACAGTGGACAGTTTGCCAAGGGTCGCCGTGACCACGAAAGGTCAAGAAGTAGGGCCTGAATCTAGTAAGCCAGCCATAGAACTCAAACATGACCATGCTGCTAATTTTATTTCCATCCCAATTGGCCCATGCTCTTTGTATTTCTGTTTTTGCTTTTTTTACCGGAATCCGCTTCTTGGGTTCTTTATGATAGCAATCCTCCCAGGCATTTATCGGATCATCCTCAGCCCCCTCATACACTCGCCCC
Organism: Gammaproteobacteria bacterium; assembly: GCA_046565865.1. Classification (GTDB taxonomy): domain Bacteria; phylum Pseudomonadota; class Gammaproteobacteria; order Acidiferrobacterales; family Sulfurifustaceae; genus JBKHXU01. Next base: position 131 of record JBKHXU010000144.1, on the reverse strand, counting down.
GGACTTGGCAAAGAAACATAAGTTAACCCTTCTGAAGTTTTTTTAATTGCAGCGCATGATGAACACCACTCCGCCCCTAAATAAGTAACGGTAGTGACACCGTTGGGGCCTCCGTTGTTAGTTCGCCGACA
>JBKHXU010000143.1:0-10267 GCA_046565865.1 Gammaproteobacteria bacterium | reverse complement strand
TTAACGTGCCGCCGCCGCAGTCCGGTGCGGTCATTGCGAGGAGCCGAAGGCACCGAGGCATCTCCCAACGCCCTGACCTCCAATAGGGAGATTGCTTCGCGAATACAGACCTTCCCGCTCCCCGCTAACGCTTAGTCGATTGAGCGGATTAGTCCTTACACCTGCGTAGATGCGAATTTCCCGCTGAATCGTGCACGGACCGCACATGCGTCGCAGTCGTGGAAAACAAGCACTACAAGGCATTGCCCCCGCGTCTAAAATATACAGGTATAAACCAAAAACCACTGTTAACAACCGATCCCATGTGCCCCACTGAATCCGGCAACACCTCGCGATAAGGCAGGCATGCGACGGTCGACCATAAGGAGAGATAAATGAAAAATCGACTCAGATGCGTTTCGTCGGTGGCCGGCTTCGTGCTGTTGCTGGCTACCGGTCTGCTACACGCCGCCGAGATTGGCGTGGTCTTCCTGCACGCAAAAGGGGCCACGCCGGACGCGCGCCCCACGGCCGGGCTTATAAGCACTATGCGCGCGGAAGGCATGGAGGTCGTTGTACCGGAATTACCGTGGTCGAGCTCCCGTGGTTATGACGCAAGCTACCAAGACGCGCTGAAACAGGTGCATGAGGCGGTTCAGACCTTGCGTGCTAAAGGCACAAAGACCGTCATCGTCGCGGGCCACAGCCTTGGCGCGAATGGCGCGATCGGATACGCGGCCAACTACGAGGGCGCGAATGGCGTGGTCGCCATCGCGCCCGGACATTCGCCCGAGCTGCGGGGGTTTCAGAAGCGCCTCGGCGAGAGCGTCGCGCGTGCGCGCGCGATGGTGGACGCAGGCGAGGGCTCGAAACCGGCTGAGTTTAAGGACGTCAACCAAGGAACCACATCGGCGGTAAAGACGAGCCCCGCCGTTTATTTGAGTTATTTCGATCCCGAGGGGCCTGCGGTCATGCCCAACAATGCGATGGACATGAAGGACGGCACGGCCCTGCTGTGGATCGTCGGAAAAGAGGACCGGATGGCCAAGCTCGGCCGGGATTACGCCTTTAGCATGGCATCGGCCCACGACCTGAGCGCCTATGTCGTGGTCGCGGGGGGACACAAAGACACGCCGAGCGAAGGCGAGCAAGAGATCATCGCCTGGATCAAGCGCGTCGCCGCGGCGACTCAACAGCGTTAAGAAGCGTAACGGGGGTAGTTCAGCCTAGGCCCTTTCATGACCGTTTCGCTCTTCTTTCGCGGCCCGATCGCTTAGGCCCTCGAGCAAGCGATTGCGTATGGTGCCGATCGATCTCGGCACTGCGGGTGACGGTCTACGCAATGCGCCTACTTCGAAGACGGTATTCGGGAGGTATCAGTTATCGGTCTTCAGCGAGAACCCGCAACAGCGCATCCGCATCGACCGGTTTCACGAGGTGCGCATCGAAGCCGGCCGCGAGTGCGCGCATGCGATCCTCTTTCTGGCCCCATCCGGTGATGGCGACGAGGCGCACGTTTTTTCCGGCGTCGTGCGCGCGCACGCGACGCGCGAGCTCAAGCCCGTCCAGCCCCGGCATGCCGATGTCGAGCAGCAGCACATCGGGGCGGTACTCCAAAAACAGCTGGAGCGCGGTCTCGCCGTCTGCGGCAGTCCAGACATCGTGCTGCTCCAACCGCAACATTAACGCGAGCGCCTCGAGCGCATCGGCATTGTCGTCGGCCACTACGATGCGAAGCGCGTGACCCTTGTGGGGCGACGCTGCTCGAACCACCGGAACATCTCGTCCTTTGTCGATCGGCAGTTTTACGATGAACACGCTGCCGCGGCCCAATCCTTCGCTGCGCGCCTCCACGCTGCCACCGTGCAACTCGGCGATGCCTTTCACCAGCGACAAGCCGATACCGAGGCCGCCATCGGCGCACCCTTGTGGCGTATGTATTTGCGTGAATATCTCGAACACCCTCTGGAGGTCCTCCGCCTGCAGGCCGATACCGTTGTCCGAGACGACAATCTCCGCGACCTCGCCGCTGCGCCGCCCTTGCAGACGAATGTCACCACCGACATCGGTGTACTTCGCGGCGTTCGACAAGAGATTGCTCACGACTTGCGCCAGACGGACCGCGTCGCCCACTACTGTCAACTCCGGATCGACCTCGACGGTCAGCGTATGGCGCCGCGCCTGCATCGCCGGCGCCGCCGACTCCCCCGCCGATTCGAAAATACGCGCCAACCGCACCGGCTCCATGCGCAGCTCGATCTTGCCGCGCGAGATGCGCGACACATCGAGCAAATCGTCGAGCAGCCGCGCCATATGCCGCACCTGCCGTTCGATCACCCGGTGCGCGGTCGCGATCGCCTCCGGCGTAGCCGACGGCATGCTCACGATGTGCGTCGCGCTGCGAATCGGCGACAGCGGATTGCGCAACTCGTGCGCGAGGATCGCCAGGAACTCGTCCTTGCGGCGGTCGGCCTCGCGCAGCGCGCATTCGCTCGCCGCCAACGCCGCCTCGGTGCGTTTGCGTTCGGATATATCCGATGAAAAAACACTGACGCCGTCGGCGGTGGGATAGATACGGTTTTCGAACCAAGTGTCGAATGGCGGGTAGTAGTGCTCGGAAACAATCGGTTTGCCCGTGCGCGCCGCCTCGTGCACTTCTTGGTAATACTGGTTGCCGACCGCGTCGGGAAACAGGTCCCAAATACACTGCCCGAGTAGCGCCTCGCGCGGCTTACCGAGGACCCGCGCGGCGCCGGCGTTCACGTAGGTATAGCGCCACTCGCGGTCGTAGCTCACGAAGTGATCGTTGATGCTCTCAACCAGCATCGTTGTGCGCCGCTCGGCCGCCTGCAACGCCTCTCGCTCCGCCCGCTGTTGCGTAACATCGCGCTGCACACAAACCCAATACACGCGCTCGCCATGGCGCATGGCGGTGATGCGCGACTCGGTAAAGAAAGCGCTGCCATCCTTGCGGCGATTACACCATTCGCCCTGCCAGGTTCCATGCGCACGCAGGGCCGCAATCACCTTGGCAACCAGCGCTGTATTTTCGTCCGGCGCATAGTCGTTAAGCGCCGTGACATGTTTGCCGATGAGCTCGCCGCGGCTGTACCCGAACATCGCGTCCTCGGCGGCGTTCGTGTACACGATAAACCCGTCCTCGTCGGCGACACTGACTCCCTCGGTCATCGACTCGAGCACGACCGAATGGAACGCCGAGGTGCCGATGCCGAAGGGATCGGCAACACTATCGTTGACTAGACTGGAACGGAGGTCTTGGCTCATCGTGGTCGATCGTAATGGTGCTCGCCTGTGCCTTGGCAACTTGGGCAACCGGTCCGTATCGCCCACGCGATTTAACTCATTTGCTGCCTACCGGCGCAACCCCGGGGCGCAACTATCAGTGGCGTAATCAAATAAAAATACCAGGGGAATTTCGTAATGTCGCGGCTAACCTTCTTGTGCGAGCGCCCGCCGCGGTCGGCGGATCGCACCGGCATAGTTAGTGAGCAGGTTCCGTCAGTCGCCACCTCCGCAACCGCCGCCCCCGCATGACGAACCGCCCGAATCGGCAAGGCCTCCGCCGCTATCCGAATCGAATCCCCCGCTGCTACCTCCGCAACCCGAACCGAGGTGAGCGCCACAATGCACATCACCCTGACCTGCAGCTCGCTGCTTGCTGCAATCCGGCGAATAGCGAAAGCCGTTGGCAATGCCGAGTTTGGTATCAATGGCGAACAACAGCGGCAATCTGCTTGGCGTCTTCGGATTGATGGACTCCTCGTTGCTGACGTAACGCCATGTCCGCCTCGCACAACTTCGAGATAGAATCGGAGACAAACAAGAACCCGATAAACGAGTCGAAAGCACCCCCTAAACTGGGGAACGAAACCCTAAAAAGAATGACGTTTCCAACGAGCCGAAGAAGCGCGTCCATTGGCGGAGTTCTTTTCTTTTGGGTCGCCAGTCACGCGTGGGCACAATCGCAGGAGGACGCGTCCGAAACGTGGCGGCGCAATAGTCTCACCGGCGCCTGGGGCGGGCTGCGCTCAGATTGGGCCGCGCGTGGAATAAACGTCGAGGCCATCTACATCGGCGAGATATTCGCCAATGTAGATGGCGGCAAGGATCGCGGCCGCGATTATTTAGATGTGTTCGATGTGCGACTGCTGTTGGATATGAACAAACTCGCGGGCTGGTCTGGCGGGAGTGTGTTGGTTTCCGGTGTGTACAACGGCGGCGGTTCTATCAGCGACTATGTCGGCGACACTCAGGGCGTGAGCAATATCGAGGCGCCGAGCGGGTTTAAGGTATACGAAGCCTGGATACAACAAAATCTTCGCTCAAATCGGTGGTCGGTGTTGGCTGGTTTATACGACATCAATTCCGAATTCGATGTGATGCAGTCGGCGGGCCTTTTCCTCAATAGCTCTCACGGCATCGGCGCGGATTACGCAGCATCCGGCTTCGCGGGGCCGCCCATCTATCCCTTTCCGGCCTTGAGCGTGCGGCTAAAGACGCTGTTCTCGTCATCCTTCTACGCCCAAGCCGTGATCGCCGACGGCGTGCCCGGCGATCCAAACGACGACACTGACAATGCCGTCATTATTCGCGACGAAGAAGGCGCGCTGCTGGCCGGCGAGATTGGGTGGTATTGGTTAGCGCGCGCCCGGTCTACGGCGAAAACTAAAGGAGAGAGCTCGCGCGCGCGCCGCAGACACATTGGCAGAGAGGTTTCGGCGGATTACGAACTGAAGCTCGCCTTCGGTGCTTGGCGCTATACCTCCGACTTCGAACAGCTACGCAGCGCAAGCGCGCGCTCGGCCGAAGACAACGGCATGTATGTCCTGATGGATTGGAAGGCCTATCGCGAGCCGCACGATGATGCGCAAGGTTTGTCGGCATTTTTGCGCTTGGGCTCTGCCGACAACCATGCAAGCCGCTTCAGTTTCTATGGCGGGGCCGGCGTGGCTTACACCGGTCTCATAGCGGGGCGCAACGAAGACGAAATAGGATTCGCCGTTGCCGTGGCGCGCACGAGCGACTACACCCGCGCGACGAGCCCGACGCCGTTGGACAACACCGAGACCGTGTTCGAACTGACCTATCGCATGCAGCTCAAGCCGTGGCTGGCGTTGCAGCCTAACGTACAATACGTAAAGAATCCCGGTGCCGATCCTACTTTGGCCGATGCGCTGGTCGTTGGCGCGAGACTCGAGGCCGATCTGTGATGTTGCTCCCACATACCCTTCCGACGATGAGAACTCGCCCACCGCGCAGGGCGTGGCCGCAGCGCGGCAAAACTTTGTTTGGCGTCTTTTGCTTGCTGTGTGCAGCTAGCCTAACGGCGCCGGCGGAGGCACAGAGTAGCCGCGCGACGGTGCGTTTGGACGGCCGCGCGCTGTTCCAAGTGAGCAGCGACGATTCCGAACGTGCGCGCGAGCGGGCAAGAGCGATCGAAACGCGCCTCGAGCGAATACTGGAAACGCCCTCGGCAATTCCGCCGGTACAGATTGAAAGCGATGGCGACAATCGCCTGCTCAGCATCGCCGCGCGCCCGCTGCTTACGATTACGCCGGACGACGCGCGCGACAATATGCTGACGACCGACGCCCTCGCCGCGCAGTGGAAAAACGCCATCGATGCCGCGCTGCAACGCGCCGGCAATCGCCGCCTGTCAGCGTGGGGGCGCTTCGGCGCGGAGACCCAGGCAAGCATTGAAACCGCGTTCGCACGTTTACTCGAATCGGCGATCGTGATCATTCCACGCTTGTTGGCAGGCTTCTTGGTACTGCTTCTGTTCTGGGCATTGGCATCGCTGGTGCGCTGGTCCATGCGCCTGCTATTCCATCGCGTGGTATCGGATTTGACGGTAGAAAATCTTCTCAAGCAAATCGCCTATTACTCAGTGTGGGCGATCGGCTTGGTTGTTGCGACCAGCGCGCTCGGGTTCGACCCGCAGACGCTGGCGACCGCGCTCGGCTTAACCGGCGTTGCGCTAGGCTTCGCGCTCAAAGACATACTCTCCAACTTCGTCGCCGGGCTTTTGATCTTGGCGTTGCGCTCGTTCGAGATCGGCGATCAGATCGTCATTGGCGATACCGAAGGCGCGGTCGAACGCATCACCCTACGCGCTACGCAAATCCGCACCTACGATGGCCGCGCCGTCTTGGTACCCAACGCCGAGGTATTCACCTCTCGCGTCACCAATAACACCGAGAGCCCCATCCGGCGCGGCGCCGTTGAAATGCCGCTGGGTTACGCCAGCGATCTGCAACGCGCGGTGGAAACCTTGCGTACCGCCGCGCAAGGCGCCGGCGGTGTGTTGGCCGAACCGCCGACCAAGGTGCGCGTGCGCGAGCTGAAACAAGACGACATCATGCTGGAGGTCCAGTTCTGGACCGACTCGCGCCGCAGCGATTTTGTCTCCACATTGTCCAATGTGCGCACCGCTGTCGTCGAGGCGTTCAAAGCGGCGCATATCGGCTTACCCGATCCGGATGTGCGTATTTTAGTAAGGAAGACGCAATGAATTGGGACGAACGCTACGCCGAGCCGGGGTTTGCCTACGGCACGGCGCCGAATGATTTCCTGGCGCAAAACGTCGAGCGCCTTCCGGCCGGGGGCGACGTGCTGTCGCTGGCCGAAGGCGAAGGGCGCAACGCGGTGTTCCTCGCGCAGCGCGGGTTTCGCATCACCGCCGTGGACGGCTCGGCGGTCGGGCTGGAAAAGGCGCGCCAGCTCGCCGCACGATAGGGTGTCGAGATCGAAACGATAGTGGCCGACCTAGCCGTCTTCGAGCTGGGCGAGAACCGGTGGGACGGTATCGTTTCGATTTGGTGCCATGTGCCATCCACGGTACGCGCTCGCCTTTTCCCGGCCATCGTCACCGCGCTGCGCCCTGGCGGCGTGCTGCTGCTTGAGTCCTACACACCTAAGCAACTTGAATACAAAACCGGCGGCCCGCCGAGCGCGGACCTCTTAACCACGCGGGCCGAGTTCGAACGCCAACCACACGGATTAGAGTTTGTATCGTGCGAAGAAAAGACGCGGGAGGTGCACGAAGGTAAGTATCACAACGGCATGAGTGCGGTGGTACAGCTTATTGCGCGCAAACCATGATCTACGACCGGCCGACTATCCGGTAATGGAGCCCGGCCCCTTTTTCAGCGCCTTTCGCCGCTTTGACTCGTCGTGTGTTAAACCTCACTTAACAGAATCGCCCAAGGAGTATGTGTTGCCAAACATCTGCGTGGTGAAGAGCCTGAAATGTACGGGTACGCTTTTCACGAAAGGAAACCTCTCTCTGAATCCATCAACGTATCTTTCAAAATCCGCTCGGCCGTCGATGTAGTACCGCCACAAGAAAGGTTCAGCTCCGCAATCGAGGCCGAAATGGCCCACGTAAACAATTTCTCCCGGGTTAACAGTAAACGAACCGCCTATCGGCTTGCCATCTTTGATTAGGTTATCGGTCGATCCCCGGATGTGAACGATATCCGTTCTGGAACGGGCAATCTTCACGTCGAAAGCAGTTAAGACATATTCCCCAGGCTGGACAACGTATGCGTATGGCAAGAATTTATTGTCTACAAATAACTTCGACGGCGTTTTGAGGTCCAACACCTGCTTCGAGTTATCAATAGGCGATTTGGTGAACGTAAGCGCCTGAAGCTGAGCGTTCTCATATTTACCACACTTCCATGTCCGTCCCCAGTTCACCTGAATCATGATGACGCCTAGATCGGGCTTATAGGTATCTTGGCTTAAGTCAATGGGTTCCGCTGCAACGGCAAGAAACGGCAGCATCCCGAAAAATATTACCGCGTACCGCGTTAGTCGGCGCATTAGTTCAGTTCCTGGCTTAATGCTTGGTGTCTGCCGATGCTTGCCGGGCAGCGATACCTGCCCAGGTTTTTTCAATCTCGGGGATGAGCGCCTGAAACGCCTTTGTCTCCGTCACCACGCGCAGTTCGTCTACAGCCGCGCTGCTACCCCATATGCTCGCGTACTTGCTCTCTTGGGCGGAGGCTTCCGCCACGCCGTATAAAAACTCCGTCCGTACATCGAAAAACGCCGCCGATGCAGTGGTAGTGACGCGAACTTCTTTGTTCGGCAACAGCCCCAGCGCAATCGCGTTGAGCGGCCCGTATTTCTGGCCGCCAACGTGGAACAACGTATCGAACGTATACACGAGGACGACGTCAGCTTTCAGCCGCGCGGCGGCGGTCCTTAGATCACGCAGCGAATCGAGCTGGGATGGCAGCAGCAACCGGTTCATCCAGCCGATGCCGGCCACGCCGGGCGCTTTTGTCAGTCGGTTCCAGTCCTCCTCTTTCTCGACCTCGCGCGTCGTCACGACGCTATACCGTCCCGTGCCGTACGATTGTGTGCGGTATGTCTGATACTGCGGGGCTTGCACGCGCGCCACGGCGATGTGCGCGGGAAATGTTGCAGCCGGTTTCTTCGACAGGAGTTCGTTCACGTCCGCTTCTGCAAGCTTTGAAAGCTCCACACTCCCACCCGGTGTTACATACGAGGCGCAGGCGGACAACAACAACGTGAGGATACTACTGACGACTCCGATCTTGGTTCTTTCGATTCGTGGCATGGTTCTCCCCTTATGTTTCGTTGCTTGACTTAATCGAGCCCGGCCCCGTTTGATTCTCCAACCCGTTTTCTAGTAATAGAAGTTCACGTAAACACCCCAACTTTCCCATGCGGCAACAGCTTTGCCATTCTCGCTAACGTCTAGCGAGACCTGCGAATTTGAGAGTGAACCTGAATACATCGCGACCGATGTCTGCCAACCGCTTGATGGGACGAAGCGGGTCGCGTACAGAGAGCTGGCGTAGTTATAAATGCCGTTCCACAACACCGAGACACTACCTTCGCCGTCTATATCGCACGCCCAGTTGCCGAAAGGCACAGCGGGATGCTGAAGGAGCTGCGGCGGGCTCAAAGAACCAGTTGCGGTCGAAAAGGACCGCGCCCACACGGTCGACATTCCCGAACTATAGGTTGTCCATACAACACTTCCTTCACCGCGTTCCGTGACCTTCAGGCACGTTCTTGCCACATCGTCTGTCGTTGATATCGCTTCAACCGCACTCCAACCTGGCCCAGGACGATAAAACCTTGCGAAGGCTTGACCCCGGTAAATCCAGAGGAACAGCACATTGCCAGTACTATCCATGACCACTTGTTGTCTCTCGCCGCCAGATGTTGATTCGAGCTCAGTAACGTTCGACCAACCATTAGTAGGAGTAAAGAAGGCGCTACGAATCGGACCTGTATACGATTCCCAAACTGCCACCGCCGTTCCATTTCCATTCATCGCAAATTCCGGATGGAGAGAAGCAAATCCCACAGAATCCGATGCCACAAGGCGGGGAATGTCCCACGCGTTGCCTACTGGTCGGTAGGCGGAATAGATATCTGTGACATTCGTTCCCGCAGTTGCATCCGTCCGAATCACATCCCACACAGCCAGCGTGTTGCCACTTTTGTCTGCCAAAATCTTAGGGCAGCTTACCGTCCCCGTAATACGTTGAAGCTCAACTGGCGGTTCCCAGTCCTCCAATGCACCCGTGTATCGTGACGCCATAATGCGAGAACCGGCTCCAAAATCATTCTGCAGCCAAATGACGGTGACATTGTCGTTGTTTTCGCTCGTAGCCCGGTAACAAAAGATATTTGTGCCCACACCACTATGGATCACGAATGTTGGGCCGGGCGCGTTCCTGCCAAGGACGAATCGCCGCGCTACTAGCTCCTTTGCCCCACTTTGCTGGTTCGATACCGACCAGATGACTTGTGTACTTCCTGATTCGTCAAGAGCAACGATGGGCTCGTAGCTAAAATTAGATTCGACTGCGGAAGATGTGCGCCACGTCATTCCAGATGGTTGAGGGGTTTGCGAAGGTTGTGATGAACCGCCACAACTCACGCTAATAGCGGAACAGAAACAAGCAACACACCATTTGTGCGAATGTGTCTGCATCGAGGCGGCCATAGCAATCTGGATCAGGAATAAACAAACAATTGGCTAACGATGGGCATGCTCGTTACCGTAGAAGCACTCCTTCGGCATTGGTGCCTCGATAGAATGTACTGTGCGACACCGGATGGACCAAAGCGCGGTTTGCGAGCCAAGAGTCATTCCCCCAAGAAGAAACGAACTGCGAACTATATGGCCGAATATAGCGAAAATTATGAGGTGACACCCGTTGTTGACCCAAATCCTAATGGAGCCTGGCCCCTTTTTCCTTTTTTATTAATCTGTTTT
>JBKHXU010000142.1:0-9201 GCA_046565865.1 Gammaproteobacteria bacterium | reverse complement strand
ACGCCAAGGGCGCGGGCGCGTACGGCACGTTCACCGTGACCGGCGACATCGCGCGCTACACGCGCGCCAAACTGTTCGAGCGCGTCGGTAAGACCTGCGAGACGTTCGTGCGCTTCTCGACCGTCGCCGGCGAGGTCGGCAGCGCCGATACCGTGCGCGACCCGCGCGGCTTCGCGGTCAAGTTCTACACCGAGGAAGGCAACTGGGACATGGTCGGCAACAACACGCCGGTGTTCTTCATCCGCGATCCGCTGAAGTTCTCCGACTTCATTCACTCGCAGAAGCGTCACCCCGTGACCGGTCGGCGCGACGCGACCATGCAGTGGGATTTCTGGTCGCTCTCGCCCGAGTCGTTGCACCAGGTGACGTGGCTCTTTGGCGATCGCGGCATCCCCGCGAGCTACCGGAACATGAACGGCTATTCGAGCCACACGTACAGCCTGTGGAACGCCAACGGCGAGCGCTTTTGGGTGAAGTGGCATTTCAAGACGCGTCAGGGCATTCGCAACCTCACGGTGGATGAGGCGACGCGCATCGCCGGCGACAATCCGGACCTGCACCGGCAGGACCTGCACGACGCCATCGCGCGCGGCGAGTATCCGCAGTGGACCGTATTCGTGCAGGTGATGCCGGAGCGCGAGGCCGAGGGCTATCGCATCAATCCGTTCGACCTCACGAAGGTGTGGCCGCACAAGGACTACCCGCTGATCGAGGTCGGCGTGCTCGCGCTCAACCGCAACCCGGAGAATTTTTTCGCCGAGGTCGAGCAGGCGGCGTTCGAGCCCGGTAACGCGCCCCCGGGCATGGGCCCGTCGCCGGACAAGATGCTGCAGGCGCGGCTGCTTTCGTACCCGGACGCGCACCGCTATCGCATCGGCATCAATTATGGCCAGTTGCCGGTGAACAAGCCGCGTTGCCCGGTGCATAGCTATCACCGCGATGGCGCCATGCGCTTCGACGGCAACGGCGGCAAGTGCCCCGTGTACCAGCCGAACAGCTTCGGCGGACCGGTCGACGATCCGTCGGTGAAGGAGCCGCCGTTGAAAATCTCCGGCGACGCCGATCGCTACGATCATCGCGCCGGCAACGACGACTATACCCAAGCGGGCGATCTGTATCGCTTGATGGGACCCGCGGCGCAGACGCGGCTGGTGGACGCGATCGTCGGTTCCATGAAGGACGTGCCGCGCGCGATTCAATTGCGTCAGGCGCGACACTTCTATCAAGCCGACGCGCAATACGGCCGGCGTGTGGCCGAGGCGCTGGGTATCGATGTGGCGGAGATCACGGGCGCCAAGGCGGCGTAATCCAACCCCGGTCGGGTGTATGCCCGACCGGGCTACGGAGGTGAACCATGAGCGCAGCGACGATGTACGGAGTGACGATCTACCAGCAAGGACGGCGCGCCCCGCGCTGGGTTAAGCGCGCCGGCGCGATGAGCTTTTGGTTTTTTCTGGCGAAGGGGCTGGCATGGGTGATCGTGCCGGGCGCAATTGCGTGGTTCGGTTAAGGAGACTTCAGCTAGTACGCCGCCGCGAGCCATTTCAGCCATACGCCGAAGGCCGCGCCACTGAACAGCGCAAGAGGAATACTGCGCGTCAGGCGCAGCAGTACGAGCGCGATGACGACCGCGCCGAGCTTGATCGCCATTTCGTTCGGGGCGGCGAGTTCGCCACCTCGGTACACCAGTGCGCGCGCGACGATGCCGGCGGCGATGGCGAACGAGACGTAGCTTAAGAATTTGAAATTGTCCTGCCCGAGCTTGCGCAGCCGCTCCGACACGAACGGCGCCGCGCGCAGGGCATACGTGCCGATCCCGGCGCCAACGATGACAAGCAGCCAGTGATACGTCGTCATCGTTCGACCGCCGTTACCAGCGCACCGACGCCGAGCGCGGCGACGAACATGCCCCAGCCGGGCAGTACGTATTCGGCCATCGGTGTCGCGATGAAACCGGCCAGCGCCGCCCCCACCTCGTAGCGTCCCCGCAAGTCGTTTGCCAGCAGCAGCGCGAAGTAGATCGGCAGAAACAAGGTCGCGCCGAATGCCACCAGCGGCGGTAACGTGGCGCCGACGGCGAATCCCAATAGGGTGCCGACCACGGAGGCCGGAAATGCGACCGCGACCACGCCACGATAGTACGCGTGCGTCGCCAGCCCGGGCCGTTTGCGTGCGGCGAAGAAGGTGAGCAGGTACGACGTTGCGGCGACGAAATGCGCCGACACTAGCAACTCGCGGCGGGAACGCCGGCCGAACAGGTGCGACAACGACAGGCTCATCATGAAAAACCGCAGGTTCACCACGACGCCGGCGACGATCATTTGTAATGCGTTCGCGGCATCGAGCATGGCGAATTGCGCCGGCGAGGCGAACACGACGAGCGTCAGCGCCAGCGCCGCCCATAGCGGCGCATCGCTCACTTGGGCCGCGATGCCGAAACTCAGGAACACGCTGAAGAACGTCGGCGCCGCGCCGATCGCGGCCCGGACGCCATCGCGCCAATGATCGCGGCCTGCGTGCATCGACGTGCTTGGCGCTAAACGATGAGCCGGCGGCGCACGAAGTAAACCGCGGCGAAGAAGCCGGCGATGCCGTACGTGAGCAGTACCGCGACGTGTATCCAGACGCCATCGAGCGCGCGCCCGGCGACGAGGGGCCGCACCAGATCGACCGCATGCGTCAGCGGCAGTAGTTGCACCAGCCCTTGCACGACCTCGGGCAGCGAGGATACCGGATAGAACACGCCGGAGAGGATGAACATCGGCGTCAACAGCAGCGTGAAGTAGTAGTTGAAATAGTCGTAGCTCGGCGCGAACGCGGTCATCACTAGCGCCATGCCGCCGAAGCAGATGCCGATGAGGAACAGCACCGGGATCACCCACAGCGCGGTCCAGCTATGTACCGCGCCAAGCAACGTCGCCACTAACAAGATGCCGGTGCCGCTGATGACGCACTTGGTCGCAGTCCACAGCCACTCGCCGGCGAGGATGTCTTGGATTTCGAGTGGCGTCGCCAGGATCGCGTCGTACGTGCGCTGCGGCACCATGCGCGTGAACACCGAGTACATGCCCTCGAAGCTCGCGGTGTTCATGCTGCTCGACGCCAGGATGCCGGAGGCGAGGAAGGTGAGGTACGGCATCTGCATCATGTCGCCGATGAACATGCCGAGTCCGTAACCGAGACCGAGCAGATACAAAAACGGTTCGCCGAAATTGATCAGCAAACTCGGCACCATCAGCTTGCGCCACACCAGCGCGTTGCGGCGCCACACCGCCAACCCTCCGGCCCGCAGGCGCGGTAGCACGAACGAGGCGCTCATTCGCGCAGTTCCCGGCCGGTGAGTTTGAGGAACACGTCTTCCAGGTTCGCCGGGCGATGTTGGAACATGAGGCCCGGGATGGTTTCCAGCCGCGCCACAATCGGGCGCGCGTTCGCGGTGTAGTAGTAATACGTATCGCCGAGTGCCTCGATGCGCCCGCCGTCGGCCGCGAGCAACGCGCGCGCGTCGTGACCGTTGGCGCGAACCTCCAACACCTCGGGCTCGATGTGTTTGCGGATCAGCTCGGTCGGCGTGCCGCGCTCGAGGATTTTTCCGTCGTCCATGATCACAAGCGTGTCGCACAGGCGCTCGGCCTCTTCCATGTAGTGCGTGGTGAGCAGCAGCGTTTTGCCGCGCTCGCGCAGATCGCGCAGCCGGCCCCAGATCATGTGCCGCACCTGCGGATCGAGGCCGGTGGTCGGCTCGTCGAGCAAGATGAATTCCGGATCGTTGATCAACGCGCGCGCGATCGTGAGCCGGCGTTTCATGCCGCCCGAGAGCGTGCCGATCTTGGCGCCGGCGCGGTCGCTCAAGCCGACGAACGCGAGCAGCTCGTCGATGCGCTGCGCCAGCATCGCCGCCGGCAGCCGGAAGTAGCCGCCGTAGATTTTGAGATTTTCCGCGACGGTGAAATCAGGGTCGAGGTTATCCATCTGCGGCACGACGCCGATGCGGGTGCGTACGCGGCGCCCGGCGGCGGGCATCGGCAGGCCGAAGACGCTCAACTCGCCGCCGCTCATGGGCGACTGACCGAGGATCATGCGCAGCGTCGTGGTCTTGCCGGCGCCATTCGGGCCGAGGATGCCGCAACAGCGGGCCGCTTCGATGTCGAGGTCGATGCCGCGCACGACGAGGCGATCCTTGAACTGCTTGCGCAAGCCGCGGGCGCGGACGATGGGTTCCATTCGTGGGCTTAGTCGGTCAATACAGGATGCGAGACCAAAGCGTTCGTGTCATTGCGAGCAAAGCGAAGCAATCTCCGTCACGAAGTACCATGGCGTTGGGCGATTGCTTCGTCGCCTTCGGCTCCTCGCAATGACATCTGGTTAGCGTCCGCGCGGCAACAAACACTCGACGTCGCGCAATTGTTGTTCCAGCTCGTGCACGCGCTCGCGGTAGGCGAGCAGCAGCGCCACGCCAGGCAGCGACAGATCGAAGTCGGCGCGCAACCGGCGTGCGGTACGCGCCAGTTCCAGGCAATGGGCGGCGAATATCCAGCCCTCCGGTTCGCGGCGCGCGGGCAGGGCGCCGAGTTCGATCAGCTCGTGCAGCTCGGCGTCGTTGAACCCGGAGCTCGCGGCGAGTTCGGACAATGTGACGCAATAGTTCTCCCCGAGCAGCAGTTGCACGTGAACTTCGTCCGTCATGTCGCCTCCGTCACTGCGTGCGCCCGAAGTTCGCGCGCGGGTTGAAGCTCGACGCGTGCTGCAATTGCTCGTACAACTCCCGCTCGCGCGCCGATAGCGCGGGTGGGTTGACGATTTGGAGCACGGCGTACAAATCGCCGCTGCTGCCGTCGGGCTTGGGCAGGCCCTTGCCGGCCAGGCGCAGTTTCTGCCCCGAGGCCGCACCGGGTGCGATCTTGAGACGCACGTTGCCCTCGAGCGTCGGCACTTCCACCTGTGCGCCCAGCGCCGCCTCCCACGGTGCGATCGGTACATCGAGGTACAAATCGTGTCCGCTCACCTTGTACAACGGATGCGGCCGCAAACGAATCTCCAGATACAGTGAGCCGGCCGGCCCGCCGTTGAAGCCGGGCCCGCCCTTGCCGGGCACGCGCAGCTTCTGGCCGTCAGTCGCGCCCTTGGGGATGCGCACGGTAATGGTCTTGCGCGCGCGCTGCGGAACACCGTGTGCGTCGTAGTCGGTGGTGTCGAGGTTGAGTGTGACCTCCGTGCCGCGGTAGGCCTGTTCCAAATCGAGCTGCACCGCCGCTTCGTAGTCGTCGCCGGGGATGGCGAAGCCCGCTGTCCCGTGCCCGCGTTGGCGCCGGCCGCCGCCGAAGAGATCGCCAAACAGATCGCCGAGATCGACGTTGGAATATTGAAACCCGCCGCCACCGCGCGCGTACTGCTCGCCCCAGCCGGGCGGCGGTCTAAACTCCTCGCCCGCGCCGTACTGTCCGAGGCGATCGTAGGCCGCGCGCTTGTCTTTGTCCTTCAGCACCTCGTACGCTTCGCCGATCTCTTTGAAGCGCTCCTCGGCGTTTTTTTCCTTCGACACGTCGGGGTGAAACTTGCGTGCGAGGCGACGATAGGCCTTCTTGATATCGTCCTCGCTCGCGCTGCGCTCAACGCCGAGTATCTTGTAATAATCCTTGTATTTCATGGTCGCGCGACATTGTAACGCGCAATCGCGTCGCGAGTGGAACACGGCGGGCGCCCCCGGCGCCCGCTACAAAACAACCTATTGGTGATACGCGTGGTCGTGATGGTGCGGCTGGTCGGCGCCGCACTTTTTGCAGTTGAGTTTGGCGCCGATGCGGCTCTTACGCCCCTCGGCCGTCACCACCCATGGCCGATTGATCCACGGCGGCCGATGGCGCACATGCTGTGCGTGGCCGCATTCCAGATCGGCAACCCAATCGTTTCGCTCGTCCTTGTGAAAGCCTACGATCCTTCGTTTCATGTTGGTTGTCTTTACGTTTGTCCATGAGAATTCTTCGCTGCCGCGCCGGGCTTCGGCGGCGGAAACAAGCGTTCGGCGTTGCGATACGCGATTGCGCTCGCCTGGGCCGGCGTGAGCTGCTTCAGCCAGCGGCGCGCGCTCTCGGCGTTGACGCCGACCAGATCCCAGCGCGACGGCGTCCAGGTGTCGGTGCCGAGCAGGAAGCGATCGCTATGGCGCTCGAACAGCGCGCGCCACTGTGGGTCGAGGCGTCCGCCGGGGGCGATGTCGGCGTCGCGCAGCGACAGCTCGACCGTCAACGTCGGATACCGTACCAGCATGCGTTCGATCTGCGCCGGCGGTTCGGACATGCCGGCGTGGGCCCACAGCACCTTGGCGTCGGGATCGAGCGCGTACAACGCCTCGACGCCGGCGGTGTCCGCGTGCGCGTGCAAGATAAGATCGCGTTGCACTGCCAGCGCGACTACGCGCTTTAGGATTGCCGTGTCCTTCGGCGCACCGGTCAGGTGAAATTCGCCGATCCCGCGATAGCCGCCGTCGGCCAGATGCCGCTCCAGCCACGCCGGCAGTGACTCATCGCCGTGCCAGCGGGCGCGATCCGCGTCGTCGCGGTACGGACGCAAGAACGGCACGAAACGTTCGGGATGCGCGGCATATAACGCGCGCGTGCCGTCGTTCGGTGTGCTCGATACCAGCGCGCGCGTGACCTGCGCCCGATCGAGGATTTCAACGACGGCGACCGGCGAGTAGGTGTCACGACTGTCGGCGTTGTAATGCAGGTGCGCGTCAAAGATCGGCAGCGGCTCGGCAATAGCGGCAGCCGCGATTGCCAGTAGACTCGCCATCAACCCGATTGTGTGCAACCCCCGTCGCATCGATCCAGTCTAGCCGGCTCACTATGGCGATACCAGACAACCGTAGCGCGGGAACCGTGATTCATGGTCCCGTGTCCAACCGCGGCACACGGGTGATGATCCTACTTTCCCATGCTTTTCTTGTGCGGTTGAAGGAAAGAAGTCGTGGCAATCAATACTCACAGGAGCAAGACCATGGAATCGAGGTACGAAGAGCAGCAAGCGCGCCGGCCCCCGCAACGCCAACCGCAACAACCCGGTCGCGAACGCGAGATGCAACCGCAACCGATCTTTATCCGCGACGACTATCGGGGCAGCGGTAAGCTCAAGGATAAAGTGGCATTGATCACCGGCGGCGACAGCGGCATCGGTCGCTCGGTCGCGGTGCACTTCGCGCGCGAGGGCGCGCACGTGGCGATTGTGTACTTGAACGAACATGACGATGCGCAGGCGACCAAACGCCTGGTCGAAAACGAAGGCCAAGAATGTTTACTGCTGCCGGGCGACGTCGGCGACGAGGCGTTCTGTTATGCGGCGGTCAACCGCACGGTGCAGGAGTTCGGCGCCCTCGACATCCTCGTCAACAACGCCGCCGAACAACACCCGAAACAAAATTTGGAAGAGATCGACGCCGAGCAGCTGGTGCAGACGTTCCGCACCAACATCTTCGCTTACTTTTATATGGCCAAGGCCGCGCTCAAACATTTGAAAGACGGCGGCGTGATTCTCAATACGACCTCGGTCACGGCCTATCGCGGCAGCAGCCATTTGCTCGACTACAGCTCGACCAAGGGCGCGATCGTGGCGTTCACGCGCTCGCTCGCGTTGTCGCTCGCCAAGCGTGGTATCCGCGTGAACGGTGTCGCGCCCGGACCAATCTGGACGCCGCTGATCCCGGCGACGTTTCCGCCGGACAAGGTTGAAAAATTCGGCGGCGACGTACCGATGGGCCGCGCGGGTCAGCCCTCTGAAGTGGGGCCGTGTTTCGTATTTTTGGCGTCGGCGGATGCGTCGTATCTAACGGGGCAGACGGTACATCCAAATGGCGGCGGTTTCGTCGAGACCTAAGGGCGCAGCGCCGAGTAGTAAGGAACCCAGTACAGCACTAAGACGCCGGTCAGCAACAGATTCAGGAGCACGATCCCGCGCAATCGGCGGCGCGGGGCGCCCTCCAGTTCTGCCATGAACACGCGCGCCATCAACGCATCGAGCAGCAGCACCATCGCCAGCAGCGGCGCGAGCACCGGTGCCAGCACGGTGCGCACCAGCAGCCAGCCGCTGTAACTCGCGGGGGTGCCGGGTGTGGGGGCGAGGGTGATTACGACGATGACGGCGACTATCAGCATCCAGCGCAGCGCGCCGAGATTGCGCAACCAGTTGGTAAAGGTGGCAGTTTTCATAGGCGGCGCATGGTACTTGGTTTGAGTGCGGCTTTCAGCGCCCGCGCGTCAACTTCGTTAGCGTGCCGGGTTGACACTCGGGAAACCTTGCCCTAGCGTGGGCGCTCGTTATTACTCATCCTAAATCCGCTATGTCGCTCACCACCGCCGAGATCGAGGCGCTGTTCGCGCTACCGTTCAACGACCTTATATACCGGGCGCAAACCGTACATCGCGCGAATTTCGATGCCAACGCGGTGCAGCTCTCCACGCTGCTTTCGATCAAGACCGGCGGTTGCTCCGAGGACTGTGGCTATTGCTCGCAGTCGGCGCGTTTCAACACCGGCCTCGAAAGCCAACCGCTGATGGCGCTGAACGAGGTCATCGACGCCGCCAAGGCGGCGCGCGCCCGTGGCGCCACGCGCTTTTGCATGGGCGCCGCCTGGCGCGGACCGAAAGACAAGGACATGCCGGCGGTAATCGAGATGATCCGCGCGGTAAAAAACCTGGGGCTCGAGACCTGCGCCACGCTCGGCATGCTGCGCGACGGCCAGGCGGAGCAGCTCGCCGCCGCCGGGCTCGACTACTACAACCACAACCTCGATACCTCGCGCGCGCATTACGACAATGTGATCCACACGCACGGCTACGACGATCGCCTGGCGACATTGCGCCGCGTGCGCCAGTCCGGCATGAAGGTATGCTGCGGCGGCATCATGGGCATGGGCGAGGCGCGCAACGATCGCGCTGCGTTTCTTGCCGAACTGGCAGCGCTCGATCCGCCGCCGGAGAGCGTGCCGATCAATTTATTGGTGCACATCCCCGGCACGCCGCTCGCCGACGGTCCCGCGCTCGATCCGATCGAGTTCGTGCGCACGGTCGCGGTCGCGCGCATCGTATTGCCGGGTTCGTTCGTGCGGCTCTCGGCGGGGCGGACGCAGATGCCGGATCACCTGCAGGCGCTGTGCTTTCTCGCCGGCGCAAATTCGATTTTTTACGGCGACCGGTTGCTCACTACGCC
>JBKHXU010000141.1:0-3083 GCA_046565865.1 Gammaproteobacteria bacterium | reverse complement strand
TCGGCCATCCATCGAGCGAATCAATGCATTTTTTCAGACTGCGGGTCATCTCAAGCGCCGCGAGAAATCTCCTCCCCGTGGCGGTTGCGGCTAACGAAGGGAGATTTCTCGCTGCGCTCGAAATGACGGTTCAACCAACCAAACTCCCGACGATCCGCGCCGCCTCGCGATAGGCCGTATCCGCTGCGAGGTCGACGTGCCCGCCGCGGCCGTGCATGCGCACGAGTCGCAGGCGCGACGTCGGGTCCGGCTCCGGCCGCAGGCCGTCCAAAACCGTTGCGGCACTCGCGGGGTCGTTACAAACGAGCACCATGTCGCACCCGGCCGCGAGCGCGGCGTGTGCCCGGTCGACCATGCCTCCGACCCCTTTCGCGCCCTCCATCGACAGGTCATCGCTGAAAATAACGCCCTGAAATCCAAGGCGGCCACGCAAAATCTCGCGCAGCCATACACGCGAATAGCCCGCGGGCTGCTCGTCCACACGCGGAAATACCACGTGCGCCGGCATGATGCCGGCCAGGCCGTTATCGATGAGGCGCGCGAACGGTACTAAATCCTCGAGCGCGATATCCGCGTAATCGCGCTCGTCGACGGGTGCCGCCACGTGGGAATCCGGCGCGCAGCCGCCGTGGCCGGGAAAATGCTTGCCGGTCGCGGCCATGCCGGCTTCGGCCATGCCGGCGACATACGAGATGGCGATATCCGCCACCGTATCCGGGCGGCTATGAAAGGCGCGGTCGCCGATGACCTGGCTGATGCCGCGATCGAGATCGAGCACCGGCGCAAAGCTGAAATCGACCCCGACCGCCAGCAACTCCGCGGCCATGAGCCAACCGGCGGTATGCGCCAGGCGCTTCGCGCGCCTGGGGTTTTCGTCGTAGATCTCGCCGAAGCGCCGGGCCGCCGGCAGCCGTGTAAACCCGTCGCGGAACCGCTGGACGCGCCCGCCCTCGTGGTCGACGCCGACCAGCAGCCGCGGTTCGCGCACCGCGTGAATCGCCGCGACGAGCGCCGCCAGTTGCGCCGGCGACTCGTAGTTGCGCGAAAACAGAATCACGCCGCCGGCGTGCGGGTGCGCCAGGCGCTCGCGCTCCTCGGCCGTGAGCGTGGTTCCCGCGACATCGAGCATGACCGGTCCTAGTGCCATATCACCCCACTATCATCACCGGTGTACCGACCGGCACGAGGTCGAAGAATCGCACCAGCTCGGCGTTGCGCATCTTGATGCAGCCGCGCGATCCGGGCACGCCCATGGCGTCCTCGTCCGGACAGCCGTGTATATAGATATAGCGGCGCATGGTATCGACGGTGCCCAGGCGGTTCTTGCCGGGCTCGGTGCCGGATAGCCACAAGATGCGCGTCAATATCCAATCGCGGTTGGGAAACACGGCGCGCAGGCTCGGGGTGTAGATTTCGCCGGTCGGACGGCGCGAGACGAACACGGCGTTGAGCGGTGCGCCGGCTCCGATCTTGGCGCGCACGATATGCCGGCCGCGCGGGGTGCACTCGCTGCCGGCGCGTTCGCCGACGCCATTGCGCGCGGTCGAAACGCGCGTCTCGAACAACACGCGCCCACCCACGTCGCGCAACATCAGGCGTTGCGTCGGCACATCGACCGTAATGGCAAGGCGCTCGCTCATGCGCGCGTGAATAAGGCGATCGATTCGACGTGGCTCGTGTGCGGGAACATGTCCGCAACCCCGGCGGCCTCGAACCGATAGCCGGCGGCGTTGACTAAGTACTCCGCATCGCGCGCCAGCGTCGCCGGATTGCACGACACATAGACGACGCGTTGCGGTTGTTGCGGCGCGAGACACTTCAGCACTTCGATGGCGCCCGCGCGCGGCGGGTCGAGCAGCAGCTTAAACGGCGCGCCCTCCTCGGTGAAGCGCGGAAGTAGAAGGTTGGCCGCATACAAATCCGCAACCGTAAATTCAGCATTAGCGATGCCATTCGCCGCGGCATTCCCGCGCGCGCGCTCTACCAACCCGGCCTCCGCCTCCATGCCGATGACGCGCGCCGCAGTGCGCGCGGCGGCGAGCGTGAAGTTGCCGAGCCCACAAAAAAGATCGAGCACGCGGTCGCTGGGTTTCAGATCGAGCAGCGTCAGCGCCTGCCGCACGAGCTGCCGATTGACGGCGCCGTTCACCTGAATGAAATCGGTCGGTTGGAACGATAGCGTCACGTCATATTCGGGCAATCGATACTGCAACGTCCGCGGCGAGGACGGCGCGAGCGGTGTCGCCGATTGCGGTCCCTCGGCTTGCAGATACACCTGCACTGCGTGCGTGCGGGCGAATGTCGTCAGCCGCTCACGATCGGCGTCGGTGAGCGGGCGCAGGTGCCGAAACACGAGGGTCACAACGTCGTCGCCGCACGCCACCTCGATCTGCGGAATACGATCCGGGATCGAAAGCCCTGCGATCAGCTCGCGCAGCGCGGGCAACAGATCGCTCACGCGCGCATCGAGCGTGACGCAGGCATCGAGCGGCGTAATGAAGGAGCGCCGCTTCTCGCGAAACCCGACCAGCACCCCGCCCTTCTTCGGCACGTTGCGCACCCCGAGGCGCGCGCGCCGCCGGTAACCGTGCGCGGGGCCGGCCAGCGGCGCCAACCAGCGCTCGGGTTCGACCCGACCCACATGCGCTAGTGTTTCCGCTAGCACGTGTTGCAGCGCGGCGATCTGCGCCGCCGGCGCCAAGTGCTGCAAGCTACAGCCACCGCAGACACCGAAGTGCGGACACGGCGGTGATACGCGATCTGGGCTCGCGCTCAATACCGCTTGGACCGCACCGGTATCGAACGACGGGCGCTTATTATGGTAACGAAACTGCACGCGCTCGCCGGGCAGCGCGCCTTCGATGAAGGTCACCTTGCCGTCGATGCGCGCGACACCGCGGCCGTCATAGTTGAGCGATTCGACATCCGCGATCGCCACGTCGCCGCGTGGACTTCGTGCGAGCTCGCGATCGTCTGCGCCGCCATGCCCGTGCGAGCGGGCATCCAGCCCATGGGCGGCGTCGCTCAATTCCCGCTTGCGCGGGAATGACGGACTCGTGGCATCGGTCATGCTGGCCATGCCG
>JBKHXU010000140.1:0-6299 GCA_046565865.1 Gammaproteobacteria bacterium | reverse complement strand
TGCAATGACGGGGCGCGGCAAAAAACGCTCGAAGGCGCTCACCCCACCTTTCGCGCCGGCTCCGCCGTCCGCTTAAGCACCGTCCGTAAGAACCGCCCCGTATGCGACGCCTTATTAGCGGCGATCTCCTCGGGTGTGCCGACAGCGACAATCTCGCCGCCACCGCTACCTCCTTCAGGGCCGAGGTCGACGATCCAATCCGCGACTTTGATGACGTCCAAGTTGTGCTCGATGACGACGATGGTATTTCCGTCGTTGCGTAGGCGCGTCAGCACCGCCAGCAATTGCTTGATGTCGTGGAAGTGGAGGCCCGTCGTCGGCTCGTCGAGGATGTAGAGCGTGCGGCCGGTGTCGCGTTTGCTTAGTTCGCGCGCGAGTTTGACGCGTTGGGCTTCGCCGCCGGACAGCGTCGTCGCGCTTTGGCCGAGGGTGATATAGGACAGGCCGACGTCGAGCAGGGTTTCGAGTTTGCGGTGGATGACGGGGATCGGCTCGAAGAATGTGGCGGCGTCTTCGACGGTCATGTTCAGTACTTCATCGATGCCCTTGCCCTTGTAGCGGATCTCCAACGTCTCGCGGTTATAGCGCTTGCCTTTGCATACGTCGCACGGGACGTAGATGTCGGGCAGGAAGTGCATTTCCACTTTGATCAAACCGTCGCCTTCGCACGCCTCGCAGCGGCCGCCGCGGACATTGAAGGAGAAGCGGCCCGGGCCGTAGCCGCGTTCGCGCGCTTGCGGGGTAGCAGCGAAGAGTTCCCGGATTGGCGTAAACAGGCCGGTGTAGGTCGCCGGGTTCGAGCGTGGGGTGCGGCCGATGGGGGATTGGTCGATGTCGACGACCTTGTCGAATTGGTCCAGGCCCTCGATCGCTTTATGCGCTGCCGGCTCGACGTTGGAGCCATATAGGTGTTTGGCCGCGACGGCATAGAGCGTGTCGTTGATCAGCGTGGATTTGCCGGAGCCCGATACGCCGGTGACGCAGGTGAGCAAGCCCACCGGTAGCTCGACGTCGATGTTCTTGAGGTTGTTGCCGCGCGCGCCGCGAATCACGAGCTGGCGTTTAGGATCGGGCGGCGTGCGTTGCTCAGGGACGGCGATCGATTGCGTCCCGCTCAGGTACTGGCCGGTGAGCGAGGCCGGATGGTGCATGATCTCGTCCGGCGTGCCCTGCGCGACCACTTGGCCGCCGTGCACGCCCGCGCCGGGGCCGATGTCGAGCACGTAGTCGGCGGCGCGGATCGCTTCCTCGTCGTGTTCGACGACGATCACGGTGTTGCCAAGGTCGCGCAGGTGGCGCAGCGTGTCGAGCAGCTTTTCGTTGTCGCGCTGGTGCAGGCCGATCGAGGGTTCATCCAGGATGTACATGACGCCGACCAGCCCCGCGCCGATCTGGGACGCGAGGCGAATGCGCTGCGCCTCGCCGCCCGACAGCGTCTCGGCCGAGCGTGCCAGGGTGAGATAGTCGAGTCCGACATTGACCAAAAACCCCAAGCGACTGGCGATCTCCTTGATGATCTTGTCGGCGATGTCCTGGCGATTGCCGGCGAGCTTGAGTTGCTTGAAGAATTGCAGTGCCTGCCCGATCGGCAACTCGGCCAGCTCGTGCAACGGCCGATCGGCGACGAAGACGTTACGGGCCTCGGGCTTCAAGCGACTGCCGCCGCATGTCTCGCACGGGCGCGAACTCAAAAATTTCGCCAGCTCCTCACGAATGACGTTCGACTCCGAGTCGCGATAGCGCCGCTCCATGTTCGGGATCACGCCCTCAAACGGGTGCGTGCGCCGGTACACGCTGTTGCGCTCGCCGTAGTAGCTGAACTTGATCGGCTCCTCGCCACTGCCGTGCAAGACGATGTCGCGGATTTTTTTCGGCAGCGACTCAAATGGCTTCTCCAGATCGAATTTGTAGTGCTTGGCGAGCGACTCCAGCATCTGGAAATAAAACGCGTTGCGCCGGTCCCAGCCGCGGATGGCGCCGGCGGGCAGCGGCAGCGTGGGATCGCTCACCACGCGCGCGGGATCGAAAAACTGGTGCACGCCGAGACCGTCGCACGCGGTGCAGGCGCCGGCGGGGTTGTTGAACGAGAACAGGCGCGGCTCCAATTCGGTCAGCGAGTAGCCGCATTGGGTACACGCGTAGCGCGCGGAGAATACCAGCTCCTGCGCCGCTCCCTCTCCCTTCGGGAGAGGGTTGGGGTGAGGGCGGGAACGTTCCTGCGATCGGCTTTCCCTTTCTCCGTCGCTCTCTGGGGGTGGGGATTTTCGTTGTGAAGCGCTTGCGCCTTCGCGCGCGTCATCCACGATCGTGACGACGCGCACGATCCCCTGGCTCAAGGCGATGGCGTTCTCGAACGATTCCGCCAACCGCTGTTCCTGACCCTTGCGCACGACCACGCGATCGACCACGGCCTCGATCGTGTGCTTGAAGTTTTTCTTGAGCGCCGGCGCCTCGTCGAGCGACACCACCTTGCCGTCGATGCGCGCACGCACGTAGCCCTGGGCGCGCAGGCCGTCGAGCACGTGCAGGTGCTCGCCCTTGCGCGCGTCGATGAGCGGCGCGAGCAGCATGAGCTTCGTGCCCTCGGGCAGCGTCATCACGTGATCCACCATCTGGCTCACGGTCTGCGCCGCGAGCACGATGCCATGCGTAGGGCAGCGCGGCTCGCCGACGCGGGCGTAGAGCAGACGCAGGTAGTCGTAGATCTCGGTGACGGTGCCGACGGTGGAACGAGGATTGTGTGAGGTCGACTTCTGCTCAATCGAGATCGCGGGCGATAAGCCCTCGATCAGGTCCACGTCCGGCTTCTCCATGAGCGACAGGAACTGGCGCGCGTACGCCGACAGCGACTCGACGTAGCGCCGCTGACCCTCGGCATAGAGCGTGTCGAACGCGAGCGACGACTTGCCCGAGCCGGACAGCCCGGTGATGACGATCAATTTATCGCGCGGCAGCTCGACGTCGATATTTTTAAGATTGTGCGTGCGGGCGCCGCGTATGCGGATATGGTCCATGGCGTTCCGGTATGAAGGCAGCGAACCTGCTGCAAGATGCCTGCTTTGGCATCGTGCGAGCTAAAAAATTCCAGGATGGACTTTTTTAGCAATCTGCTAGTATACCGGCCTTCCGCGACGACAACCAAAACCAAGTTCGCCTCCGATCGGCGCGTCCCCGACACCCGTGCGTACCAACTTAAACCCCATGTCCGCGGTCGAACGCCGCGCGGTTTTTAGCCTCGCGGGCATTTATAGCACGCGACTGCTCGGGCTGTTCCTGATCCTGCCGGTGTTCGCGCTCTACGCGCAAACGCTCGAGGACTACACGCCGCGCCTGGCCGGGCTCGCGCTCGGCATCTATGGGCTGACACAGGCGTGCCTGCAACTACCGTTCGGCATCGCCTCCGACCGCTTCGGGCGCAAACCGGTGATCGCCGCCGGGCTCGTGTTGTTTGCCATCGGCAGCGTCGTGGCGGCGCTGGCGGATTCGATGTGGGGCGTGCTGATCGGCCGCGCGCTGCAAGGCGCGGGCGCGGTCAGTGCCGCGGTTACGGCGCTGGTCGCCGATCTCACGCGCGAGACGCAGCGCACCAAAGCGATGGCGGTGATCGGCATCAGCGTCGGCGCGTCGTTTTTGATTTCCATTCCACTTGGCTCCGCGCTCAACACGATCATCGGGGTCCCCGGCATTTTCTGGCTCACGGCGGTGCTCGCGGTCGCGAGCCTGTTGATCCTCTGGTTAGCGGTGCCGCCGCCGACCGCGAGCGCCCGCCGCGAGCGTTCCCCGGTACTGAAAGAGCTGAGTGCGGTGCTGCGCAATGGCCGGTTGCTGCAGCTCAATATCGGTATCTTCGCGCTGCACGCGGCGCCGACGGCGACGTTCGTTGTGTTGCCGACGGCGCTGGTGGAGCAGGCGGGGCTACCCGCAAACGAGCACGCGGCGCTGTATCTGCCGCTCATGCTGCTCTCGGCGTTGCCGTTATTTCCCATCATTTCGCTGTCCGAGCGACGCCATTGGCAGCACGGGGTGTTCGCCGGTTCGGTGCTCGTGCTCTGTCTGGCCCAGGCGGCGCTGGCGTTGCAGAACGGCTCGCTGCTCGGCATCGGCATATCGCTGCTGGTGTTCTTTATGGCGTTCAACGTGCTGGAGGCATCGCTTCCCTCGCTCGTCTCCAAAATGGCGCCGGCAAACGCGAAGGGCGCGGCCATCGGCGTCTACAGCACGTTTCAATTCCTGGGCGCGTTCGTCGGCGGCGACCGCGGCGGATGGTTGCATCAGCACTACGGCACCAGCGCCGTGTTTGCCGGCGCGGCGTTGCTGACCGGTATTTGGTTTTTCGTCAGCATGGTCCCGCGGCGCTCAAGCGCTTAATTCCGGGCGAATTTTTTATTTTCGCGGCCGCGTT
Source organism: Gammaproteobacteria bacterium (assembly GCA_046565865.1). Taxonomy (GTDB): domain Bacteria; phylum Pseudomonadota; class Gammaproteobacteria; order Acidiferrobacterales; family Sulfurifustaceae; genus JBKHXU01. The sequence continues at coordinate 1,897 of JBKHXU010000140.1, read as the reverse complement.
GTCGGTGCGCTCGGATTGCGGCACACTAGCGGTCCCCTAACTCGCCCGTGATGATTCGGTTTGTGCACGGGCGCACAGCGAAATGGAGGTTGGTATGGCACGCGGTATTAATAAAGTCATTCTCGTCGGCAATCTCGGCAAAGACCCCGAAGTGCGTTATTCCCCGAGCGGCCAGGCCGTCGCCAACGCGACGCTCGCGACATCCGAATCGTGGAAGGACAAGAACACCGGCGAGAAACAGGAGCGCACGGAGTGGCACCGGGTGGTGTTCTTCGGGCGGCTGGCTGAGATCGCCGGTGAGTACCTGAAGAAGGGTGCGCAGATCTACGTCGAGGGCCGATTACAAACGCGCAAGTGGCAGGACAAGGAAGGCCATGACCGATACACCACCGAGATCGTCGCCAACGAAATGCAGATGCTGGGTTCTCGCGGCGGCGCCGGTGCACCTGCGGATCACAGCTTTAATCAAGATACGTCCGCGAACGAATCGCCGAATAGCGGCGGCCGCGCCCCGGCCAAGGCCCCGGCGGGCGCCGACTTCGACGACGATATTCCGTTCTGATCGCCGCCTAAATCACAAAGCGCTAAAGCAAGACAAGGGGAAGCGGATGCTTCCCCTTTTTCTTTTTGCTTATTAATACCCACACGATTGCTCTGTAGTTGTTTCTCGGGGTAGTGGGTATTCTGTGTCCGCCCTAGGAACAGTCCCAGTTCGGTTTCAACTACGTCGTGGCGTGATACGCCCGCCCGTCTTTTACGTATGACCCCTTTTGTTCGCAACGCCGATCCCGCGCCGGGTGTGTGGAACGCCCGATGAATCGCGATGCCGACAGTATTTTCGTGGGCGGCGGCGAAATGGCCGCGCTCCTGCGTTCGCTTGACTGGCGCCAGACCGCGCTCGGGCGCGTGCAGGACTGGCCCACCTCATTGAAGACAACGGTCGGGGTGGCGCTAAACAACCGTTTCCCGATGATGGTGTGGTGGGGCCCCGCGTTCATACAGATCTACAATGACAGCTATTGCCCGGTCTTGGGCGATAAACATCCGGCGTCGATGGGCCAGTCCGGTCGGGTGGTGTGGCGGGAGATTTGGCACATCATCGGGCCGATGGCGGAAAGCGTTTACGCGGGCGGTCCGGCGACGTGGAACGAGCACCTGCTGCTGCCGATAAACCGCAAGGGCTTCACCGAAGAGACGTACTTCACGTTCTCCTACAGCGCCGTGCCGGGCGACGACGGCGGCGTCGGCGGCGTGCTCGTCACCTGCCAAGAAACGACCGAGCAGGTGCAGGACGAGCGCCAACTGCGCATGTTGCGCGATCTCGCGGCGCGTTCGGCCGACGCCAAGACCGCCGATGCGGCGTGCCAGTCGGCGCTGAAAATTTTGGCGCAGAACGACGCGGACATTCCATTCGCGCTGCTGTATCTCGCGACCGACGACGGCGCTAATGCGAAGCTCGTCGGCGCCTGCGGCTTCAGCGATGACGATCGCGCGCGTGTCCCGGCGACGATCGCGCTCGATGCCGCGTCGCCGTCGTGGCCGTTTCGTGAGGCGACGGCGCAGGACTGCGTCATCGTCGACGATCTCGCGAACCGATGCGGACCGCTGCCGTGCGGCCGTTGGGACACCGCGCCCGCGCACGCGGTGGTAAAGGCGCTCGCGCAACCGGGGCAGCCGCATCCCTATGGCTTCCTGGTCGTGGGCTTGAGTCCGGTTCGGCCCTTCGACGATCGCTACCGCGGCCTAATTCGACTTACCGTCGATCAGATCGTTTCCTCCATCCACAACGCCAACGCGTACGAGGAGGGGCGCAAGAAGGCGGAGGCGTTGGCCGAGCTCGATCGTGCCAAGACGACCTTTTTCAGCAATGTCAGCCACGAGCTGCGCACGCCGCTGA
>JBKHXU010000139.1:0-3278 GCA_046565865.1 Gammaproteobacteria bacterium | reverse complement strand
CGCGCGTGTACGCGCCGCCGCGCAATGGTTGCGACAGTATGCGCAAACGCGTCGCGCGCGCGAAACCCGAAGCGCGCGCAGCGGGTAGACCACCCTAGCGCATGAGCGAGCGTTACGACGTGGTCGTCGTTGGCGCCGGCATCCACGGCGCGGGCGTGGCACAAGCGGCCGCGGCCGCGGGGTACACGGTGCTGGTGCTGGAACAGACCGCCGTCGCCGCCGGCACATCGAGCCGATCGAGCAAACTCATTCACGGCGGCCTGCGCTATCTCGAATCCGGCCGGCTGCGTTTGGTGCGTGAATCGCTGCGCGAACGCGAGCTGTTGCTGCGGCTGGCGCCGACGTTGGTACGGCGCACGGCGTTTCATATCCCCGTGTACAAACACTCAACGCGCAGCGCGCTCACGATCCGCGCCGGATTGAGCCTGTACGCGCTGCTCGGCGGCTTGAGCCGTGAAACCCGGTTCGCGCGCGTGCCGGCCGCGGAATGGGGTGGACTCGATGGGCTTAGCACGGAGGGACTTAAGGCTGTATATCGCTACCACGACGCGCAAACCGACGACGCTGAACTCACACGCGCCGTGATGCGCTCGGCCGTCGGGCTCGGCGCGCGCCTCGAATGTCCGGCGACATTCGTCGCGGCGACGGTGAGCGCGCGCGAGGTCGCGACCGACTACACCGTCGCCGGTGCCGCGCGCCAGTGCGTGGCGCGCGTGCTGGTGAATGCCGCCGGTCCCTGGGTGAATACGGTGCTGGCGGCGCTGCGTCCGGCGCCGCGGCCGCTGTCCATTGAACTCGTGCAAGGCGCGCACATTGTCGTCGGGGGCCACCTCACTCATGGCGCGTATTACGTCGAGGCGCACGATCGACGGCCCGTGTTCGTGTTGCCGCATGGCGCGCGAACGCTCGTCGGCACCACCGAGACTCGGCACATCGGGCCGCCCGAAACCACGGCACCACAACCCGAAGAGATCGCTTACTTGCAACAGACGTTGACGCGCTACTTTCCGGGCGCCGACGCACACGTGCTGGCCGCATTCGCGGGCGTGCGCGTACTACCGCACGCCAACGGCGCGTATGCCAAACGTGCACGCGAGACCGCGCTGTACGTTGATCCCGCGCTTGCGCGCGTGCTCAGCATCTACGGTGGCAAACTGACCGGGTATCGCGCGACGGCGGAGAAAGCCATGCACCGATTGAATTCACTGCTGCCGGGACGTACGCCACGCGCAAAGACCGCGCGTTTAATGTTGTCATAGGGGGATGGCATGGAATTTTCCCTTAACGGCGACTGGCGCGCTCTTGCGCCGTGGCCGGCGCTTAAACAGAATGAGCGCCCCAAGGGAGATTATTCGGATGAACATCTTCGTTTCAAATCTGGATCGATCTGTGACGGCGCATGATTTGCAACGCGCTTTTGCCGGCTACGGCACGGTCATTAACGCCATTGTCATGCGCGATACCACTACCGGCAAACCGCTGGGGCATGCACATGTGTATCTTGTTCCCGACCGATCGGCGCAGGAAGCGATGGCGGAGCTGAATTTGGCACCGTTGCGCGGACGGCCGATCAAAGTGCGCGAATGTGTCTACCGCGCTAAACGCGACCGGCGCGTGCAACGCGCCGCCGTCGATTTGGAACGCCGTGGCAGCGAACGCCGGCGGCAGCTTGCGGCGCGTCCGAACGGCGGTTTGCCCGACTGAGCTGTCTGGACTTCGTTGGGACTGCTTCGTTCGTCCAGCTACAGCGTAACGTTCCTATCACGCACCGAGCTCGGCTTCCTGCCTCCAAGGCTCCGGCTCACCCAAGTAGTCGTTCGATGGTCCAATAGAGGCCGATGGTCGCGATCGCGACCGAGGCTGGTACGACTACACGCGCGCGGTACCACGCACGCCGCGCCCACATCCCCACAGCAACGAATGCGAGCGCGATCACCGCGAGCTGCCCCAGCTCGACGCCGACGTTGAACGCAATCAGGCCGGTGACAAACTCCGAGCGCGGCAACCCCACCTCGCTTAGCACACCGGCGAACCCGAGGCCGTGCAGCAATCCGAAGCCGAACACCACCAACGGCCGCCACGGCTTGAGGTCGCCGGTCACGATGTTTTCCACCGCCACATAAACGATCGACGCCGCGATCAGCGGTTCGACGATCGCCGGTGGCAGCGACACCACGCCGTAGATGCTGAGCGCGAGCGTGATCGTGTGCGCGACGGTAAACGCCGTTACCTGCCATAGCAGCGGCTTGAGCCGCGCGCTCAACAGGAACAGACCGAGCACGAACAGGATGTGGTCGAGTCCGTACGGCAAGATATGGGTGAAGCCGAGCCCGGTGTACTGCCAGGCCACTTGCGCGCGGCTCGGCGTTTCGACCGGGCCGGCGAGTGGGAACGGCTCGCTTGCGGCACCATCCTTGAGCCACGCTGCGACAACGTCGGCAGCTCCTTCCCGCTTAAGGCGCAGCACGCTCGACCCGTGTTCGGCCGGATACGCCCAGCGAAACGCCTGCGCCCCCGGCGGGATCGGGCCGCGCAATTGCATGCGCGTGATGCGACTGAGCGCGAGGTCGCCCGGCGGCGGCACCTCGATACTCGCCAGCTCGGGGGTTACGCGTACGCCGTCGAACTCGACGCGCAGCGCGCCGATGAGGCCGGGCGCAGCCGCAGCGATCTGCCGCTGCAATGCATCCGCCGGCAGCGCCCGCAGCGTATCGTAGTGGCGCGCGTTGGGTGACTCGTCGGTGTCCTTGTGCTGCGGGCTGACGCCGGCCAGCACCGCCTCCATGTTGGCCTGCAGCTCGATCCGGTATTCGCCGGCGCCGAAACTGGCGGTCACGACCGCGGGGCGTATCTCGTGCGCGAACACCATTTGAGCGAATTGCGCGAGACACACGCCTGCTATCGCTGTCATTTTGATCGCGGCGAGAAATCTCGTTCGGGTTAGCTTCCTGCCGGCTTTATGAGGTCCCTCGCTATCGCTCGGGACGACCGCTTCGCGGTCGGCTTGCATGGTATTCTCCGGTTGCATGTCGATCCCGTTGTTGGCGGCCGCGCGTTGGCGCGGGCAGTGTATCAGCACCTGGCTCGCGCTCGTGACCGCGTTCGGTCCGGGCGCGGCGGCGGCGCACGACTTTTGGATCGAGCCGTCCGCGTTTCGACCGGCGCGCGACACGGAGGTGGCGCTGCGGTTGTACGTGGGCGAGGACTTTCGCGGCGACTCGCTCATCTATCTCCCGGAACTGCAGGAGCGCTATATCTACGTCGACGCCAGCGGCGAA
>JBKHXU010000138.1:0-6848 GCA_046565865.1 Gammaproteobacteria bacterium | reverse complement strand
CGGCAGAGTCACATCGACGAGCTAACGCTGCTGCACAACCAATACTGGCTCGACACCATTTATCCGCGCCTGGTTACCCGCTTCCGCTTGAGCAACAAGCCGCTCGCCGTGGTCGGCTTCGCCGTCGATAAACTCGATGAAATCATCAAAGCCAACGGCGTCGGTCCCGGCTTGCGCGTGCTCGAGGCGATCGGCTACTGGCTGCTGGACCAAACCCGGCCGACGGATCTGCTGGCGATCAACGAGAGTCGGTACATCTATGTATTTCTACCCGACTGCGATCTCGCCGCGGCGCGTCAGCTCGCTGACCGACTTAAAGTTCAAGCGCGGGCGCTACCGATTACGCTCGCGCCCGGCGAACCGCCGCTGACCGTCACGCTTTCGCTCGGCATAGCGCAATTCGAAACGCCAATGCGCGACAAAGAGTTCTTGGTCCAGATCGACGCCCACATCCATGCCTCGCTCAAGGCCGGCGGCGATCGCATCACCGATATTTAACACGCCCCTCCACCCTTGTGGGCAACGTGAAGGGGCGAGCGGTGAGTAAACGAACTGCTTTTACTGCTTGGCGGTGGTCAGCTCGTCGGCGAGATTGCGGTCGATCAGCATGATCTCGATACGGCGGTTCTTCTGCCGGCCCTCCGGCGTGTCGTTCTCGGCCACCGGCGAGTATTCGCCGCGACCGGCGGCGACCATGCGCTCCGGCGGCACGCCGGCGTCTTGCAAAAATCGCACGACGTTCGTCGCGCGCGCGACGGACAGCTCCCAGTTGCTGGGGAAGACTTTCTGCATCGCCTTGGCGATCGGTACGTTGTCGGTGTAGCCGACGACGCGGATCACCTTGTCCTCGTACGACTTCAGCGCCTCGGCGACCTTGCCGAGCACTTCCTTGCCGCTGTCCTTCAGCACCGCGCGCCCGGAATCGAAGAAGATTTTTTCGGCGACGTCGACCGATAGCATGTTCTTGTACTGCCGTACTTGCAGTTGGCCGCGCTCGACCTCGGCCGAAAGTTTCTTCACCAGCGCGTCGTACTGTTCCTGATTCTGCTGGCTGCTGCTCTGCAGCGCCGTCTTCTCCTTTTCCAACGCCGCGATCTGCTCTTGCAGCGACGTCTTCTCTTTCGCGAGTCCGGCGATCTGGTCGGACAGCGCGGCGCGCTCGCTTTCGAGCGTCGTCGTCTGCTGTTTCAGCGTCGCGATCTCTTTGTTCTTGTCGGCCTCGAGCTTTTCGTACTTGCCGGTGCTGACACAGGCGCCGAGCGCCAGCGCCGCCGCGGTTGCCGTCAGGGCTGTCGTATAACGATTCACGGTTTCCTCCTTGTCGTTGTAGGACGGACGCCGGGAACATAAACGATGCGCGCCAACCGGAAACGTCTTTCCCGATTAGTGGCAACGCGGTCTGGATGGATGGCACCGCGCGGCGGACGTTGTAGACTTGGCGTCGCCCAGCGTCAACCCAGTGAGGACTACATGACACGGATTGGTTTAGCGGTGCTGGCCGTTTTGTTAGCGGCGTGCAATACCATTACACCTACATGAAACAGCGCGACGACCAAATCACCGACGACGAACTGACGCCGCTGGTGTTCAACGACGGCAAGCTCATCGGCTGGGGCAGCGACGCGCTCAAGCGCATACCGAAGTAGTGAGCCGACCGAAACGCATATCCCGCCCCATGCGCACCGATCTCCTGAACGCCGTCGACGCCGCCCTCACCGGCGACTGGAACCGCGCGCACGAGATCGTGCAACAGGACGAAAACGACCCCATCGCCTGCTGGATTCACGCCGTGCTACACAAAATCGAAGGCGACACGAGCAACAGCCGCTACTGGTACTCGCAAACGCCGCACGCGTACGGCGAATATGCCACCATCGAGCAAGAATTGGCGGCAATCAAACGAGAGATCGAAAGCGGACGTTGAACCAAGACCGAGCCGCCCAAACATCGACCCATTTTTTTATCGCGGCTGCCGCTTGCCTTTGCGCGTATAGTAGCCGCACAGCCAACGCGCGCTAACGAGGATCCTCCTATGGAAGGCATCAGCGACATCAAGATCATCGGCATCGACGAAAAGCGCCCGCCGCGAATCCAGAAAGAACCGTACATCGATCTCTGCTTCCGGCTGTCGCACAAGGCGCCGGTCGATTGGTGTCACGATTTTACCGATCACCAATCAAAGGCCGCCTATCCGGCGTCGATCGATACCAAGGAGTGTTTGTACATCGAAACCTGGGTGCGCTCGCAGGACGAGATCGTCCCGCACCTGCAGAGCCTCAAGAAAGCCGTCGCCGATTGCAACGCGCGCTACATCGCGAAGATCGAAGCCAGCGCCCGCGACCGCGACGGCGAGCTCGACGCCCTGACCAAGGAAACCGGCCTGCAAGGCCAACTCAACCGTATCATCGCCGGGCTCGACTTCAGCGACTGATGCCGCACCCGGCTGACGCCAACCGATCGCCTCGAATCGGTCGCCCTCGATCCCAATTCTGCACCGCGCCGCCGAATTTACTTGCTGTCCGCTCGCGCCGCGCGGCTCAGGATGCGATCGAGTTGATTCGCGAATTCTTGCCGGTCGCTTAAGCTCAAGGTCGCTGGGCCGCCGGTGCTGACGCCGGTTTTGCGCAGCTCGTCCATCAGATTCCGCATCGCCAGCCGCTCTTTGATGTTATCCGCGGTGTAGAGCTCGCCCCGCGGGTTCAGCGCGTGCGCGCCCTTCGCGACCACGCTCGCGGCGAGCGGGATGTCGGCGCTGATGACGAGATCCCCCGCCTGGGCCAGCTCGGCGATCCGGCGGTCGGCCTCATCGAACCCACCCGGCACCTGCAGCGCCCGGATATAGCGCGACGGCGGCGTCCGCAGCGGCGCGTTGGCGACGAGCGTGAGCATCACCTGCCGGCGCTCGGCGGCGCGAAACAAGATGTCTTTGATGACGTTCGGACAGGCGTCGGCGTCGACCCAGATATGCATACGCTTTGACCCGGCCTCATCCCGCTTCCAACGTGCCAACTATTTTTTGCAGCCGGCACGATAGTAATCCGGCACGCACCCGGCACCGGCCGCGGCTTGTGCCTGCGCGAAGAATCGATTCGCCTCGGCACAACGCCCACGCACGGCCATGAGGTAGCCGGTCACGGCCGCCTGCTTGCCCGGGTCCACTTTGCCTTGGATCTTGCCGAGCAGCCGTTCCGCGTCCTTGTCCAAGCCGTCCTTCAGCAGTACCGCCGCGGCCTCGATACGGCGATTGTTGTCGTGTACTTGTTGCAGTTCCTTAGGATCGAAGTGTTCCGATCCGGGCATGCGCTCCGGCTCGCGCACGAGCTGCTTGCCGTCGGACAACACGAACGAGCCGCCGCCGAATCGCTCCGACTGACTCAGCAAGTTGCCGGCTTCGTCGAAGGCCACGACGCTGACCTCGTATTCCTTCTTTGCATCCGCGCTCGGCAACACCTGTAGCTGTTTCAGCGGAAAATTCGTGGCACCGACCACGGGCCTCGTCGCGACTTCGTGATACGACGTCGTGCGGCCCTCGCGCTCGATCTCGACGATACGAACCAGGTACGTGTTGGCACCCGCGTAGGGGTCCCAAACGATGACGCCGTCATCGACCGTGGTCTCCGTCCCCTGCGCGTCGGCGTCCGGCCAACGCAACGCGACACCGTTGCGGATGGTGAACCTCAGTTGCGGCTGCGGCGGCCGATCCCCCACCTGCACCGGGATACCTTTGCTTTGCAGCCAATAGTTATCGTCGTACCGGCCCTCGACCAGCTTCGGCTCGTGCCCGGTCACGAGCACAAGGTCACTGTCCGCGGGCGGCGAGTCCTGCCACTCGTGCGTGATCACGCGGCTCACGTACCACTCGCCGCGCGGCAAACGCACGTGAAACTCGCCGTCGGCGTCGGTGGTTACCTTTGCCGTTTCGTACTTGCCATTCAGCACCAGGCTCAACTGCACGCCGGCCGCCGGTTTCCCTTCGAACTCGAACCGACCCGTGAGATAACTGTCGCCCGTCGGCGCCGGTGTCGGTTCCTTTGCGCCCTGATAGTGCCCCAGCTGAACATATCGGTAGAAATTCGCGGGAGCGCGGCGAGCGGTGTTCACCGGGGTTTCATCGCCATCGACCTCAACGCCGCTAAACGCACCAAACAAAGAAAATTCGACGAAAAGCGCGGCCGTCGCTAACAGACTAAAGCCGACCGCCCCAACGAGCCCCGAAATCGTCCAACGATCGACGAACGTCGCAGTGGACCGCCGGGTATCGAGCAACGCCGTAAACAGACTAAGGCCCCATAACACCACCGTACCGACCGCCCCTATGGTCCAGTGGCGCGACATCATGTTCAGCATCTGATCCGCGTCGGTCATCTCCGCAACGTCCGAGAGCCGGAACGTCATACTCGCGTAGATCCCGATGATCCAAAATGCCAGCAACGCGAGGAACAACAGCGCCCGATCCCACCGACGGTTATAAAAGTGTCCACCGACGTAGGTGAGCGCGGATAACCCAACAGGAATAATGACTCGTTTCAGAACGCCTCCTTTACCACGGTTGTCATTGCGAAGAGCCGCAGGCGACGGCGCGATTTCGCAGCGCCCAGCGCGCCGCGCCGACCATCACCACTCCGCAGCATGCGTGTCATTCCGAGCGTAGCGAGGAATCTCCCACTAAAAGATACTAGGCCCTGTGCGCAAACTTGTTTGCTCGGTCACGGGCTAAAAGGGTTATTCACCACCGGATCGCCTGCCTTGGAACAAGTTTACCCGGTTTTTTCAGCGCGCCGATCGATCCTAATCTTGATATTAGCTCCCACAAACGCCAACTCCACGACCGCACGCATGCCGCCCAACCTACTCACCGCCGTCAACGCCGCCCTCGCCGGCGATTGGAACCGCGCGCACGAAATCGTACAGCAGGACGAAGACGACCCGCTCGCGTGCTGGATCCACGCCGTGCTGCACAAGATCGAAGGCGATGCCGGCAACAGCCGGTATTGGTATACGCGGACGGCTCACTCATACGGCGACTTCGCCGATGCCCAGCAGGAGCTGGCGGCGATCAAACGGGAACTCGAAGGCAGGTCTTAAACCGCGCGACTTCGTTTGGCTCGATGATACCGTTGGACCGTCGCTCGGCGCGTCAGCCGGGGAAATCGAGCTCACGCTGATGCCTGATGGCCAGGAGGCGAATCAGATTTTTTTCGGGCAGGAAGCGATAGAGCGCAACATAGCCGGTCTTGCCATACGAGATGACCAGTTCGCGTATCTCTCCCGCGATCCGCCGACCGATCAGCGGGTGATCCGCGAGAACCTCAACCGCATCGCGAATGGCTACGGCCGCGTCAGCGGCGGCCGAAGCATCGTGCTCGGCCAAAAATGCGAACACGCGCTCCAGATTAGCAATTGCATTTTTTGTATAGACTACTTGCGCCATGGCTTCGGGCGCGCCGCTTTCGGGTTGCGAGCTAAGCGCTCCAGCCAGGCGTGCACGTCCTTCGCCCGATACACCGCCGCACCCTCTTCCACACCGATATCCGCTGTCAGCGCTTCGCGCACGAAGTCTCGCATCCGCTCCTCGCGAGCGACCTCGCGTTCCAGCGCCTCTACCATAAGGCTGTGCGGCGATCTTCCGGTCTCCTTCGCGAGACGGGCGATGCGAGACTTGAGTTTATCGGGCAGCTTGAGCGTGGTCGTGGTCGTGGTCGTTGCCGTCATCGGATGTGCTCCGTTTTGTAGTAACACTATAGTAGCACCCAGGCCAACGGCCGACCAACATGCACTTCGGCCTACCCGCGATTCTCATTGGATGTCCGCCCCATTGAATGGCCGCAACAGCACGCTTACCGGCACACTGAACGCCTCTGCCAGCCGCTCGATATGATCCAGCCCAATATTCCACTTCTGCCGCTCGATTGCACTGATGCAAGTCCTGTGCAGCCCGGAAGACTCCGCCAATTGCTCCTGCGACCATCCCCGCATTGCACGCAATAGACGGACACGTCTGGCCAAAATCTGCCGGCCCTCTTCTACCACCGGTACTGGTCTAATCATGCGTGGCACTCCAAAGCGCGCTCTCCCTCTTAAAAACGACCAAAGCATTGCCCCGCCATGGACGGACGTCCACGGACTATAAGTATCATTTCGTTAGCGACTTGCGACCGACTACAAGGCGGGATTCAAACTAGCATGGGTCTATGTTCACATGTGAACATTGCTCAAGATATCAGTATGGCGCTGACGGTTCTCAAAGCGCCCGTGACATCGGTTGGCGAGATCCGGGACTCTTAAAGCGCGCCGTTGGGAACGGCGCCGTACGCGGCTCTGCCCGGCCGGTCAAGAAACCATCAGCCTGCGGCTCGATGCCGCCACGCTTGCCTCGCTACGCCACGCCGTCGGAAAACGCAATCCTCAATCGCGTATCTCTAACCGAAGCACCCGCTGAACCTGATCGCGCAGTACCGGGGCGAGGCCTGCTTCATCGGCATAGTCCCGCCAACGCGCCACCGCTTTTATTACCTCGCCCACGATCGCCTCCGCGCGGCCGCGCTTCATCGATGCCGCTTTGGCGCACGCCTTAAAGTCCTCCAGCGTGAAGCCATCGCGCTTGCCGTTCACCGTCATCTGGTGTGTCGACGTCCACAGGCCGGCGGGATTGTAGGCGTAGGTCATGTCGAACGCGGGCGCGAGCCGCCAGGCGCCACGCTTGTCCATCAGGAAGGCGATATTCTTCACGTGGTCGTCCTGGTTGCGCGCGACGACGTTGAACACCATGCGCCGAAACTGCTCCTCGACCGCGCTCATGGGCAGGCCGAGTTGGCGGATGACGAGCAGCGCCTGCTCGTAGCTGTACG
>JBKHXU010000137.1:0-3520 GCA_046565865.1 Gammaproteobacteria bacterium | reverse complement strand
GGATCTCATCTACATCCGCGACCTTAAGATCGACTGCGTCATCGGCGTGTACGAGTGGGAGCGGCGCGTCAAACAGACCGTCATCCTCGATCTCGATCTCGCGGCCGACATTCGGCGCGCGGCTGAGACTGACCACATCGATGACACCGTCAATTACAAAGCGGTCGCAAAACGGTTGATGGCCTACGTCGGCGACTCGCAATTTCAGTTGGTCGAAACACTCGCCGAACGCGTCGCCGAGATTCTGCTGCAGGAATTCAAATTGCCGTGGGTGCGCGTACGCGTGAACAAGAAAGGCGCGCTGCGCGGGGCGACTGACGTCGGCGTCATCATCGAACGCAGCCAGCCCGGATGACGCGCGCGTACGTCGGGATCGGCAGCAACATCGAACCGGAACAAAACGTACGCAGCGCGGTACGCGCGCTGCGCAAGCGCTTCGGCACGCTCTCGATCTCGCCGGTGTATCGCTCCACCGCGCACGGCTTTCCGGGCGACGACTTCTATAATTTGGTAATCGGTTTCGATGCCGCCGAGCCCTCGGCGACGATTACCGCGGCACTGAAAGACATCGAGCGCGACCACGGCCGCGTGCGCTACGGCGATGGTATGCACTCGCGCACGCTCGATCTCGATCTACTCATTCATGGAGAAGCGGTGCTCGACGATAGCGTCACGCGCTACGGCTTCGTGCTGAAGCCGCTCGCCGATCTGGCACCGACGCTGCGCCACCCGACGCTACAGCGCAGTTATAAAGACTTGTGGGAGCACTTCAACGGCAAGCGCGGGGCGCTGACGCCGATCGTGCTGGAACCGCCGCTGTAGTCAGACCACGACCCAGCGCCCGCCGTCGACGGCGAGCACCTGCCCGGTCATGAACGCGGCATCGCGAATCAGAAACAACGCCGTGCGCGCGATATCGGTCGGGTCTCCCGCGCGCTTGAGCGGCGTGCGCGAGATGATGCGCTGCTTCGACATCTCGTCGAGCCCCGCCTGCGGCCACAGGATCACGCCGGGGGCGATGGCGTTGGCGCGCACCTCCGGTCCCAGCTCGCGCGCCAACGATTGCGTCAGCATGATCAAGCCGGCCTTGGCGATGCTGTAGATCGGGTAGCTCGGCAGCGGCCGCTCACCGTAGATATCGGCGATGTTGACCACGCAGCCGTTGGACTTCTTCAGATGCGGCGCCGCCGCCTGCGCCAGGAAAAACGGCGCCTTGAGATTGGTGTCGAGGAGGTCGGCCCATTGCGCTTCGGTCGCCTCGCCGATCGGCGTCGGATAGAAGCGCGAGGCATTGTTGATCAAGACGTCGAGCCGGTCGAACGCTTCGACTGTCTCGAACACGAGATTCTTCGCCAGCTTGTCGCCGTTGGTGAGATCGCCGCGCACCAGCATCACCGAATCCGGCCGCGCCTTGTGCAGCTCGGTCTGCAACGCGTGCGCCGCTGCTTCCGAGGAGTGATAATGCACCACCAATCGCATCCCTTGCGCGTGCAGCAGGCGCGCGATGGCGGCGCCGATACGCTGGGCGCCGCCGGTGATGAGCGCTACCTTGTCCGTCAGTGTGGAATCGTTGGTCATCGCGTGCGCCGTGGTCCGCGCATACTTTTAATTAGATAAGCCGACACGATACTCGCGTACCCCGAACAGGCCAATACCGTACCATGTCCCCTGGTTCGCTTTTCGATTCGGCGACGGTCCCCGACTGGGCGACACCGAGCGCCGATGATGCCGCACGCAGCGCCGACCTCGCGGCGCTGATTACCGCCGACATCGGCCGTCACGGCGGATGGATCCCATTCGCGCGCTTCATGCACCTGGCGTTGTATGCCCCGGGCCTCGGCTACTACAGCGCGAGCCCAACGCTTGGCGAAGGCGGCGACTTTGTCACCGCGCCGGAGCTGACGCCGATGTTCGGCCGGTGCCTCGCGACCCTATTCCCCCCGGTGCGCGCGGCCATCGACGCTGCCGACATCCTCGAAGTCGGTGCCGGCAGCGGCAAGCTCGCGCGCGACGTGCTCGCCGCGCTACAACAACAGAATTGCCTACCGCGGCGCTATTACATTCTCGAAGTGAGCGCGGCGCTGCGGGCGCGGCAGGAACAGACGCTGGCGTCGCAGCCGTCGCTGCGCGAACGCGTGCAGTGGATCGACACGTTGCCGAAAAATTTTCGCGGCCTCGTGCTCGGCAACGAAGTGTTGGATGCGATGCCGGTCGAGCGCTTCGTACTGCGATCCGACGGCGCGCGCACGCTTGAAGTCGAGATCGACCGCGGTCGGTTCGTGTGGCGCGAGGGCGCGCGGCACGAGGCGATCAGCGCGCGGCTCGCGCCGCTCAACCTCGCCGCGGGTTACACCTCGGAAGTCAATTTCGCCGCCGAGGCGTGGATGCGGAGCTTAGGCGACGCGCTAGAGGCGGGCCTCGTTGTGCTCATCGACTACGGCTTTCCGCGCGCGGAGTACTACCACCCGGATCGGCGCGACGGCACGCTCATGTGCCACTACCGCCAACGGGCGCATGCCGATCCGTTGGTGCTGGTCGGGCTGCAAGACATCACCGCGCACATCGACTTCAGCGCCATCGCCGCCGCTGGCGTCGACGCCGGTCTGACGCTCGCGGGCTACACCTCGCAGGCCGCGTTCCTGCTCGGCAGCGGTCTCGCGACGCTCGCGGCCGAAAGCGACCCCAACGACACGCGCGCGCATCTCGAACGCATGCAGGCGGTGAAAAAGCTCACGCTGCCGCACGAGATGGGCGAGCTGTTCAAGGTGATCGGATTGACGAAGGGCGTGGATCTGAAACTGCCGGGCTTCGCGTTACAAGACCGGCGCGGACGGCTATCGCACGACGTCGCCCCACAGATCATGCGCATCGGCGCGCGTCACGCGCACCTGCGCGAACTCGCCGGCGCGGAGCGTAGGATGCGCCGCGACGTACACGCGGCCGTCGATCTCCGGCGCATCGCTCATCGAGCGCGCGGTCGCCGCGCCGTTCGCGCCGATCTCATCGACTAACACCGTCAGCGTCTGGCCCACACGCTGGTGCAGCCGCGCCGCGGAAATCTCCGCTTGCAACTCCATGAGTCGCGCCTGGCGTTCCTGCTTCAGCGGCTCCGGCACCGGATCGGGCAAGGCGTTGGCGGCGGCGCCGTCGACCGCCGAGTAGGTGAAGCAGTCGACGCGATCGAGTTCGGCCGCGCGCAAGAATTCCAGTAACTGCTCGAACTCCGCCTCCGTCTCGCCCGGAAACCCGACGATGAAGGTCGAGCGGATTGCGATCTCGGGGCATGTGGCGCGCCACGCGCGGATGCGCGCAAGATTGTCGGCCGCCGCTGCCGGGCGCTTCATCAGTTTCAAAACGCGCGGGCTCGCGTGCTGAAACGGCACGTCGAGATACGGCAGCAGCTTGCCCTCCGCCATCAGCGGAATGAGATCATCGACATGCGGATACGGATAGATGTAGTGCAGCCGCACCCAGGCGCCGAGCGTGCCAAGCTCGCGCGCAAGATCGAGCAGCCGCGTCG
>JBKHXU010000136.1:0-7628 GCA_046565865.1 Gammaproteobacteria bacterium | reverse complement strand
CCGGCATCGCGTACAGGGCACACAGTCCCGTCGCGATCACAAGTTTCCTGCTAGATCTGCTTACCATTGGGTTACTCCCGTAGTGCTCGCTGCAACGGGGCTTGGGCCCCACCCATCCCGCCTTATTCGTGACGTTCCTTCCGGCCCGCTAGGGGCTAACTATAGGTTTAACTACAAGAACTGTGCCACTAGTGATCTAAATGAGAACGATGTGCATTTATAGGGATTCGCCCCTATCATGCGTGCTGCCGCATGGCGAGAAGCGGATCTGGTCACGTGTACCCGACCAGCCCGACGGCAAAATGCCGCACAAGTGATTTTTTTAGTCTAGCCCGCGCCGGGCGATTTGCCCGGTCAGAAACGACACAACTGAGGCACTCAAGTATGGCGCGTATGAAATCCGCCGCGATCGCGGCGTTAACCTTGGCCTGGTTCACGGGGGCTGTATCGGCGGCCGACACGCTCGTGGTGTATTCCGCGCGCAACGAGCAGCTGATCAAACCGTTGTTCGAGCGTTATACCGCCGAGACCGGCACGCAAATCAAGTTCATTACCGACAAAGAGGGCGCGCTGCTCGCGCGCTTGAAGGCCGAGGGCGCGCATACGCCTGCGGACATCCTCGTGACAGTCGACGCCGGCAATCTGTGGCAGGCGGCGCAGGAAGGCGTGCTGGCCCCGGTCGATTCGCCAATGCTCAAGCAGAACATCCCGTCGCATTTGCGCGACGCGCAAGGCCGCTGGTACGGGCTTTCGGTGCGTGCGCGTACTGTCGTCTACAGCACGCAGCGCGTTAAGCCGGGCGAGCTCACCACCTACGAGGCATTGGGCGACGCCAAGTTCAAAGACCGGTTGTGTCTGCGCACCTCGAAAAAGGTGTACAACCAGTCGCTCGTGGCGATGATGATCGCGCGCCATGGCGAGGCTAAGACCGAGCAGATCGTCCGGTCCTGGGTCAAGAACCTCGCGGCACCGGTGTTCGCTGACGATACCCAGTTGATGAACGCCATCGTCGCCGGCCAATGCGATGTCGGTATCGTCAACACGTACTACTTCGGTCGACTCAAGAAGAAGGAGCCGCAGGCGCCGATCGCGCTGTTCTGGCCGAATCAAAAGAGCAGCGGGGTGCATGTCAACGTCTCGGGCGCGGGCGTCACCGCGCACGCGAAGCAGCGCGCCGGCGCGATAAAGCTACTCGAATGGCTGTCCTCGCCGGTGGCGCAAAATTTGTTTGCCGACGAGAATCTCGAGTATCCCGCCAACCCGGCGGTCAAGCCGCACGCCATCGTGGCCGCATGGGGCAGCTTCAAACCCGACACCATTAACGTTGCGGAAGCGGGGCGACTACAGGCACAAGCGGTAAAGCTCATGGATCGGGCGGGCTATAAGTAATACGTCACGACGTAATCACAACGGCATGGCGTGCGCCGGGGATGAGGCCGGCAAGAAACGCTGATGGCAACGACGACCCCCGGCGAGGCGCGCTTAGCGGCGGACAGGGATCGGGCCTACGGTTTTGCGGCCTGGATCAACGTCCGCGTGCGCGGCTGGCAGTTCGCCAGCCTCGTCGTCGCGTTCATGGTGGCGCTGCCGATCGCGGTCGTATGCGCTGCCTGGCTCACGCCGGCGGGCGAGGTGTGGTCGCATCTCGCGCGCACGGTGCTCGGCGAGGTGCTGTGGCACACATTCGTCCTGTTACTCGGCGTCGGGATTGGGGTCACGGTGCTCGGCGTGGGCTTTGCCTGGCTCACGACGGTGTGCGAGTTTCCGGGTCGACGGATATTCGAATGGGCGTTGATGCTGCCGCTGGCGCTGCCGGCGTACGTGCTTGCCTTCGTCGCGGTTGCCTTGCTCGACTACAGCGGGCCGGTGGCGAGCGCGTGGCGCGCGGTTGTCGGCGATGCGGTCGCGTTTCCGCCGATCCGCTCCGCGGGCGGCGTGGTCGCCGTCATGACGCTCGCGTTCTATCCGTACGTGTACATGCTCGCGCGCGCGGCGTTTGGCGCGCAGGGTCACAGCCTGTTCGAGACTGGACGCGTGCTCGGGCTGTCGCCGTATGGCGCGTTTTGGCGCGTGGCGTTGCCGATGGCGCGCCCCGCGATTGCCGCTGGCGTCGCGCTGGCGCTGATGGAGGCGCTCGCCGATTTCGGCGCCGTCGCCATTTTCAACTACGACACCTTCACCACCGCGATCTACAAGGCGTGGTTCGGGCTGTTTAGTTTGAACGCCGCGGCGCAATTGGCGTCGCTGTTGTTGCTCTTTATTGCCGCCGCGCTCGTGCTCGAGCGGCACATGCGCGGCGCGGCGCGCTACCACAGCGGTAGCCGGCGCGGGCGCATGCAGCGCCTGCATCTGCGCGGTCCGCGCGCGTGGCTCGCGACCGGCGCGGCGACGCTGGTGTTGTTGCTGGCGTTCATCGTTCCGCTGGC
This sequence comes from Gammaproteobacteria bacterium, assembly GCA_046565865.1. Lineage (GTDB taxonomy): Bacteria > Pseudomonadota > Gammaproteobacteria > Acidiferrobacterales > Sulfurifustaceae > JBKHXU01. The sequence goes on along the minus strand of JBKHXU010000136.1, from coordinate 5,202 downwards.
GCAGTTACTGTACTGGAGCTGGAGCGTGGGCGGCGATTGGGATCAACGTTACCTCACGTTCGTGACCAACACCTTGTTCCTCAGCGCCGTGGCCGCCGGTGTTACGGCCTTCATCGCCCTGGTGTTGGCGTACACGCGGCGCCTGCAGCAGACGCGGCTCATGCAGGCGACTGTCGGCGCCGCGACGCTCGGCTATGCGTTGCCCGGATCAGTGCTCGCGGTCGGCATAATGCTGTCCTTCGTCTGGCTCGATAACCGGCTGGCGCCGTGGCTCGCGCCGCTCGGGATCAACGGGCCGATCCTGACTGGCAGTCTGATCGCTGTGCTGTTGGCCTACGCCGTGCGATTCTTGGCCGTCGCCTACGGACCGGTCGACAGCAACTTCGATCAGATGCGCCCATCGCTGCTGCAAGCGGCGCGCTCGCTCGGCGCCAGCAATCGCGAGATTCTGTGGCGCGTGGCGATGCCGATGCTGCGTCCGGGCCTCACGGCGGCGGCGCTGCTCGTATTCGTCGAGGTCATGAAGGAGATGCCGGCAACCTTGCTGCTACGCCCGTTCGGCTGGGATACGCTGGCGACGCGCATCTTCGAATGGACCTCCGAGGGCCAATGGGAGCACGCGGCGCTGCCGGCGTTGACGCTGCTCTTAGTCGGGCTCATCCCGGTGTATCTCTTGGTGCGTCAGCCCACCGACCGCTGTTAGCCCGCGATAATCCGCGGTACGTAGTAGTCGGCTTTGCCGTTCTGGCTTGGCCGTATCGCCTGCGTTATAGTGCCGCCCCTACGACGACACCCGATGGGAGAGATCCGGCCCGCGCCGGACGCCGAAGGCGCAACCGCCCGGAATCGCTCAGGCAGAAGGACCGTCCGGTAACCAGGCCCACGCCTGGCGTCGACTCTGGAGAGCGGCCGCCGCCTACGCGAGCGGCCCACCGAAGGGGATAAGAGAGCGGTCAGCGCCCTCTTAAAGACTCTCAGGTATCAGGACAGAGGGGCGATGGGTCGCCATCGCTTTTTGAATTTTTAATCCGGGACTCCTATGCCACACCGCACCGTACTGTATGACGCCCATGTCGCCATGGGTGCCAAGATCGTCGACTTCGCCGGCTTCGACATGCCGCTGCATTACGGCTCGCAGCTCGAAGAACACCACCAGGTGCGGCGCGACGCCGGCATGTTCGACGTGTCACACATGGCGGTGACCGATCTTAAAGGCGCCTCGGTGCGCGATTTCCTGCGGCTCCTGCTCGCCAACGATGTCGCTAAGCTCAAGACCCCGGGGCGCGCGCTCTATAGCTGCATGCTCAACAAAAACGGCGGCGTGATGGACGACCTCATCGTCTATTACCTCAACGATCAGTGGTATCGCGTTGTCTCCAACGCCGGCACGCGCGAGAAGGATTTGAGTTGGATCAAAGCCGCGGCGCAGCAATTCGGCGGCGTCGACGTCATCGAGCGCGCCGACCTCGCCATGATCGCCGTGCAAGGTCCGAACGCGAAGGAAAAGGTGTACGCCGCGCTCGGTGAGTCGCTGCGACAGACCGCGGGCACGCTCAAGCCGTTTCACGCGGTCACCGTCGGCGAGCTTTTCATCGCCACTACCGGCTACACCGGCGAGGACGGATTCGAAATCATCCTGCCCGGCAAAGCCGCGACCTTCACCTGGCAGATGCTGCACGAGGCCGGCGTCAAACCCATCGGCCTCGGCGCGCGCGACACGCTGCGGCTTGAGGCCGGCATGAACCTATACGGCTCGGACATGGACGAGACCACGACGCCGTTAGAGTCGGGGCTGGCGTGGACCGTGGCGCTGGAACCAAGCGATCGCAAATTTATCGGCCGCGACGCGCTGGAAAAGCAAATGTCCGCCGGCGTGCCGCGCGCGTTGGTGGGGCTCGTGCTCGAAGACAAAGGCGTGCTGCGTGGCCACCAGAAAGTGGTATGCGCCGCCGGCAGCGGTGAGATCACCAGCGGCTCGTTCGCGCCGACGCTCGAATGCTCGGTCGCGCTCGCGCGCGTACCGGCCGCGGCCGCAAAGGAAGCGCGCTGTCAGGTCGACGTGCGCGGCAAACTGCTCAACGCACGCATCGTAAAGTATCCATTCGTCCGCAACGGTAAGAGCTGTCTGACTTAGGGGGATCGATGAGCAAGACACCGAAAGAACTGAAATACACCAAGTCGCACGAATGGGTGCGCACCGAGGGCGACGGTACGTTGACCGTCGGTATCACCGATCACGCGCAGGATCTGATGGGCGACATGGTGTTCGTCGAATTGCCCGCGGTCGGCAAGCAGGTCACGGCCGGCAAGGAGTGCGCGGTGGTGGAATCGGTGAAGGCCGCCTCCGACGTATACGCGCCGGTCACCGGCACCGTGACCGCCGCCAATAACGATTTGAGCGACACGCCGGATACGGTAAATAAAGACCCGTACGGTAAGGGCTGGATGTTCAAGTTAAAGCCGGCCAATGCCGCCGACACCAAGGACCTGCTCGACGCTGCCGCCTACGACGCGCTGCTCGCCGCCGAAAAGCACTGAGGACGTTCCATGCCGTTCATTCCGCATACCGACGCCGACATCAAGGCGATGCTCGCCGAGATCGGCGCCGGCTCGATCGAAGAATTGTTCGCCGAGATCCCGGCGAACTTGCGCACCGGCAAGCTCACACGCGTGCCCGAGGGCATGAGCGAGATGGAGGTCACGCGCCTGATGCAAGAGCGCGCCGCCGCCGACGGCACCTACAAAAATTTCATCGGCGCCGGGGCGTACGAACACCACATCCCGGCAGCGGTGTGGGAGATCACCACGCGCGGCGAGTTCTATAGCGCGTACACGCCGTACCAAGCGGAAGCGAGCCAGGGCACGCTGCAGTTGCTCTACGAATACCAGACGATGATGGCCTCGCTCACGGGCATGGACGTGTCGAACGCATCGCTCTACGACGGCGGTTCGGCGCTGGCCGAGGCCGTGCTCATGGCCGTGCGCGCGCACAAGAGTTCGCGCCGCATTCTGATGCCGAAGACGGTGCATCCGATTTATCGCAAGGTCGTCCATAGCACCGTCACCAACCAGGCGATCGAGCTCGTCGAGCTGCCGTACGACCCCAAGGGCGGCCACACGCCGGTGCCGCAAGCGGCGCACGGCGATTGCGCCGCGCTTGTCATCCCCCAGCCGAATTTCTTCGGCGTGCTCGAAGACGTCGATGCGCTGACCGATTGGGCGCACGCGCAGGGCATGCTGGTGATCGCCGTCGTCAATCCGACCTCGCTCGCGATCCTGAAGCCGCCCGGGCAGTGGGGCAGCAAGGGCGCGGACATCGTGTGCGGCGAAGGCCAACCGCTCGGCGCGCCGCTCTCTGCCGGCGGGCCGTACTTTGGATTCATGTGCTGCAAAGAGGCGCTGGTCCGGCAGATGCCCGGTCGCATCATCGGGCGCACTGTCGACCGAGACGGCAAGCCCGGTTTCACGCTGACGTTGCAGGCGCGCGAGCAGCACATCCGCCGCTCGAAGGCGACGTCGAACATTTGTACCAATCAGGGCCTCGTCGTGACCGCGGCCACCATATATATGTCGCTATTGGGCCCCGATGGCCTCGAACGCGTGGCCGCGGCATCGCATGCGAACACGCTGACTTTGGCCGACGCGCTGACCTCCATCAAAGGCGTCACGCGCGCGTTCGACCGGCCGGTGTTTCACGAGACCGTGCTCAAGCTCGACGCGCCCGTCGGCGACACGCTACGCGCGCTCGAAGCACAAGGCATCCTCGGCGGCTTCGATCTTGGCGACTACTATCCGGAGCTCGGTCAGGCACTACTCGTGTGTGCCACCGAAGTGCGTACGCAGCACGACATCGAACAGTACCGTTCCCACCTCGAAAGCATCATGTCCAGCCGCCTCGGTTCGCCACGCGCGGTCAAGGCGACCAGCTAACGCAAGGAGATAGACCATGGCAGAGATCACACTCGGCGGTAATCCGATCCACACCAACGGCGATCTGCCCAAGGTCGGCAGCAAGGCGCCCGACTTCAAGCTGACCGATATGGATTTGAAGGATGTGTCGCTCGCGGACTTCAAGGGCAAGAAGAAGCTGCTCAACATCGTGCCGAGTCTCGACACGCCGGTGTGCGCCATGAGCACCAAGAAGTTCAACGAGCAGGCAACCAAGTACCCGAACACGGTGATGCTGATCATAGCGGCGGACCTGCCGTTCGCGATGAAGCGGTTCTGCAGCGCGGAGAACACCGACAAGGTGAAGTCGCTGTCCATGATGCGCGACCGCCACTTCGCCAAGGACTACGGCGTGCTCATCACCGACGGCCCGCTCGCCGGCATCACCGCGCGCGCCGTGGTCGTCATCGACGAGAACGACAAGGTCGTGCACGCGGAGCTGGTGCCGGAGATCAAACAGGAACCGAACTACGACAAGGCGCTGGCGGCGATCAAGTGACGCGCGTCTTGTGCGCGTCATCCCCGCGTAAGCGGGGATCCAGTGTGTATACCGACAGGAACATAGCATGCTGATTTTCGAACACTCCCAACCCGGCCGGCGCAATCCGTCGCAAGCACCGCTTGCGAAACCTGAGATCAAAGACATCCCCGCCGCGCTGCGGCGCAAACAGCGGCCGTTGTTGCCCGAGGTGTCGGAGATGCAGGCGGTGCGGCACTACACGCGCTTGTCGCAGAAAAATTTTTCGATCGACACGCAGTTCTATCCGCTCGGCTCCTGCACCATGAAGTACAACCCGCGCGCGTGTAACAAGCTGGCGATGCTAACGCCGTTCCTCGCGCGCCACCCGCACGCGCCGGAATCGGCGGGGCAGGGGTATCTCGCGTGCATGCACGAATTGCAGGAGATGCTGAAAGACGTGACCGGTATGAAGGCGGTGTCGCTGACGCCGCTCGCGGGTGCGCAGGGCGAGTTTGCCGGTGTCGCCATGATTCGCGCCTACCACGAGTCGCGCAACGACAAGGTGCGCACGGAAATTCTGGTCCCGGATGCGGCGCACGGCACCAATCCGGCGACCGCGGTGATGTGCGGCTACACCGTGCGCGAGATTCCGACGGATTCGCAAGGCGATGTCGATCTCGAGGCGTTGAAGGCCGCCGTCGGTCCGCAGACCGCCGGTTTGATGCTAACAAATCCGTCCACGCTCGGCGTGTTCGAGCGGCGCATCAGCGAGATCGCCGCAATCGTGCACAAGG
>JBKHXU010000135.1:0-13924 GCA_046565865.1 Gammaproteobacteria bacterium | reverse complement strand
TTAGCTCGTCGATGTGACTCTGCCGCGTCACGGCACCGGACGCGTGGCTGCCGACGTGGAGGCAATTGTCGCCCCGGAGATAGCTTTCGAGTAGCGCGGCATAGTTGCGGGCCACGACATGCGAACGCTTGACGTATTCCTCAAGCACCGAATAGTCGATCGCCAAAACGTGCGACACTTCGGTCGCTATCACCGCATGGTTGATCGGCTGCATGACCAACGCCGAGCGCAGACCGGTCGAGTGGCCGATGTCAGCGATGGCAATGGGCCGCTTGTCGCCGGCCTTGGCATAAACCCGAAGTTGCCCGTCAATGACGAAAAAAATCCGGCTGTTGATGCGGCCTGGCGCCAGCAGCACGTAACCCGGCACGGTGTGGATCGACTGACAACGCGGCACCAGCGCATCGATGTCTCGGCTGTCGACACCGCGAAAAAATTCAACCACACGCAAATCGTCAGCCGTTGCCGGCGCGGTGTGGGTCCGTTTGAGATCGACCTCTAGTGCCGGTGCCGCTTTCTTCCCGAACAGCTTTTCGAACTCAAGATCAACCTCGGACAGCTCGACCACTTCGATGCCATCCAGCGATAGGCCTGAACTCGTCGGCGGCGGAGAGGATGAGTTACTCACGCTCGGTTCCTGTTATTACTTCTATAAAAGATACGCCATGGCGCCAGCCTTGGTGTTCCGGAATCGTAAATTTTTAAGTAAGCTCGTTGCCCGCCGGGGACGCTGCTCGGTAGACCGTTTGGATCTGCGCAGCGTTTACAAAAGGCTAACGGTTGAGAAGGAGGGCCACCATGGCCATTCTGGTTGTTGTCGACGTCCGCATCACCGATGCAGCCAGGTTCAAGGAATGCTGGTACCGGCAACGTTGCCGCCGTACGGCGGAAAATGTTCGGCGCGGGGCGGTCGAGCCGGGTGGGATCCGAAGCGGATCGTCGTGATCGAGTTTACGACCGTGGAACGCACTAAGGCGTCGTGGGCGTCGGAGGAATATCGGGTGTCGAAGGCAATGCGCTTGGCATCCGCCGAGACACGAATGATCGTGGTCGAGTCGGTGTCGGGCTGATTGGCCGCCGCACGGCGGTCCGCCTATGGGTTCACTCGTTTCCTTGCCTGATCGTTAATGGCGCGCATCGGACGAGCCCAACGACGCAAGCGCCGCGGCTGGCGCTGGTCGGCGATGCGGCCGAGCAAGCGTACGCGCCGGCGATGGTGGCGCGCGGTGCGTGGCGTGCCGGTCACACACCAGATTATCGTCGGGTTAGTTGCGCTGGTGCTGGTCTGGTTAGCGGTCAATTGGGTGTACCAAGTCGTGCGCAAACCGGCCGAGCTGTTCTTTCCGGTGAGCGGCGTGCTTATGAAAACGCCGGTCGAGACCTGGCGGCAGTACGAGCCCATCTTTCGCGCGCACGCGACTGCGGTGATGACGCCCGATTTTTTGGCGGCGCTGGCGCAAGTGGAGGGTTCCGGCAATCCGGTGGCGCGAACATACTGGCGCTGGGAAGCGACGCTCGATCCGTTCGAGGTGTATCGGCCGGCGTCGAGTGCGGTCGGGATGTATCAGATCACGGACGGCACGTTCGTGGAGGCCAAGCGCTACTGCATCCACAACCATACCGTCGTCGAAGACGGGCCATGGCACGCCTGGCGTTCCTGCTGGTTCAACAGTTTGTACTTTCGCGTCATCCCAACGCATGCGGTGGAAATGACATCGGCGTGGCTCGGCCGCAATATCGATGTCATCTTGGCGCGGCGCGGGATCACTGCCGCTACACTGGCACAAAAGCAGGAGCTCGCCGCGATCATTCACTTGTGCGGCGCCGGCGCCGGCAATGCGCACGCCGCGCGGGGGTTTCGGCTGCCGCCGAAACTTCGTTGTGGCGATCACGATGTCGCCGCTTACCTTGCCCGCGTGCGCGCGATACAGCGCGTCTTTGCTCAGCTCATGCACGGCGTATGACCGTCTTGTACGGACCGTCCGCGGAGGCGGCATGGCGATACGCTCCATTTGCGTACGTCGCGGAAAGCCGAAACGCCGCGCGCTCGCGGCTTGTCGTGCCTGTGGCTTTCACCCGGAGAACGAGTATCAGATCGCACGGGCGCTGGCCTTCGCGGCGAGGGGGCGGGGCGCTCGTCGTCGCCGCATCCCTTCCTTTATACTTGGCGCCATCTCATCTCAATCTTTAGAGGCGAGCATGGTCGGCGTTTTCGCCGCATGCCGCGAGCAAGGGCACAACATGGGCGCACAGTGGAAAACCAAGATTAAAGAGACGACCGCCGCTGCCAAGAGCAAGATCTTTACCAAGCTGGCGAAGGAAATCATGGTGGCCGCGCGCGGCGGCGCCGATCCGAACCAAAACTCGAAACTGCGCATGGCGGTGGAGCAGGCCAAGAAGGCGTCCATGCCCAAAGACAATATCGAGCGCGCGATCAAAAAGGGCGCCGGCCTGTTGGACGAACAGGTGAGCTACCAAAAGCTAGTCTACGAGGGCTTCGCGCCGCACCGCGTGCCGGTGATCGTCGAGTGTCTGACCGACAACCCCAACCGCACCGCCTCCAACATCCGGGTGCTGTTTCGCGAAGGGCAGCTCGGCGCGTCGGGCTCGGTGGCGTGGGATTTTGACTACCTCGGCATGATCGAGGCGTCGCCGCAGTCGACAGGCGCGGATCCCGAAGTTGCCGCCATTGAAGCCGGCGCGCGCGATCTTGAGCCGGCCGAAAACGGCACGACGCTGTTTCTGACCGAGCCCGCCGACCTCGATGCCGTCGCCCGCGCATTGCCGAACCACGGATTCGTCGTGCAGTCGGCGCGCTTGGGTTATCGGCCGAAGAATCCGGTGGCCTTGGGCGCCGCCGAACGCGCGGAAGTTGAGGCGTTTTTGGAAGCGATCGACGCCGACGACGACGTGCAAAATATCTACCCCGGCCTCGCCGACTAGCGTTTTGCAATCCGCCGCCCCGACTCGCCGGCGTTCGCGGTGTCGCGTTCGCCGGGTGTTCGTGCGAGGTATCGGCGCAGCTATCTTGCGCAGCGGGAATGGGGGCGATGCAGGCTAAGCCGCTAGTCGATTTCGAACCTTATGCCCATGCCATCCGGCGCGTGATGTATCACCGTCGCCTCTACGCGCACTGGCGCCATGTGCGTCTCGAGCGGCCAGTGAAACACCACTCTAATCGTGCTTCCCACCGGCGGTAGCGCCACGCCCGCATCGCCGCGTTCCAGGAACGCGCCGGTGCGGCTAAAGCCCTTCGCGGTAAACGTCAACGTGCCGTGTTCGACGCTGTCGATCACGGCTCGCAACCGAGTCGCGAGGCGCGAATCCGCGCGTCGCTCGCGACGGTCGGTGTTCGATGGTTTCGACGAGGTGCTCATGCTTCGTCTCAATAGTTGACGGCGAGGAATAATGTGGCAAGGAGCGTGCCAGCAGCGGGGCTAGGATGGCGGCGATAAATCTACCGATACATCTGGTACTTGGTGCCCGCGACCTCGATCACGTCGCCGTTTTCGAGCAGTTGTCCACCGGGCGGAACCGGTCGATCGTTGATGCGCGGTTCGCCGGGGCCAACTTGCGCATGCAGCACATAGCCTTCGCTCGTTCGTAAGATACGCGCGGGGCTTTTGCCCGGGTTATCGATAACCACCGTCTCCTTCACCAGCGGCAGGCGCTTACCTTTGTGCGGCCCGTCGATGGCGAGCAGTTGCGCGAACGCCATGAGCACCGTCGTCTTCTCCAGCGATTCGCGCGCGCCCGCGCCGCCGGCGTTGCTCGCGGTCGCCGTGCTGAGCGTGACGTCGTCGCGATAGATGAGCGTGTGCTGACCGATGGTGATGGTCTCGCCGTGCCGCAGCGCGCGGCTCGTCACGCGCTCGTTTTCGATAAAGGTGCCGTTGGTGCTGCCCAGGTCCTGGATGGTGGACTTAAGCCCGACGGTTTTTACGACCGCATGCTCGCCGCTGACACCGGGGTCATTCAGCACGATTTCACACCCCGGCTTGCGGCCGATCTTCATGTCGCCGAGCCGGAGCGTGACCTCGGCGATCAGTTTGCCCTGGAATTTGACGACCAGCTTACCCATGCGTGACCTCTAACTACCGGTAACTACCGGTTTCTGAGCCAACTTTAGCCACACCATGGCGATATGCAATGCGGCCGCCGGCCGCGGCGAAAGGAGGGTTTTGGCGCCCGACGAAGCGGGTCCGGCGCCCGAAAATAGAGGTAGCTTTAGAGCACCGCTTGTGTATAGTGGGCGCGCTTGCAGTAAGTTTCTTGTAGTCAGTCGGAAGTCCCTCCCTGTTTTTCCGGAAGTACTCCCGCATCGCTCAAGGACTGGGCTGCAACACGTACATCAACCAAACAGAGGTATTCCGTGTCTACAGGTACAGTTAAGTGGTTTAACGACAGCAAAGGCTTTGGCTTCATCACCCCGACCGACGGCGGCAAGGATGTGTTTGTGCATCACTCCGCGATCATCGGCTCCGGCTTCAAGTCGCTGACCGAAGGTCAGAAAGTGACGTACACGCTGGAGCAGGGGCCCAAAGGTCCGTCGGCGTCGAACGTCCAGCCGGCTTAAGTTCGCATAGCCAGTCACATCGAGACCCCGCCACTCGGCGGGGTCTTTTTTTTGTGCGGCCGAATCTTATGCCGCGTTCGCGGGCTTACGGCCGCGCGGACTCCACATCGACTTTCCTTCCAGGGCGCGCGCATTTAACTGTTCGGCGCACTGCGTCGCGTAACTTTGGACGTCGTGGTGCGATCCGCGGCGCTGGCCGGTGATCGTCGAGCGGCCGCTCTTCAACACGTACCGATGCCAGTCCTGCCCGTTGGCGCCGTCGGGTGCAGACATTTTTTCGATACTCGCGACGGTATACGTATACGGCGCGGTGGGTTCGTCGACCGGCGTGGGAAACATCACGTCGTTGGAGGACATCATGGGTGAGAACCGGCGAGAGACGACTTGCCTACAAGCATATTCGACATGTGCGCGCACCTTAGCGTAAGGGGTCGGTGGGTACTCTCGGTCCACGGAGCGCGAAGCGAGCGAGGGGCGCCGGAACGGCCAAGGCAGCGACTCGGCACGCACTATATCACATCCGCGCCAGCCGCCGCCGCGGCGGTGCCATGTAAGAGTTTCCCTAGAACTCGCGCGCGAACTCAATGCGGTAACCGCTGCGATCACTCTGTTCGGTGAATGCAAGCGTGACGCTGGCACGGCGGAGCTGCCAGCCGAGTTCGACGCGGCGGTTGCCGTCTAGACCGATGAGTGCGCGCGTCGCCGCGCCGCCGATACGGGTGGTCAGATTCAATCCCTCGCGCGCCAGTCGATAGGCGATAGCCCCGAACTCGAAATGCACCTTACCGCGCTGTAAGTATTCGAAGTCGGCAAGTACGCTCGGCACGGCATCGTGACGTTCAACATGCGCGTCGCCGGGCCGCGCTGCCGGCGGCGTATCCGAATCCGCGTGCGCGGTTGCAGCGGTGAGGTAAAACAGGATTCCGACCGCTAACGAGAAAAACGTAGTGTGCGACATGACAGGCCTCCCTGGCCGATGGGTGGACGCTCAATGTAGATCGCGTCGGCGGAACAAACAGGTGCTGAGACGCCTTACGGTATTCGCTGTGTCGCATTTGCGCGCGGTGTTGTTGCGCGCTGGCGAATCGGGCGCGTGGCGCACGCGGCGCGTTCGGCAACTTCGTCCGACCGCGAGAGTCTTTAGGCGCGCTTGCGTCGGCAATGTCTACCATCGCCGCAGTCTGTTCGTGTCGTGGGATTTACCGCCCGGTAGTCCGGGCGGCGCTACGTTTGGTCGCCGGATTTTGACCTATTCGTGCGCTTTGCTTAGTTTCCCGGCGCGTCATCCAAATGGGTGGGTCGCACGTTACTCGCACTATCCGGCGACACGCCGGTACAACGAAAGGTCTAGAAGGAGGCACGATGTCCGTTACTACCGCTGCGCAGTTACCTATCGTCAAGATCGCCGCCGGTGCGGTGATTGTCCTGTCCGCCGTAGGAGTCGGCGTGATGACCGGGCTGATTCCCGGCGTAGCATCCAACGATCGCGCCGCGAGTGAAGCTCCGGCCGAGATCGCACAGATCGCGCCGGCAGAGCGTCCGGCCGCGGTGCCGACCGTGAAGGACCGCGCCGCACCGGCGCCGGTGCGGCAGGCGAGAACCGTCGCCCCGGTTTGCGCCGATTGCGGCGTCATCGAATCCATCCATGCCGTGGAAGTGAAGGGCGAGGCCACCGGCGCCGGTGCCATTGCCGGTGCCGTGGGCGGCTTGATCGTCGGAAACCAGATTGGCAGCGGCCGCGGCAAGACGCTGGCCAAGGTCGCGGGCGCGGCCGGCGGCGCCTACGCCGGGCACCAGATAGAGAAGAATGCACGCAAGACCGTGCGATACGAGTTGGCGCTGCGCATGGACGACGGGTCGCGCCGAACCGTGACACAGGCGAACGGCGAAGGTTTGACTGCCGGCAGCCGAGTCCGTTTGATGGATGGCGTGGTGGTGCCGAACTGAGCGCGACAGTAGCCGCCCCGCCCGTAAGCGGCGCGGTGGAGTAGCGCACCTTACAGCCGGTGCGTCCAGCGCCGGATCCCACAAGATCTGACACGCAATCGGCCCGGTGGCGTGAGTGTCGCCGTGACGCTGCGCGCTGCTGCCATCGATACCATGTGCGGCGGGCAGGCGAGATAAAAGTTACTTCGCGTTTGTTTCCGGGCGTCGACGCCGTGTCCGAACACTCATGGCGCTCCCCATTCATCATGCCCCGCGCCGGTACTATGTTTCAGGGATGCCCGTAGCGACATCACTTGGGGTGAGTGCGCTCGATTGGCGGATCGCGTCGACACGATTGTCCGACGCATAGCGATATCGCCGTCGCGGCAACACGAAAAGTCTTGAACGAATGCCAAAGCGAGCACGCGAGCCGTGCGACGGCGTCAAACCGATGCGTGCGGCGTCGTACGGTCCGAGAGCGATCGCCGGCCGATTCACCGCGAGCGCGTGCCTTTTCATCCGAACCGGGTATAGACTAGCGCGTGAACCCAAAGGTGGTTATGAAAACGACAACTTCCTGGGGTGCGGTCGTGCTGCTGGTGGCTGTGGTGCTGATCGCGCTCTATTTCTATTTGCCCGACATCATGCGCCAACCGGCGTCGGTCCCCGTTGCGTCGGCGCCGCCGCCGGTGCAGGACCAGCCGTCCATTCGGCACCCGATCGAAAAGGCACAGGTGCAACCGCTACCGTCCGCCGAGGATGCCCAGCCGTTACCGCCGCTCGCCGAAAGCGACGAGCCCGCGCTGACGGCGGCGCAAAGACTGGTCGGCCGCGAATCGCTAGAGCGTTACTTTTACCTCGATAGCCTCATGCGGCGCGTCGTCGTGACGATCGACAACCTGCCGCGCAAGCAGGTGCCGGAGCGGTATCGATTGACGAAGCCCATCGGCGGGCGCTTCGTCGTTACCGAAGAGCGCGAAACCACGTTTCTCAACCCAAAGAACTACGCGCGTTATGCACCGGCGGTGCTGTTCTTCGAGGGCATCGATACCAAAAAGCTGGTGGCGACGTACGTGCGGTTTTACGCGCTGCTGCAACAGGAATACCAGAATCTCGGCCGGCCCGACGGCTACTTCAACGATCGCACCGTGGAGGCGATCGACGACATGCTGGCGGCGCCGGAGCTGCATCAGCCAATTCAGCTCGTGCGGCCCAACGTGTGGTACAAGTTCGCCGATCCAGAGTTGGAGGCGCTGTCGGCGGGGCAGAAGCTGATGATTCGCATCGGCCCCGAGAATGCCGCGCGCGTCAAGGCGAAACTACGGGACATACGGCGCGAGTTGACCGGGACGGCCGAGCGGCCGGCGCCGGCGCCTTAACCGAGAGCGATCGTTAACCGATTGCTCCCTCGCGCAACGTTCCTCGCAAAGGCGAACACTGCTAAAGGTCGCTGAGTCACTCGCGCCGAGCGTTCGGCGCGTTTCGTTTCGCCGCCGCCCGACGTTTTTCGTACGCCTCGCGTGCGATGGCGACATCTTCGAGAAACCCTGGCAGCTCCTCTAGCGTCAACGCCTGCGGTCCATCGACCAGCGCCTTGGTCGGTGCCGGATGAAAATCGACCAGGATCATATTCGCGCCGGCGATCACCGCCTGCGCCGTAACGTGCTGGATGTCGAGCAGTCCGTCCGGCGCCGCGTCGCGCGAACCGACGGAATGCGACGGATCGATGCACACCGGCATGCGCGTCAGCCGTTTCACCACCGGCACGTGCGCGAAATCGACGAAGTTGCGATGCGGATCGCCCATGTTGGTTTTCATGCCGCGCAGCCCGAAGACGATATGGCGGTTGCCTTCGCTCGCGAGATACTCCGCTGCGTTTAGTGATTCTTCGAGGGTAATGCCAAAACCGCGCTTGAGCAGCACCGGCAGTTCGCGCTGGCGGCCGACGATCTTCAACAACTCGAAATTCTGCGTGTTGCGCGTGCCGATCTGCAGCATCACGCCGGTCGGATTGCCGGTCTGGCGCAGCGCCTCGCGCACCTCGTCTAAGTGCGAGTCGTGCGTGATTTCCATCGCGATCACCTTAATACCGTACTTGCCGGCGAGCTCAAATACCCACGGCAGGCAATTTTTGCCGAGACCCTGAAACGCATACGGATTGGTGCGCGGCTTGTAAGCGCCCATGCGGGTGCACACGAGGCCTTTATCGCGCAACGCGCGCAGCATGCGTTCGACGTGCTCCGGTGTGTCGACGGCGCACAGGCCGGCGAAGACGTTGAGGTTGTCCTGGTCGAAGCGTACCCCGTTATAGTCAAAGCCCGTCGGGCGGCGATCGTCGCGGTGGCGGCCGAGGATGCGGTATTCTTCGGAAACGCGCACGACGCGATCGACGCCGGGCAGGCTTTCGATCTCGGCTTTGTCGAGCGAGGCGGTATCGCCGATAAGATAGATCTCGGTGACGGTTTGTTGCTGGCCGATCTCTTGGTGTACCCGCGTCGTGATATTCGGCTTGTTGCGGAGGAACTCGAGTATGTGGCGGTATTCGAAGCTATTGGTATCGATTTCGGTTCTTAATATGACAATCATGACGCCCCGGCGCGTGACGGCGAACGGTCGCTATTGTAACAATTGTCGCTCCAAAGACATCCGCGTCGAACGATGCGCCTGACACCACCGCCTTACGATACCGATCCCGACCGCATGGCGACGCAGGTGCGCGTCGACGTGTACCGTGCGAGCGGTGCCGGCGGCCAGCACGTGAACCGCACCGAATCGGCTGTGCGCCTGACGCATTTCCCCTCCGGTGTGGTCGTGACCGCGAGCGATACCCGCTCGCAGTTGCGCAATCGCGAGATCGCATTCGCGCGCCTGGCCGAACGGCTGCGGCGCCTGAATCGCGTGCCCAAGGTGCGGCGGCCGACGCGGCCGTCCAAGTCGGCCAAGGCGCGGCGCTTGAGCGACAAGCGCCTGCGCGGCCGGCGCAAGCAGGAGCGCGCCCGGCGTGCCGACGAATAGGCCCTAGTCATGTCGACGCCAGGTCTCAATCGGTTGTGTCGCGCCGCGCACCGCGCGCTCGACAATTGTCGACCTCGGGCGGTTCACGTACGATGCCATCGGTGGAGGGAGCCCCGTCGCCTGGCGGGGCTTTTTTTGGTCCAACGATTTTCAAGGGCGCGGTTGCGATACATCTAACGGCCGATGGAATTCGACCAACTGATCGAAAGCTGGGGCTATCTAGCCCACTTTATCCGCGAGTACGGTTATCTCGCGATCCTCATCGGCACGTTTCTCGAAGGCGAGACTATCCTCGTGCTCGGCGGGTTGGCGGCACACCTGGGGTTGCTCGAGTTACCGTGGGTGATGGTATCCGCCTTCGCCGGCAGCTTTACCGGCGATCAACTTTACTACTACATCGGTCGCCGCTATGGGCCGCGCATCATCGCCAAGCGCCTGTCGTGGCAGGCGAGCGCGGACAAAGTGTACAAACATCTGCACCGGCATCAGAACTTTTTGATTTTGACGTTCCGTTTCTATTACGGTCTGCGCAATGTCACGCCGTTCGCCATCGGCGCGGCCCAGGTGTCGCGACTGCGGTTCTTTGTGCTCAACTTTATTGGCGCGGTGATCTGGGCAATCGCGCTCGGCTATGTCGGATTTTTGTTCGGCGAGGCGTTCCGCATGTTCATCGCCGACGTCAAGCACTACGGTCTGATCGCGCTCGGTGTGTTGGTCACGATCGGGCTCGCTATCTGGCTCACCACGCTGATCCGCCATCGCCGCCGCTCGCGTGAGCAGCAGCAAAAGTAGCGCTACGCGGTGCGCTCGAACACCGCGGCATAAAATCCGTCGGTATGATGCCGGTGCGGCAACAGCTGTAGGGCGGCGCCGGGCATCTCCAGCGGAATATGACGCCGCGCCAATATCGTATTGACCGGAACCGCGCTGAAGTTTTGCTGGCGTTCCTGAAACCCGGTCGCGATCGCCTCGTTCTCTTCGTGCAGCAAACTACACGTCGCGTACACCAAGCGGCCGCCGGGTTTCACCAGCTTGGCGGCGGCGTCGAGCAACCGTGCTTGGGTCGCGGTCAGCGTCGCGAGATCGAGCGCGCGCCATTTGATGTCGGGATTGCGTCGCAGCGTGCCGGTGCCGGTGCAGGGCGCATCGACCAGCACGCGATCGATCTTGCCGTACAGCCGCTGCACCCGATCGTCGCGCTCGTGTGCGATCGCGACGGCACGCACGTTGGACAATCCGGCGCGGGCCAGGCGCGGCTTCAGGCGTTCGAGCCGATGCGCCTGCGGATCGAATGCGTACAGGGTGCCGCTATTGGCCATAAGTGCGCCGAGGTGCAACGTCTTGCCGCCGGCGCCGGCGCAAAAGTCGACGATCATTTCGCCGCGTCGCGGTTCGAGCAGCGGCGCGAGTAACTGACTGCCTTCGTCCTGCACCTCGAACCAACCGTCCTGGAACGCTTGCGTGCGGAACAACGGCGTGCGCTCGCGCCGGCGCAGGCCGACGGGCGAGTACGGCGTCGGTTCGGTCGCGATCGCTTCCGCCGCGAGCGCCGCCTGTGCCGCCTCGCGTTTTCCCTTGAGTGTGTTCACGCGCAAATCGGTGGTCGCCGGTTGGCTCAACGCCTGCGCCAGCGCCTCGGCCTCAATCTCGCCGTACTGCGCGAGCAAACGCTCGGCGAGCCAATCGGGAAGGCTGGCGCGCACGGCGAAGGGTAGGCTCGCGGGCTGCAACGTGCGCAGACAACCGGCGAGTGCGGCCGCATCGCCGGCATAACCCGCGTCGCTCACGGCGCGCGCGCTCATGCCGTCGCGAATCCATTGCGCGGCGACGAGGTCGATGGCGTTGCGGTGCGACGCCGGCAGACAATGTTCCAGCAGTCGCTTGTTGCGCAAACATGCGTACACCGTTTCCGCGATGAGGCCGCGGTCGCGCACGCCAAGCTCGCGGTGCGCGCGAAAGTGCAATTCCATTTGCTTGGCCGCGCCCGGTCGGCGCTCGGCGCGCGCGCCATCGGCCGGCGTCGCGAGAATGGCGGCGAGGAGATCGGCGGCGGAGCGAAGATGGCTGGGTTGTGGCATCGGTGATCGAGCGGGCCGCGCAAGGCGCCAACGCCGACGGGTTTAGTCGCGGTAGCGCTTGAGCAGGTCCTGATACGCGTCGATGCGCCGGTCGCGGAAGAACGGCCAGATGCGCCGCACGTTTTCCGTGCGCGCGCGATCGATTTCGGCGACCAGTACTGCCGGCGCATCGGCGGGCGCCTCGGCCAGAATTTCCCCTTGCGGTCCGGCAATGAAGCTCGAACCCCAGAATTCGATGCCGGCGCCGACACCGCTGGCATCGGGCTCGAAGCCGATGCGATTGCACACGAGCACGGGCATGCCGTTCGCGATCGCGTGCGAGCGTTGCACCGTGCGCCAGGCCTCACGCTGGCGGGATTTCTCCGCGGCGTCGTCGCGCGGGTCCCAGCCGATTGCGGTGGGATACAGCAACATCTCAGCGCCGGCGAGCGCCATCATCCGCGCCGCCTCCGGGTACCACTGGTCCCAGCACACCAGCACGCCCAGACGCTGCGTGCGCGTGCCGATCGGGACGAAGCCTTGGTCGCCGGGCGTGAAATAAAACTTCTCGTAAAAACCCGGGTCGTCGGGGATGTGCATCTTGCGATAGCGGCCGGCGAGACGGCCATCGCCATCCAACACCACGGCGGTATTGTGGTACAGCCCGGCGGCGCGCTTTTCGAACAGCGAACCGACGATGGTGATGTCGAGCTCCTTGGCAAGCGCGCCGAGCTCCTCGGTGCTCGGCCCCGGAATCGGCTCGGCCTGATCGAAGCGGCGCACGTCTTCACTCTGGCAAAAATACACGCCGGTATGCAGCTCCGGCAGCAGCACCAAGCGCGCGCCGCGCGCATGCGCCTCGCGAATACCGGCGATGGAGGCGTCGAGATTACGCCGCCGGTCCTCGCTGCAAGCGTGCTGCACCAGTCCGACTTTGAGTGTTTGTGCCATGACGGCAATACTAACACGGCTTTGAGCGTCGCCTTGACAGCGCTTGGGTGGGATTCCTATTGTGGCGCCGGAAGATCCCAACTAGGAGTTCACCAATGAAAAAGTTCGCCGTCATCGCACTGCTGTTTGTCGCTCCGCTCGCCGTCGCCGCGACCAAGACCTACCAAGTGACCGGGCCGGTCACCGAGGTCACCGACAGTTCGGTCGTGGTGCAGAAGGGCAATGAAAAATGGGAGATCGCCCGCGACCCCAATACCAAGGTCAAAGGCGACCTCAAGAAGGGCGCCACGGTGAAGGTCGAGTATCGGATGTCCGCGACCGAGATCGAGGTCAAGGGCGACAAGCGCGGCAAAACCACGCCGCCGAAAAACTAGCGGCTAGTTCACGCCAACACGCCGGCCGGCAATTGCATCGTCAGGCAATGCAGGCTGCCGTACTGCTCGATGAGCGGCCGGCAATTGACGGCTACGATCTCATGCGCGGGGAAGCACTCGCGCAGGCGCGCCAGCGCGAGCGCGTCCGCCGGGTCATCGTAGGTCGGCGCCAACACGGCGCCATTGATGATAAGAAAGTTGGCGTACGTCGCCGGCAACCGCGCGCCGTCGCTATTGTAAGCGGCGCGCGGCCAGGGCAGGGCGACGAGTCGGTACGGGCTCCCGTCCGCGGCGCGAAAACGTTTTAGTTCCGCCTCCATTGCTTTCAACTCTTCATAGTGTTCGTCCTTGGGGTCGTCGCACGCGACGTAGGCGATGGTGCGCGCGTCGCAGTAGCGCGCGAGCGTGTCGATGTGGCTGTCGGTATCGTCGCCCGCGAGATAGCCGTGATCGAGCCAGAGTATACGGGTAAGGCCGAGCAGCTCTTTGAGTTTCTGCTCGATCGCGGACTGATCGAGGTTGCGATTGCGCGTCGGTGCCAGCAGACAGCGGCGCGTGGTAAGCAGCGTCCCGGATCCATCGACCTCGATCGAGCCGCCTTCCAAAATCATGTCGACGGTTTGCAGCGGCGCATCGCCGAACGTCTCGGCGTCGTACAGGCGCCGGGTGATCGCGTCGTCGAGCGCATAGCCGTACTTGCCGCCCCAGCCGTTGAAGCCGAAATCGAGCAGCAGCGGTTCGTTCTGACATAGCACCGTGATTGGCCCGTGATCGCGCGCCCAGGTGTCGTTCGACGGCGCGATACGCAACACCACGCGCGTGGGATCGACGCCGCCGGCGCGCAGCAGCCGGTCGATGTGATCGCGATGCGCAGTGTCGTAGCACACCACCAGCACCCGCTCGCGCCGCGCGATCTCGCGTGCGATGGCGACGAACACCGGCTCGACCTGCGCCAACCGCGCGGCCCAATCGCCATGGCGATGCGGCCAGGTGAGCATAACGCCACTCTGCGGCGCCCACTCGGG
>JBKHXU010000134.1:0-20610 GCA_046565865.1 Gammaproteobacteria bacterium | reverse complement strand
TCGCGCCGTTCCTGCCCATGTCGCGCGCCGAAATGGACGCGCTTGGCTGGGACGCGTGCGACGTGCTGCTGGTCACGGGTGACGCCTACGTCGATCATCCCAGCTTCGGCATGGCGCTGGTCGGGCGGCTGCTCGAGTCGCAGGGGTTTCGCGTCGGCATCATCAGCCAGCCGGATTGGCGCAGCGCCGACGCCTTCGCCGCGCTCGGGCGGCCGAATCTTTTTATCGGCATCACCGCCGGCAACATGGATTCGATGGTCAATCGCTACACCGCGGATCGTAAGATCCGTTCGGACGATGCCTACACCCCGGGCGGCGTCGCCGGCAAGCGGCCCGACCGATCCGTGATCGTCTACGCGCAACGCGCGCGCGAGGCGTTCGCCGATGTGCCGATTGTGATCGGCGGCATTGAAGCGAGTCTCCGGCGCATCGCGCACTACGACTATTGGTCCGACAAGGTGCGGCGCTCGATCCTGGTCGACGCCAAGGCCGATCTCCTGGTGTACGGCAACGGCGAACGCCAGATCGCCGAGATCGCGCACCGGCTTGCGGCGGGCGATGCGATCGGCGCCATCACCGACATCCGCGGCACCGCGTACATGCGCAAGGCGACGCCGGAGGGCTGGACCGAGATCGACTCGACCGACGTTGATCTGCCGGGGCCCCTCAATCCGCCGGTCAATCCTTACGCGATGGAAGCCGAGATGCGCGCGGCCGCCGCGCCAACCGGCAACGTCGTGCGCTTTCAGCGGCGCATCCCGAAGCTCGATCCCGCACGCAGCGTGGTGCGCCTGCCGAGCTACGAACAGGTGAGCGCCGACCCCGTGCTGTACGCGCACGCCTCGCGCCTGCTGCACGTCGAATCCAATCCCGGCAACGCGCGCGCGTTGGTGCAGCGCCACGGTGATCGCGACGTGTGGCTCAATCCGCCGCCGCTGCCGCTGACGACGAAGGAGATGGACGCGATCTACGAGCTGCCGTATCAGCGCCAACCGCATCCCGCGTACGCCGGCGCCAAGATTCCGGCGTACGAAATGATCCGCTTCTCGATCACCATCCAGCGCGGCTGCTTCGGCGGCTGCACGTTCTGCTCGATCACGGAACACGAAGGCCGCATTATTCAAAACCGCTCGGAAGATTCTGTGATTCGAGAGATTGAAACCGTGCGCGATACCGTGCCCGGTTTCACCGGCGTCATCTCCGATCTCGGCGGGCCGACCGCCAACATGTACCGCATCGCGTGCAAGAGCCGCGAGATTGAGGCGGCATGCCGCCGGCCGTCGTGTGTCTATCCGGGCATTTGCTCCAATCTCAACACCGATCACGCGCCGCTGATCAAACTCTATCGCCGCGCGCGCGAGCTGCCCGGAATTAAAAAAGTCTTGATCGCCTCCGGCGTGCGCTACGATCTTGCGGTCGAGTCGCCGGCATATGTGAAGGAGCTCGTCACGCACCATGTCGGCGGTTACCTCAAGATCGCGCCGGAGCATACCGAAGATGGGCCGCTGTCGAAGATGATGAAGCCGGGCATCGGCACATACGACAAGTTCAAGGCGTTGTTCGATAAATACTCGCAGGCGGCGGGAAAGGAGCAGTACCTCATCCCGTACTTCATCGCCGCGCACCCGGGCACGACCGACGACGACATGTTGCAACTCGCGCTCTGGTTGAAGCGCAACGGTTTTCGCGCCGACCAAGTGCAGGCATTCCTACCGTCGCCCATGGCGACGGCAACCGCGATGTACCACACCGGCAAGAACCCGCTGCGCAAAGTGACGCGCAACGCAGAGGGCGTGTACACCGTAAAGAAACTCACGCAGCGCCGATTGCACAAGGCGTTCCTGCGCTACCACGACCCTGACAACTGGCCGGTATTGCGCGAGGCGTTAAAGCGCATGGGGCGCGCCGACCTTATCGGGCCGGGCAAGCACTGCCTGGTGCCGGCGTGGCAGCCGCGGGGTGGGAAGCATCCAGTCGAGACCGGCAGGCGCAGCGGGACGTTTCGCACTTTGCATACGCGGCCTAAGCCGAGCGCCGCCCGTCGTTCCAGTAAGCGCCCGGTTTAACGAAGAAATTTTGGCCGGTAGGGAGCGAACCGCCGGCTCGTTATACTTGTGTTGCTTGCGAGGGTAGCCGCCAGCGGCAATAAGTTAAACAAGAAAGGGGTCGGGACGTGCGGGGGTTACTGTATTTCGTTCTCGGGTTGGCGCTGGCCGCTTGTGGTGGTGGTGGCGGTGGTGGTGGCGGCGAGACTGCTACTGCGATGACGACAGTCACGGTCAATCCGGGCGCCGTCGTCATTAATTGGGATGCGAATCGCGAAAGCGCCGTAAATCGTGCCGGCGGCGGATATCGTGTCTATCGCGATAGCGCCAGCACGTTCGATACGGCAACGGTCCTCGATGTTCCCCACCCGGCGCCGCCCCAAGCGGTCGTAAGCTTCGCCCCCGGCACTTACTATATAAAAGTGACGGCTTATTCGGCGCTGAATCCGGCCGGCAGCGCCGCATCGCCGGTTACCAAGCTGGTGGTTGCTAACCCATGAGACGTGGACGCGGCCTTGTGCTCACCGGTGTCGGCGCGATCTGTCTTGTCGCGCTCAGCGCCACCGCCGTGACGCCGCCCGCCATTTCTGTTCCGACCGCCCCTAACGCCTTCAGTTACGTGCCGGGAGAGATCCTGGTTCGTTTTCGCGCGCCTGTTCTGGAAACCAAGGCGGCGACATTACAGCGCTTGGGCGCTGTCGCTGACGCGGAAATCGGCTCAACCGGCTATACGCGCGTAACGCTTGATGCTGGCGACGATGTGGCGCAGGCGTTGGCGCGTTACCGCAGCGATCCCGCGGTGGAGTCGGCGCAGCCCAACTATCGTTACATGCCCCAGCAGCTGCCGAACGACCCCCGCTTTGGCGAGCAGTGGGCGCTGCGAAACACCGGTCAAACCGTGTGGCAAGGGCCGTCGCTTCCCAACAATCCCGGCACCGTCGGCAGCGACTTGGGCCTTGAGCCGGCCTGGGATTTGGTGACGGATTGTTCGAGCACCGTGGTTGCCGTGATTGATACGGGGATCAACTACACGCACGTCGATCTCGCGGACAACATGTGGGATGGCAGCGCGTTCGGCTATCTCCGCCATGGCTTTGATTTCGTGCAAGACGACGATGACCCGATGCCGGTCGATGGCGACGCACATGGTACCCATGTCGCGGGCATCGTCGCGGCGGTCGGCAACAATGGCATTGGGACGTCGGGCGTATGCTGGCGCGCGCGTATCATGGCATTGCGCGCGATGGATGCCGCGGGCGGGCGGACCGATACGGTAATCCGCGCGATGCGTTTTGCCGTGCAGAACGGCGCGCGGATCATCAATCTAAGCCTCGGCGGCGACGGTCGAGACGACGCGTTACTCGCCGAGATTGAGTATGCGCGGCGGCAGGGGGTGTTGGTCGTTGCCGCGGGTGGGAACGGCGGGCGCGATATCGATGTTTCGGCACCGTTTTATCCGTGCAGTTTTCCCTCCGACAACATCGTCTGCGTGGCCGCAATCGATCAGGCATATGCCTTCGCCGAGTTCAGTAACTATGGGACTCGCAGCATCGACGTCGGCGCCCCGGGAACGAACGCGCTCAGTACGCGCGCGGGCGACGCGCAACCCTTGCTTTCGGTCGGGTGGAACGGGTGGCAATCTTGCAACGGCGCGCTGACGACCGCGTCCGTATGCGCCACCGGCAACTATGCGAATCTTGCGGACGACCGCCTGTTGGGGACCATCGATCTCAGCGCGGCAGATCTGCTCGGTGCCGGTGTGACGGGATCGTACGTGTTGAAAACTGCGGACGGCTCACCGCCTTGGCCCTACACCGTCGCGGATCCCGATGCGCTGGTTGCTAGCTACGATCGCAACGGGAACGACCCGTTCGCAGTCGGCGGCCCCACGACTTATATTCCCGATGTGTCACGGGTCTCAACTTTTGCGTTGAGTCTGCATGCCTGTCTTACACCAACCTGCGTGGCTGCGCTGCGATTCACGTCGGACGAAGCTGGAACCGACACCGGTCCGCGACTATTTTCGTCGACGCTGCATCTCGCGCGGCGAGGCAGCGCCGTCTATGACTATACCGGCGGCACATCGATGGCTACGGCACACACCACCGGCGTCGCCGCGCTGGTCTGGGCGTACAATCCGAGCTACACGGCTGCCGATGTGGCGAACGCGGTGAAGTACAGTGGCGATGTGCTGAGCGAGTTACAGGCTTTGACGGCGACGGGCCGGGCGTTGGACGCCATGGAGGCGCTGCGCTACATCAATGCCCCGACGGGCGTTACTATCGCCGGCCAATAGCTTTAGGCAAGCAACCGATTTTTCATCGCCGCCAGCGCCTTGGCTTCGATCTGGCGTACACGTTCCGCCGAAATACCATATTCGCGAGCGAGTTCGTGTAGCGTCGGTTTTTCATCATCCAGCCAGCGGCGCTTGATAATGTCGCGACTCCGCGCGTCGAGTGCCGACAACGCCTGCTTGAGTTCGTGTTCGCGCGCGCTTTCCTGGTCCGACTTCGTCACCAGCACTTCGGGGTTGTAGCGCATGTCCGGTAGGTAACCTGCCGGGACCGCGTGCGGTGTCTCGTCGTCGGTATCGCCGTCGCCGTCGAACGGGATATCCGTGCTCGCCATGCGCGCCTCCATTTCTTTCACGGTCTCGGGACTCACGGCGAGATCGTCGGCGAGCGCGTCCACTTCCCGCCGGTTCATCCAACCGAGACGCGCACGCGATTTGCGCAGATTGAAAAACAGCTTGCGTTGCGCCTTGGTGGTGGCAACCTTGACGATGCGCCAGTTGCGCAAGATGTAGTCGTAAATCTCGGCGCGGATCCAATGCACCGCGAACGACATTAGGCGCACTTTGTGGCCAGGGTCGAAATGCTTGACCGCCTTCATGAGGCCGATGTTGCCTTCCTGCACCAGGTCCGCCTGCGGTAGCCCGTAACCGGCGAAGCCGCGGGCAATGCGCACGACGTAACGTAAGTTCGCCAGAATCAGTTGGCGCGCGGCGTCCAGATCGTTGTGCCGCCGGTAGCGGCGCGCCAAGCGCTGCTCTTCCGCGGCGCTCAAAACCGGCAGGGCATTGACCGCGCGCAAGTAAGCGGCCAACCCGCGTTCGGGATGGAGATCGATGGCAACCGGTAGTGTGTTAGTCATGAAGCCTCCCGCAAGCTGCATACTCTTCAGGCCGAGGATTTTAGCACTCGATTCCTTCGAGTGCCAAAAGCAAACAGAGTTCCTTGGATGGTCAGCGACTTACGCCGGGTCTATCGCACTCAGGTGCCGCCCCACTGCGACCCGCGAACCGATCCAGCCGAGCAGCCCGCCGAACAGAATCAGGCCGGTCCCGGTCCGGGCTTCGAGGCCGGCCAGGCTGAAGCTGCTGCCGTACAGGGTCGCTAATTCGCGGGTAGGGCCATCCAGGACGAGTAACAGCGCCACGACCAACGCCCAGCTCACGCCCGCCCCGGCCAGCCCCTGGAACAGACCGGTATACAAAAACGGCCGGCGGATATAGGCGTTGGTGGCGCCGATCAGTTTCATCACCTCGATTTCCTCGCGCCGGTTGAGCACCGCGAGGCGGATGGTGTTGCCGATGGTGAGGATCACGGCCAGACCGAGCAGGGCCGCCAGCACCAGTACCGCGCGCTCGACGATCGCCAACATCGCATGCAGGCGCTTCACCCACGCGAGATCGAGCTGCGCCAGGTCGACCTCCTCGCGCCGTTCAAGGTCCTTGAGCAAGACCTGCAGCGATTCGGCGTTGGCATGGCTGCGTGCGGGATAGACGATTACCACCGGCGGTAACGGGTTGCGGTCGAGCACATCGAGCGCGTCGCCGAAACCGGACGCGCGCTTGAACTCGGCCAGCGCCGCCGCGCGCGAGAGGTACTCCGTGCGCGCCACCGCGGGATGGCGGCGCAGGCGCTCGGCGAGTTTCTCGGCCTGGGCATCGGTGGCGTTCGCCTTCAAAAACACCGAGATCTGGCCGCCGGTATCCCAGCCGCGGGCGACGCGTGCGGCGTTTTCCACCAACACATACAGCGCGCTCGGCAACGCGAGCGTGATGCCGATGACCAGGATGGTCATGGTCGACGCAAGCGGCGCGCGCAGCAGCTGTGCGATGCTCGCGGTCAGCACGCGCGCGTGCTCGATGAAATAGGCGCGTACGCGGCGCATGGTTATGGCGCCGTCGGCATCGGCGGCGCGATCTCGCCGTGTTGCAGGCGCAGCACCGGTTTGCGCGCGCGTGCTATCAGCCGCGCGTCATGGCTCGCGATTACTACCGTCACGCCGTGCTGGTTGAAGTCGAGGAACAGATCGATGATCTCGTCGGACAGCGCCGGGTCGAGGTTTCCGGTCGGCTCATCCGCCAACAGCAGCGACGGCCGATGCACGATGGCGCGCGCGATACCCACGCGTTGCTGCTCGCCGCCGGAGAGCGTGACAGGGTACGCGCGTTCCTTGTTGAGCAGGCCGATCTTGTCGAGCGCGGCGCGCACGCGCTTGCCGATCTCGTTCGGCGCAACCCCGGTGACCGCGAGCGGCAGCGCAACGTTGTCGTACACGGTGCGATCGAACAGCAATTTGTAGTTCTGGAATACGATGCCGAGATCGCGGCGAAAATACGGCACGCGCCACGCGGGCAGCTTCGCGAGATTTTTCCCGTTGACGACGGCCTCGCCACGCGTGGGCCGCTCGATCAGGCTGATCAGACGCAGCAGTGTGGTCTTGCCCGCGCCCGAATGGCCGGTGATGAAACACATACCGCCGCGCGGCAAGGAAAAATTGATGTTCTTGAGCGCGTCGAAGCCGCCGGGATAGCGCTTGAAAACGTGTTTGAATTCGATCACGCGGATGCCCGCGCTTCGGGCAACAGCGCATCGACGAACGCCGCGGCATCGAACCCCTGCAGGTCGTCCGCGGATTCACCGACGCCGACGAAGCGGATCGGCAGACCGGACTTCTTGGCGATCGCAATAAGTATGCCGCCCTTGGCCGTCCCGTCGAGCTTGGTGAGCGCGATACCGGTGACACCGACCGCGGCGCCGAAATGCTCGAGCTGCGCCAGCGCGTTTTGGCCGGTGCCGGCGTCGAGCACCAATAGCACCTCATGCGGGGCGTCCGGCATTACTTTGGCAATCACCCGTTTCACTTTCTTAAGTTCGTCCATCAGCCCGGCGTGCGTGTGTTGGCGCCCCGCGGTGTCGATCAGCACCACCTCGGCGGCGCGTGCGCGTGCGGCATTGAGCGCATCGTGTGCCACCGCGCCGGCATCGGCACCGGTGTGCTGGGCAATGACCGGGGCATCGATGCGCTTGCCCCACGCCTGCAGCTGCTCGATGGCGGCGGCGCGGAACGTGTCGCCGGCCGCGAGCAACACCGAGCGCCCTTCGCGGCGCAGGCGATGCGCGATCTTGCCGATGGTGGTGGTTTTGCCGACCCCGTTGACGCCGACGACCATGACCACGAACGGTCGCGCCGACGGTACCAGCGGCCGCGCCGCGGGCTGAACGATGGCGAGGATGTCTTGTCGAAGCCGGCGATACACGGCGCGCGTATCGGCCAGCTCCTTGCGCGTGAGGCCGCGGGCAATGTCGGCGGTGAGCGCCTGCGCCGTATCGACCCCGACGTCGGCGGCCAGCAACTGCGTCTCGATGTCGTCCACCAGCGTGTCGTCCAGCCGCCGTTCGCCGAGCAGCAGATCGCCCAGGCCCTGGCCGAGCGAGCGCTGGGTCGCTGACCATTTCTTGCGCAGACGTTGGAACAATCCGGGCGCCGGGTCGTCGGAGCGTTGAGCGTCGGTATCGGTCAAGGTTTACTCGTGCGCGGAGCGATCGGTTAAGCTATGCGGCCCATTATAAAAGGGATCGTCATGTTTCTCGACTTTCACGGACGCGCATTCGCGTTGGGCGCCGCGCTGCTCGCCGGCGGCTGCAGCAACATCCACGACACGACCCTTGCCAACGGCATGCGCGTGATTGTCAAAGAGGACCATCGTTCGCCGGTGGTGGTGTCGCAGGTGTGGTACAAGGTCGGCAGCATGGACGAGCCGCAGGGACGCACCGGCATCTCGCACGTCTTGGAACACATGATGTTCAAGGGCACCGAGCGCCTCAAGCCGAACGAGTTCTCGCGCATCATCGCCGAGCACGGCGGGCGCGAGAACGCCTTCACTTCCTACGACTACACCGCGTACTACCAGCAGCTCGAAAAGTCGCGGCTGCCGATTGCGTTCGAGTTGGAGGCGGATCGAATGCAGAATCTACGAATCGACGACAACGAGGCACGCAAGGAGATTCAGGTGGTAATGGAAGAGCGGCGCCTGCGTACCGAGGACCAACCCGAGGCGCTGGTCTACGAGCAGCTCATGGCGCACGCGTTCCAGGCGCACCCGTATCGGCATCCCGTTATCGGCTGGATGGCGGACTTGGAGCGCATCACGCCGGACGATCTGCGCGCGTGGTACCGGCGCTGGTACGCACCGAACAACGCGACGCTGGTCGTGGTCGGCGACGTCAAGCCGCGCGAGGTGGTCGCGCTCGCGGAAAAATATTTCGGACCCATCCCGCGGCGCGACATCGAGCGTCCGCCGATTCCCGTCGAGCCGCCGCAGCAGCAGGAGCGCCGTGCGCGGGTGGCGGCGCCGGCGCAGGTGCCGTACCTGCTCATGGGGTTCCACGTCCCGGTGCATGCCGCGAAATCCGACAAGGACAGGTCACCCGCGTGGGAGCCGTATGCGCTGGCGGTATTAGTCGGGGTGCTGGACGGCGGCGACAGCGCGCGTTTCGAGCGCGAGCTGATTCGATCGCAAAAGATCGCCGCCGGTGTCGTGACCGAATACAACTCGATCGCGCGCGATCCGATGTTGATGTTGTTCGGCGGCACGCCGGCCGGCGGACGCAAGATCGAGGAGCTGGAGCAGGCGCTGCGGGCGCAGATCGAGCGCGTGCGCACCGAACCGGTGTCCGACGCCGAGCTCAAACGGGTGAAGGCGCAGGTGGTGGCGGGCGACGTCTATGCGCGCGATTCGGTCTTCTATCAGGCGATGCAGCTCGGGCGCTTGGCAATGAGCGATCTCGATGTGTCGCTGATCGATGAGCGCGTCAAGCGCATCAACGCCGTAACGGCGGAGCAAGTCATGGCGGTCGCGAAAAAATACCTGACGGACAACAATCTCACGGTGACGGTGCTCGATCCGTTGCCGCTCGACAAGGCCAAGGCGCCGCGCCGCGCCGCCGCGGGAGGGCACGGTCATGGGCGCTAAGTGGATGGTAGTGGCCGCGCTCGCGCTGGTTGCCAACGTCGCGCAGGCGGCGCCGAAGATCGAACATTGGACGCTCGACAACGGCGCGCGGGTGTACTTCGTGCGCGCCAAAGAATTGCCATTGTTGCAGCTACGGCTGGTGTTCGACGCCGGCAGCAGCCGCGATCCGGCGGAGCGGTCGGGGGTGGCGCTGTATACCGGCCGCCTGCTGAATTTCGGCGCTGCTGGGCTCGATGCCGATGCCATCGCCGCCGGTTTCGAGAACCTGGGGGCCGAGTTCGGCACCGGCGTGGATCGCGATATGGCGACGGTCGAGCTGCGCAGCTTGTCGGACCGCAAACTGCTGCGACCCGCGCTCGACCTCTTCGCCACCGTGATCAGTGAGCCCACCTTCCCGCAGGACGCGCTCGATCGCGAACGCGCGCGTGGTCTCGTCGGCCTGCAGCGCGACGCGCAGCAACCGGGCGTGATCGCGGAAAAGGCGTTCATGCGCAGCCTATACGGTGCGCACCCGTATGCGCGGCCGCCGGTCGGTACCGAGGCATCGCTGAAGGCGCTGACGCGCGACGATTTGACCGCGCATCACCGGCGCTACTACACCGGCGCCAACGCCTGGCTTGCGATTGTCGGCGATGCGAGCATCGGCGAAGCAAAGGAAATTGCGCGGCGCGTGCTTGGCCGCCTGCCGCGCGGCGAGGCGGCCGCGCCGCTCCCCGCACCGCCGCCGCTGGCGGCGCCGGTGCACGAGCAAATCCCGTTTCCGGCGAGCCAATCGCACATCCGCCTGGGCCAGCCGGCGATCGCGCGCACCGATCCGGACTACTTCCCGTTGCTGGTCGGCAACTACACGCTCGGTGGCGGCGGGTTGGTGTCGCGGCTGGCCGACGAGATTCGCGAAAAGCGCGGTTACGCGTACAGCGTTTACAGCTACTTCTATCCGCTGCGCGTCGCCGGCCCGTTCATGCTCGGCCTGCAAACCAAAAACGCGCAGCGCGACGACGCGCTCAAGGTGGTGCGTAAGGTGCTTACCGATTTCGTTACCGAAGGACCGACGCCGAAAGAGCTCGAGGCGGCCAAGAAGCATCTCACCGGCAGCTTCCCGCTGCGGCTCGACAGCAACAAGAAGATTGCCGATCAGTTGTCGGCGATCGCCTTTTACGGTTTGCCGCTGACCTATCTCGACGACTTCATCCCGAAGGTCGAAGCGGTGACCATCGAGCAGATCCGCGACGCCTTCAAGCGGCGTGTCGATCCCGAACGGTTGGCCACGGTGATCGTCGGTGGTGCGCCCTAAGAGCCGCGCACCCGCGGCCCGCAGCGCGAGCTACCCGGGCCATGTGCGCATCATCGGCGGCGTCTGGCGCAGTCGCCGGCTGGCCGTGCCGACGGTGGCCGGGTTGCGCCCGACGCCGGATCGCGTGCGCGAGACGTTGTTCAACTGGCTGCAGCCGTTCGTTGCCGGCGCGCGCTGTCTCGATCTCTTTGCCGGCACCGGCGCTTTGTGTCTCGAGGCGCTGTCGCGTGGGGCGCGTGAGGTGGTGATGGTGGAGCAATCGCCCATCGCGCGCAGCGCGTTGCAGGAAAATATCGCGGCGCTCGGCGCCGACGCCGCGCGCGTAGTTGCGAGCGATGCCACTGCGTTCCTGGCGCAACCGGCCGATCCGTTCGATATCGTCTTTGTCGATCCGCCGTTCGCGGCCAACCTGGTACCGACGTGCCTTACGCTGTTGGCTGAGCGCGGCTGGATGCGGGTCGGGGGCGTGGTTTATATCGAGGCGCCGCGCGAATTGACGCCGCCGCTGCCGGCCGGGTGGGAGCTTTACCGCAGCCAGACCGCGGGCCAGGTGGGCTACCATCTGGCGCGGGTAGCGGCGGGCTATACTGAGTCACCATGACCCGCGCCGCGCTCTATCCCGGGACGTTCGATCCGATCACCAACGGCCACACGGACCTCATTCGCCGCGCCGAGCGTTTGTTCGATCGTGTGATCGTCGCCGTCGCCGCCAATCCCAAGAAGCAGCCGCTGTTCTCGCTGCACGAGCGGGTGGAACTCGCGCGCG
The DNA here is from genome assembly GCA_046565865.1 of Gammaproteobacteria bacterium. Classification (GTDB taxonomy): domain Bacteria; phylum Pseudomonadota; class Gammaproteobacteria; order Acidiferrobacterales; family Sulfurifustaceae; genus JBKHXU01. Next base: position 9,241 of record JBKHXU010000134.1, on the reverse strand, counting down.
CGGTGCTCGCCGATCACGAGCGCGTCAGCGTGGTCGGCTTCGACAATTTGCTGGTCGATTTCGTGCGCGCGCAGAAGGCGCAGGTGATTCTCCGCGGCTTGCGCGCGGTCTCCGACTTCGAGTTCGAGTTTCAGTTGGCCGGGATGAACCGGCGGCTGGCGCCCGAGGTCGAGACCGTGTTCCTCACGCCGGCCGAACAGGAGACGTTCATCTCCGCCTCGCTCGTCAAAGAGGTGGCGCTGCTCGGTGGCGACGTCACGCCGTTCGTCGATGCGCGCGTCGCCGCTGCGCTCGCGGCGAAAATTCGCTAACATCCGCCCGTTACCCCACGCCGTAGACTGCCGTGTCGCTGTACATCACCGACGAATGCATCAACTGTGACGTGTGCGAGCCCGAGTGCCCGAACGGCGCGATCGCCCAGGGCGCGGAGTACTACGTCATCGACCCGGCGCTGTGCACCGAATGCGTCGGCCATTTCGCGACGTCCCAGTGCGTCGAGGTGTGCCCGGTCAACTGCATTCTGTCCGATCCGAACCACCCGGAAAGCAAGGATGCGCTCCATCAAAAGTATCTTTCGCTTACGACCAAGTCGGCGGCGGTTTAGCCTCACGCCGCCCCTGTTGGCGCGCCGCGCGCTGGCGCTCCTGTTGCTCGCGTGGCCGCTCGCCGGCGCGACCGACGACGCCGGCATCGCCAGCGCCCACCCGCTCGCGACCGCGGCCGGGCGGGAGCTGCTCGCCGCCGGCGGCAACGCATTCGATGCCGCTATCGCCGTTACCGCGACGCTGGCGGTCGTCGAGCCATATTCCTCCGGATTGGGCGGTGGTGGATTTTTTCTGCTGCACCGCGCGCGCGACGGTTTCGAGACGATGATCGACGCGCGCGAGCGCGCACCGCTCGCGGCCCATGCCGATATGTATCTCGATAGTAATGGCGAGCCGCTGTCGCAGGCGTCGTTGCGCGGGCCGTTGGCGGCGGGCATTCCCGGCGTGCCGGCGGCGCTGGTACATCTCGCCGGTCGCTACGGCCGACTGCCGCTATCGCGCTCGCTCGCGCCGGCGATCCGCCACGCGCGCGATGGCTTCGCGGTCACCCCACGTTACCGGCAAATGGCAGAGCGCGCACATGAGGCGCTGCTCGCATCGCCGGCCTCGGCCGCGGCGTTCCTCGCCAACGGATTCGTGCCTGATGTGGGCGATACCATTCGCCAGCCGCAGCTCGCGGCCACGTTCGAAGCGCTGGCGCGGCGCGGCGTCGATGGGTTCTACCGCGGCCCAATCGCCAAGCGGATGGTGCAGGCGGTGCGTGCCGGCGGCGGCATTTGGACGCTCGCTGATCTCGCGCAGTACCGCATCGTCGAGCGCACGCCGCTGCGCACGCGCTACCGCGGTGCGACGATAACGACTGCGGCTCCACCCTCGGGCGGTGGCTTGGCGCTGATCCAAATGCTGGCGCTGCTCGAAACCTTCGACATCGACCGGCGCCCGCCGGTCGCGCGAACGCATCTCATCGTCGAGGCCATGCGCCGGGCGTATCGCGATCGGGCGCTGTATCTCGGCGATCCCGATTTTCCCGAGGCCGCGGGGTTTCGGCGTCTGCTCGAGCCGTCGTATCTCGAACGCCTGCGCGCGAGCATCGATCCCGCGCGCGCCACGCCGAGCGCGCGCCTCGGCGGCGATCCGCTGCCCGGTGGCGCGCATACGACGCATTTCTCGATCATCGACACCGCGGGCAACCGCGTGGCCGCCACGTTGAGCATCAACACCCCGTTCGGCTCCGGTTTCACGCCGCCCGGCACCGGCGTGCTGCTCAACAACGAGATGGACGACTTCGCGCAACGGCCCGGCACGCCGAACACCTATGGCCTTGTCGGCAGCTCGGCGAATGCGATTGCCCCGGGCAAGCGGCCGCTGTCGAGCATGACGCCGACATTTATTGAAACCGGAGATGGAATCGCGGTCCTTGGTACGCCGGGCGGCAGCCGCATCCCGACCATGGTTTTGCTCGCGGCGCTCGAGGTGGTGGCTGGACGCGGCACGCCGTCCGATTGGGTCGCGTTGCCCCGGTTTCACCATCAGTACCTGCCGGACCTGATCGAATACGAGCCCGGCGCCTTCGACACCGCGACCGCGGAGGCGCTGGCGGCGTATGGCCACACGCCGCGCGCCACCCGCGAGCCGTACGGCAATATGCACATCGTCGCACGCACGAAGCGTGGCGGGACGCTGGCGGCGGCCGATCCGCGCGGCGAGGGCAACGTGTGGGTGGGCAACGCGGGTCTACGAAAAAAGAACCCGTCCGTGCCGCCTCCCTGAGCCTAGTCGGCACGACCGGGACAAAAATCGCTGTACGACGCGCCTGCCGTCGTTGTGTGGTGTGCGAGGCGCGGGCGCTACGGTCGCACAAGGCGAACGCAACGCCTATGGCTCTATGGAGCTACAAGCCATCTGACAAATGCCCTCACCGGACCGTTTGCACTTCCCGGGCTCGGCCCAAAGGGAGGGGGGATCTTCTGCCTCCCTGCTTGCTCCGCAAAACCGGCGCGGAGCGGGAAGGCTATTTTTGAGATGGTTTGTGGTAAATCGGTTCGGAAACCAACCGCACGCCGCCGGCATCCCGGCGGCGTGCGGCACGTGTGGGGCGTGGGCGTCAGCCCGCGAGGGCGTCTGACTGCGTGCCGGCCGTGGTATCGAGTAGCCCGGCGATGGCGCGCACGCGTTTTTCCAAACCGCGTTCCTGCTCCAACACCGATTCGCGGATCTGGTTCAGCTCGGCGACGCGCCCGGACAGGGTGTCGGTCGCTTTGTGGATTTGCTTGATGGACTCCAGGCGCCGGCGCAGCAGAATCTGATGCTCGCGCACCTGCGACTCCATGGGCGACATGATGGTCTTGAGCCAGCCGTCGGCGTCGCGATTCGCCATGCGGAAGATGGCGCGCACCTTCGCCACTGACGATTCGAAGAACTTGCGCGTCAGCACCTGCTGCTCGGTGAACACGAGTGACAACCCCTTCATGAACTGTTCGTGCTTGGCCTCGAGCCGTTTGATCTCGCGTAGATAGCGCGTCACCGAGAAGCCGCCGGGCTTGACGTTCGCCAGCCCGTACTCCTCCTGGAACTTGCGGTACACACCTTCCATCATTTCCTTGATCTCGGTCGCCTGCTTGGCCACAGTCTCCATGGTCTGGTGCGCCTGGGCGAAGAAGTTCTGCATGCAGCCCTTGAGCCCGGCGGTGGTCATGCTGATTTCCATGTCGCGCTTGGTCTGGGCGATGAGTGCGTCCAAATTCTTGATGTTGAGGTGCGTGTACAACACGTTCGTCTGCTGCGAGAAAATGCTGCGCGTCGCCTGGAACCGCTGCAGGCTCTTCTCGAACACCTCTTTGTCGGTCTTGACCTTCTTCATCATGTGTTCGATGACGTCGAAGTTCTTCCCGGTAAGCCCGCCGAGCTCGTCGAGATGTTCCTGCGCGCCGGCGAGGCGTTGTTTGATGAGTTGGCGCATGGATTGGATGACGTAGTCCATATCCTCGCGCAAGTTGTCGCGCACGATCTCGCGCTTGGCGGGCACCAGTTCGTTCGCCAGCGCCGCTTCGAGCAGCTCGATGCGCGAGCGCTCGAGGATCTCCTTATCGCCGCGAATCTTGCCGAGCAGCGCCTTTTGCGCCGACACCGGATACACGTTGGTGTCGGGGATGTTCAGGATCTCGGCAGTGTCGCGGATTTGGCGATCGATCTCGCGCTGCACCTCGTCCCAGTCGCGCAGTTCGTCCCACAGGCCGTCGATCTTGTTCAGCACCACCAGCCGGCCGCGATTGTTCGAATCTTTCGCCGCCCCGATGTGGTCGTGCCACACCTGGATATCGGACTTGGTGACGCCGGTATCGGCGGCGAGGATGAACAGTACCGCATGCGCGCTGGGCAGCAGATTGAGCGTGAGCTCGGGCTCCGAGCCGAGCGCATTTAAGCCCGGCGTATCGAGGATGACTACGCCCTGATCCAGCAGCGGGTGCGGCAGATTGATGATGGCGTGCCGCCATTTCGGGATCTCGACCTTGCCGTCGTCGGTGACGCGCATGCCGATCTGGGTCTCGTCGTCGGCGATATGCAGCGCCAACGCCTGCGCCGTCTCGCGGTCGACCAGCGTCACTTCGGTGATATGCGTCAACGCCGCGGTCATCGCCTCCGGCGTGCGCGTATCGAGCGGAATCTCGGTCCACTCCTCGGGGAAACCGCGGAACTCGGCGATGGTGGTGCCGGTCTTGCGCGTCTCGATCGGCAGCAGCTTGAGCGACGCCGGTCGGCCGCGATCGTGCATCAGTTCGGTCGGGCACATTGTCGTGCGGCCCGCACTCGAGGGCAGTATGCGCGCGCCGTACTGGGCGAAGAAGATGGCGTTGATCAACTCCGACTTGCCGCGCGAGAACTCGGCAACGAAGGCGATGTACAGTTTGTCGTCGCGCAGCGTCGCCAGCACCTGCTCTAGGCGTTGGTCGATCTGGGTATCGGACAGCTCCTGCTGCGCCAGCCACGCTTTCAATTCGCCAACGGCCTTGGCCAGCCCTTCGCGCCAGTCGGTGTAAATTTCGAAACGCTGTTCCAGTCCCGGATGGGTCATGGCTCCCTCGTGGGGTTTAGTCTTATGGGTGGTGGAGGCGAAACAAATCAGCCGTTTGGCAGCGACTCCTATTCCTATTATTGAGTCTAGCAGGATGCGGCGAAAGTCCATTGTTTTTAAGGATACCCTGCCCCCAGGCGATCGGCCGGGCTTACGGGAATGGCGGGCGCCTTAGGTAAAGTCTAAGCCGGCTAGGGCAAATAACCCCATCGCGAGTGGATTCCCATTTCCCCCAAAGAGTAGAATCAACCGGCATTGTCTAAAGATATCAAAGGCTCAAAGGCAAGGGACGTAGGGAGATGCCCTGCAATAGCGATACCCTTATTTTCCCAATTTCACGGGGCGGACTCGTTCCTCCTGCGCTGCCATGCCGACACATGCGGTAAGCACGGAGAAACGAGATGTCTACGATCAACAAAGACGGGATGCTCGTTAACGCTAGAGTGATCCAACAGCGCTTTCCATCGATCGAACACGGAAAGCTAACCGGCGTCCATGCGATCGTCCTCCATCAAACCGATGCACCGAGCCTCAAGCACACGTTTAACAGCTATCGGATGGGCGGTAACGGTGCCCACTTCCTGATCGACAAGAACGGACTGATATACCAAACCGCCAGCCTGCACATGCGCTGCTACCACGTCGGCCGTTTGATCAAATCCAAATGTCTCGCCGTAAACAAGAACAACTGCCATAGCGCGAACATGGCCAAGATGCTCGCTATGTCCTGGACCCAACAGATCAAGGCCATTGACGCCCACGAACGCCAAAAATCATACCCGGATCGCTACCCCGTCAATGCCGACTCCATCGGCATCGAGTTGGTCGGTGCCAGCATCGACGCAAAGGCCTACGAGTCCGTAACACCGCTGCAAAATCTGTCGCTGCAATGGTTGATCGGTGAGCTGTATAACCACTTCAATTTGACGTCCCGTGACGTCTACCGACACCCCGAGGTTTCGTACAAACATCCGGACGAAGCGAGTAGCGCCGTATGGAAATAAGACGACCGGCCGCCGTGTGTCTCGCATCGGTGTTCGTGCTGGCCTCCTGCGCCACCTCGGCCTTCGACACGCGCGCCATTACCGATGTCTATGTCGCCGACTTTCACTCCGACGACATGCAGCAGTGCCGCCCCGCGGATGTCGATCTCAGTCACAGTCAGGCCAAAGAATTTTTTACGCACGCAAGGCGCGTCGACCGCCGTACCTTGCATGACTACTACAACTACGCCCCGTGCTACATCGAAGGCACACTGAAATACAAACAAAATTCCTGCAACTGGGAAATTCGCGCCGGAGCGACCGGCCACATCGCCTGCGGCAACGTGACCGAGTATTTCGCTTGCGATACGTGTGACGATTTATTTAAGCCCAAGTCGGTTCCCTAGGATCATCAAGCTCCGGAGTGGCGTCTAAACGGTGGCCTTCCACAGAATCATGTTCCCCATCGCCGCAACTACCCGGCAAAGCGCGAACGCGCCTGGGTCGTGAAAGTACGGCGCCGGAACTAGGTTACGACACGTCGTTTTAACGATCGGCAGTACGGCGGCAAGGCGCCGGCGCTCAAGGCAGCCATCCGTTGCCGCGACGCAATATTGATCGACGGGCAAGCCGCCGATCGGCTTTGGCGCCGCAGCCAGAGACGGCGTACGAACACCTCTGGCATCGCCGGGGTGGGGCGATACGGCGAGCGGCGTGCGAAGGAGCTTGCGTGCCGCGCCCGCGGTCCCGAGGCTCGTTGTACAACAGGGTGTTCAACTTATTGTCATTGCGAGCGAAGCGAAGCAATCTGTGTAACGCAGGATCAATGGGTTGGAAGATTGCTTCGTCGCTTTCGGGCCCCCGCAATGACACACCCTGTTAAGTTTGGCAGCGGCGGCAGTAAAACGCCGACCGCTGGCCCTGGCGCAGCAGGCGCACCGGGGTACCGCAGGCCGGGCAGGGTTCACCGCCACGCCCGTAGACCTTGAGCGCCAGCTGAAAGTATCCCGGCTGGTCATCCCCGCCCCGGAAGTCGCGCAATGTGGTGCCCCCGGCCTTAATGGTTCGGTTTAGCGTCGCCCGCAGCGCCTGGGCCAGGCGCGTGGCCTCCGCGCGGGACAGGCGGCCGGCCGGGCGGCTGGGGCGGATACCGGCGGCGTGCAGCGCCTCGTTGGCGTAGATGTTGCCGATGCCGGCGACGATGGTCCCGTCGAGCAGAAAGTCGCGGATTGCCCGCTGGCGCCCGCGGGTGCGGGCGTGCAGATAATCGGCATCGAAGCCCGGCCCGAGCGGTTCGGGGCCGATGTCGGCCAGCAGCTTATGCGTTGCGGGATCGGCCTCGGTCCAGAGCACGGCGCCGAAGCGACGCGGGTCGCGCAGGCGCAGGCACCAGCCGTCGTCCAATACGAGATCGACGTGATCGAACTTGCCGGGCGCCGCGGTCGCCGGCGCCAGGCGCAAGCTGCCGGACATGCCGAGATGTACGATCACCGTGCCGGCATCGGTGGCGAACAAAAGATACTTTGCGCGGCGCGTGAGCGTGCGGATAGTTTGCCCGGGCAACGCCTGCGCCAACGATTTCGGTACGCGCCAGCGCAGACGCGCGTTGCGCACTACCACGCGCGCCACACGCTTGCCGACGACGTGCGGCGCGAGGCCGCGGCGGGTGGTTTCGACCTCGGGCAACTCCGGCATGCTACGGTGGATTGGCGTTCAGCGTCAGCAGCCGCGTACCGGTCTCTTCGGGGAAGTGATATTCGAGGCCCTCGTCGGCGCGATACAGCACCAGCTCCGGTTTGCGCGCGAGCACGCCGAGCACGAGCGTCTCGGCCTTGCCGTCGGCGCCGGCGAACTTCAGCTCCACGCGTTCCAATACCGCGCGGCCGCTATAGCGCTCGACCGAAAGCGCGCGCGCGTTGCGCCACTCTTCGATGAAATCGTTGATGCGATCACTCGACAGATTTTTATTTTCCGGCATGCGCTTCCAGCCGTCGCCCTCGCGCTGCACGCGAAAACCGGATAGCGCCAGCGCCACCAGCGTGCGGTCCGCCTCAATGAGGCGCGAGTCGATGTAGTTGTTGTGCGGTGCGACCGCGTACGCGTAGTAGCGACTGCCGATGAGGTGCACCGCCGCGCCGACGCCGACATAGTGCCAGTCCTTCAGCGGATGCATCTGGCCGAACCCGATGGCGGTGTCATTGAATCGCACCGTCAGCGTCGGCGGCGCCAACCCATAGCGCGCCGGTTCACCCGGCGATGCGAGCGTGGTCTCGATGGGCGCGCTGGCGAGACGCAGCAGGTTGTCGACGGCGAAGCCGTTGGCGCGGGCTTTCACCGGCTGCAGCATGCGCCAGCCGCTCGCGGTGCGTTCAAGCTCCAGCGGCGCGCGCGGCGGATGCTCCACACCGATGCGGGTGATGTCGCTCGCGGCGAGCGCGGTCAGGCGCGCGCGGCTATCGACGCTCTGCTCGTTGCTGCGATACCAGGCGAACAGCGCCAGCGCCACCACCAGCAGCAACAGCGCGAGATTGAGCAGCCAGCGGCTCTTCATCAACGTCGGCGGCGGCGCCACCAGACGCCGAGCCCGGCGCCGAGCAGCGCCAGCGGCAGCAGGAACACGAACACGTCGCGCACGATCAGCCGCGCGCGCGGCGAGATGTCGAGCTTGCGGTCGCGCGCGGCCTGGACCGGGATGTCGACGTAGGCGTCGTCCTGCGACAGCCAGTTGGCGAGGTTCATGCCGAATTCGAGATTGCCGCCGTTGGCGAGCACCTGATTCGACAGAAAATCGCCGTCGCCGATGACCACCACGCGCTGCTCGCGGCCCTCGACGTCGCGCGTCAGCGCCACGGCGAGGGTGAGCGGGCCGCGGATGTCGCGCCCCTTGTCGAATTGCACTTGGCCCATGACCGGCCCGGTCTCGGACCAGGCGCCGTTGTTGGTATCGAGCAGCACCGTCTGTTTCCAGCCCTCGGGGGCGCGCACGCTCAGACCCACGGCCTGCGGGAACACCGTCACGTTGCTGAAGTTCTTCACCACGGGGTGATTGGTGTAGCGCGACACGATCACCGCGGCGGGATCGCCGACGAGCTTATCCGCTACCGGATCGACGATCATGCCCGGCTGGAATTCGACGCCGAGCGCTTCCGCGAGCCGGTCGAGTCCGTGCAGCGGTCCGGGATCGGCGAGCCACAGCAGATTGCCGCCGTTCTTGATGTATGCCTCGATCGCCTTGACCTCGCCGGGCAAGAACGTGACGCGCGGGCCGGCGATCACGAGTGCCGTGGTGTTGCGCGGGACTTGTGCGTTCTCCGCCAGCGCCAGCGTGCGCGTCTTGATGCCGCGCGCGCGCAATTGTGTGGCCCAACTCGAGAGATCGAAGTTCGCCTGCTTGTCCGGGCTGCGCTCGCCGTGGCCGCTGACGAACACCCACCAGCGCTCGCCGCTGCGCCCGAGGCGGGTGATGGCGTTGGTGATGCCTTCCTCGGTGAGTGCGCCGACCGCGAGGCGTTCGGTGGTGCCTTTGTAGGCGAAGAACACCTCGCCACCCGGCAGCACATTCGCGGTGCGCACGCGTTCGGGGTCGGCATCGGCATCGACGAATTCGAGCGTGAAGTCCGGCTTGTAACGCTGATAGCGCG